>JBAUMB010000055.1:0-94436 GCA_049578465.1 Anaerolineales bacterium
CCCCTATACTACAATCAACTTATGGCTGAAGATGCTCCTCAAGATACCATGTTTCAGGATGCGGTCAACGCGTTGCGCGAGGGCGATAAAGTCCGCGCCAAAGATATCCTGACGCGCCTGTTGAAGACCGATCAAAATAACGCGACCTATTGGGTCTGGATGAGCGCCGCGGTGGAAACCAACAAGGAGCGTATTTATTGTCTGCAGACTGCGCTCAAGTTCGACCCTGAAAATGCCTCCGCTAAACGCGGTTTGATTTTACTCGGCGCCACTCCGCCTGATGAGGATGTTCAGCCATTCCCACTCAATCGTCCGCGCGCTTGGGAAGAGAAACTTTTACTGGCACATGAACAATCGAAGCCGAAAGGCACCTCCAATCCTGTGACGCGGCTGGCAATCATCGTTGTAGTTGGGATCATTATTGTGGGGCTGGCGGTTGGCGGTCTGATACTGCCGCGCCGTAACTCTAATTCGTTCTTCCGCGTTTTCAATACCAACACGCCCGGACCTTCGCCTACTTTTACTCTGACGCCAACTTTTGTCAATGCAACTGCACAGGTCGTTACGCCTACGGCGGGACTTCAATCATTGGCATCTGCGTTGGGCGTTTCATACACCGCGACTCCGCTTTACGTCAACACGCCGCGCGCGCCGCAATCGGCGGATCAATATAATGTCGCGCAAGCCGCTTATCAGAGCGGCGATTTGGCTTCTTACATTACGAATATGCAACAGATCGAATCGCTCGAGCCAACTGCCGCCGATGTTCCCTACGACATCGGTGAAGCCTACCGCCTCCAGGGTGATTATAAAGACGCGCTAGACGCGTATGCCGTATCGCTTCACATTGATCAGAATTTTGCTCCTGCATATCTCGGATTAGCGCGCGCTAATTTGATTCGGGATCCTAATACCGATATCACAAAGTTGTTAAGCACTGCGATTCAGGATGATCCAAACTATGGCGAGGCATATCTCGAGCGCGCTAATTATTACTTGTATCATAACCAACCGGATATGGCTCTCAGCGACCTTGATGCGGCCAGCAAGCGAATGCCTAATTCTGCGTTGGTTCAATTGGGATATGCCCAAGCGTATTTGGCGCAGGGAAATATTTCAGAAGGACTTGCTTCCGCGCAACAAGCTAATCAAATTGATCTGACGCTTGTGCCGGATTACCTTGTCCTCGGTCAGGCGTATGTTGCGAATGGTCAGTATTCAGATGCCATTAAGCCGCTTAACACCTATGTTACTTATGGTCCAAGCGATGGAAGCGCTTATGCTTTGCTAGGACAATCCTACGAGGAGACCGGCGATTATCAGGATGCGGTCACCGCATCGACCAAAGCCCTTTCGCTCGATCCTACGCAACGGCAAGCTTATCTCTATCGCGGACTTTCGTATCTCGAATTAAATAATATTGATTCGGCGGACGGCGACATCCACAAGGCGATCGAATACTTCCCGAATTCATTCGACGCCAATCTTGGGTTGATGCGAGTTTCTTATGTAGAGTCGCATTACGGCGACGCCCTCCTGCACATCGGATCAACCAGCACGCTTGCCGAGACGGATCAGCAAAAAGCTTTAGTCCTTTATTGGACTGCTTTGATTCAAGAGAAGCGTAATGATCCGAAAGCCGCAATTACCTCTTGGCAATCTTTGCTTGCCATGTCGCCGGATGCCATGACCTCGCAAATGCGCGACGATGCGACTCAACATCTGGCCACGCTGGCAACTTCAACGCCCACGCCGGAAGGCGGGATTTCCACGGCTACATCGGCCGCAACAAGCTCAACTGATACACCGATCTCAACGCCAACCGCGACTCAAACTCCTGCACCAACAAGTACGCCATAATTATTGGTAGAATCGGGGAATGTCAAAACAGATTTGGAAGTTCATCCGAAATATTTTCATTACTCTCGCGGCTGTTGGACTGTTGATCTTGATTGTGCCTCGTATTATTACGATAATGTATGCAAGGACGCGTACCTACACCGTGGATACCGCGCCTGTTGAACGCGTCGCGATCGTTTTCGGCGCAGGACTCACCCGCGATGGCCAGCCGACTCTGATTCTGCGTGACCGCGTCAACACAGCAGTTCAACTTTATTTGAGCGGCAAGGTTGAAAAACTTTTGATGAGCGGCGATAATCGTTTTGTCAATTACAATGAGCCGGAAGCCATGCGTCAGTACGCACTGAGCCTCGGAGTCCCGGATGATGCGATTGTCCTTGATTATGCCGGCCGTCGAACTTATGATACATGCTATCGCGCCAAAGCCATCTTTAGACTCGATTCAGCATTACTGGTCACACAACAATTTCATTTACCGCGTGCGTTATTTTTGTGCAATATGCTGGGTGTCCAAGCCGTTGGTGTGGACGCGAATAATTATCGTTACTGGCCGCCCTTGATGCTGATCTGGAATATCCGCGAACAACTTGCCACGGTCGGAGCGTTCTGGGACGTGTATATTGAAAAACCTTTGCCAGTGCTTGGCAAACCTGAACCTATTTTTACGGAGAATCCATGACTCGCGAAGAAGCTCTTGCCCTTGTACGCGAATTTGTTAAGAATGAAGGTCTGGTACGCCACATGTTTTCAGTGGAAGCCTCGATGCGTTTCTATGCCGAGAAATTCGGTGAAGATGTGGAGACTTGGGGATTGCTTGGCCTGATCCACGATTTCGATTGGGAGATTCATCCCACTGCGGAACAGCATCCGATTCAAGGCGCGCCAATTCTGCGCGAACGCGGCGTCAGCGAAGATATCATTCAGGATATTTTGAGTCACGGCGATGCGACGGGAGTGCCGCGTGATACATTGAGACGCAAAGCGTTGAATGCCTGCGATGAAATTACCGGCTTGGTCACTGCCGTTGCGTTGGTGCGTCCATCTCGTTCTCTTCTTGACCTGGAACCGTCTTCCGTTAAAAAGAAATGGAAGGACAAAGCTTTTGCCGCCGGCACCGACCGCGAAGAAATGGCGAAAGCCGCTGAAGATTTTGGCGTGGAATTATGGGAACACGTGGGCAATGTGATCGTAGCGATGCGCCGCATCGCGCCTGAATTGGGATTGGTTGGGAATATTCAATCTTAAGATGATGGATCGCACACAAAAAAGAATTCTTTGGTTACTGCTTGCCATTGGCGCGATCTATTTCGTCGCGTTTATTTTTCCCAATGCAACCGGCGCCAAAACTTATTCGATGGTCTCGGTGTTTTCGCCGGACGAGCATATCCAGTATCCAACCCCGCTCTACATGCTGAGCGGCGGCAGTCTACGGCACGCTCTTCATAAATTCATCCTTTATGGCGATTACTCTTACGGCTTTCCGTTTTATGGCAGCAGTGCGCTTGTTCTTTTGCCGCTCAAACTGATGAATGCGCTCAACAGCCAGAATGTCCAACTGGCGTTATTGCTCCTGCGCCAACTTATCAGCGTCCTGCCCATGATACTGGCGATTCTGCTGATGGTTTATACACAGACGAAGTTTCGTTCTTCTCTTACATCCATCGTCACATTTATCTTCTTGTTGTTGATTGCCGCAGTGGTCGAGAACGATCTTTGGTGGCACGCCGACAGCCTGACGGTTTTATTCGTCGTTCTCGTCTTTTTCTTTTTGGATCGCGACGAATTGAAGTTTGGAATCAACTTTCAGCTTGCCGCGGTTGCGTGCGGATTGGCTACTGGCACAAAGGTGCTGGGGCTATTCTTCTTTTTAACAATTCCCGTTTACATCTTGATCGGCATCCAACAAAAACGGATTTCATGGAAGCGGGCGTTTCCCGTTGCGCTGGTATTCGTTGCTGTGCTAGTTCTCGTAATCGTTGCCAGCGATCCGTTCCTTTTGATCTCAAGCGAACGCCAGCAGATGTTGTTGCTCATCGGCCACATTAAGAATACCATGACACAAGGTTACACTCTTTATTATGTAAAAGACTCATTTACATGGCTCAGGGTGCTTGCCGGCCTTGCCTGGCCGCCATTTCTGATTTTCATCCTGTTGGTGTTGTTGCTGGGAATTTGGAAATCGTCCAAGCCGGTTCTGCATATCCTGATCCTGTGCTGGACGATTCCGTTTTCTTTTTATATTCTCTACTTTGTTTCTGCTCAACTGCCTCACTACTTTTTGCCTATCCTGATTCCTTTGTTCAGTTGCGTTGCGACGGCTTTTGAAGTCAAACCCGCTTCTTGGTTGTCTCAAAAATTTATTAATTCATTTTTGAAGTCTTGGGGAAACAAATTATGGCTGGCAATTGTTGTTCTTATTGTTGGCTATCAGGCCGTGAATTATTTGTTAGCGGATATAAAGCTTTATCAGAATGATCTTACTCGCGAGCAAACCAATACTGCGATCCAGTTTTACAATACATTGGATGAACAATATTTGCATGTGCTTCCGTTGAATCAAACCTATGTGATCTTCGACGACGTTCGAATGTATTTCCCCGATTCCGCTTCCAGCCATGTGATTTCCTTTTACGTGACCACAAACTATGCGACTGTCCAAAAGTACAAACCGGATATTATTTTGCTCTGGCAGCAACGTATCTCCGATTATACCCAGCCGGGCGCCAGCGCCAACGCCATCAACAAGAATGCCTTTCAGGCTGTACACCAATTTTTTTCAGATGCATCCAAAGGCCAGCTGACCGGCTTTCATTTGATTTATCGGAACGGTACGGGCTTGGCTTTTGTCAGCGATGCTCTTTATCAAAAATATTTCCAGTCGCCGCAATGAGTTGGTGGAAATGAAATTTGTTTTGTTGTTTGAGGGAAGGGACTAAATCATGAGCGATACTGCGCATCCTATTTATCGAATCACCGACTTGCATGAAACCGAACGTCCGCGTGAACGATTGTCATCGCTTGGACCGCAAGCGTTGAGCAACGCCGAGTTGATCGCCATTTTATTGCGCGTTGGCGTGCATGGTGAGAACGCGGTTCAGGTTGGACAGCGCTTGTTACAACAATTTGGCGGATTAAGCGGTCTACATCGCGCTCCGTTTGATGAGCTGGTCAATCAACATGGAATTGGCGAAGCCAAAGCCGCGCAGATCAAAGCCGCGATCGAATTGGGACGACGGCTGACGCTTGAATCAACCGAGGAGCGACCAACCATCAATAGTCCGGCCGACGCGGCCGCGTTGGTGCAATATGAAATGTCGGCGTTGGAGCAGGAGCATTTGCGTGTGTTGTTGCTTGACACGCGCAATCATGTGTTGGATATTGTCGAGGTCTATCGCGGCTCGGTGAACACATCGCAGGTTCGCGTGGGAGAAATTTTCAAAGCCGCGATTCGACGCAATGCAACTGCATTGATCATGGTGCATAATCATCCCAGCGGCGACCCGACTCCAAGCCCGGACGATGTGGCGGTGACGCGTGCTATCTTCCAAGCTGGAAAATTATTGGATGTCGAAGTGCTTGATCATTTGATTGTTGGTCAAGGAAAATTTGTTTCGATGAAGGAACGAGGCTTGGGGTTTGTATAAAAGCGTGACGGTCATCTTAAAGATGACCGTCACATTGTATTAATTTGTCCAGCCTTTTAAATGAAATATTAATAATAAAATCCGTTTGTGCAAATTGATCACGCGCCGATTCCAATCAATGCGTTCATCGTCGGGGTCCACCTCAAAGATCACTTTCATTTCTTTGATGCGGTCATAAATCGCCTCGACGAGATTCGACACATCCTTGCCGATGAACGAAGACAAATCGCTGTCTTCGAATTGGGTTCCGCCTTTGACAAGCCGTTTGCTGGATGACACCAGACTGTTGAAGTTGTAATTCTCCTCCAGCAGATGATCATAAGTTTTCGTAGCTAATTGAGGAATAATTTTCTTCGCTTCAACCTCGCGGTTCACCACCAGCCATGAAAGCGTGGAGTCACGCTTTAATTCTTCCAGCAACAAGCGCTCCTCGCCTTTCTTATGTGCGAGCAATTCTTTGAAGGCCTTGGTGGTGTTCGCCGCCGTGCCGAGCGTGGAAAATAATGTGGATAATGTCGCCATGACCATAGTGACCTCTCTTCGGATATTATAGGCTGATTTCTATAAACAGGTCAATTACATACTTCTTTTTACATCAAACTCTTCAAATTCTCCGCTTGCATTTTCCCATTCGACTTTTGATTCATTCACGCGGCTGGCGCGCGGACCCGCTTTCATTGATTCGATAAAGCGATCCACTTTTTCGTGTTCACCTTCCGCAATGGCTTCGACGGTATCGTAGCCGACATTTCGCACCCAGCCCGTGACGCCAAGTTGGCGCGCATTATATTCAACATGCGCGCGGAACCCAACATTCTGCACCAAGCCTTTGACCCAGACATGCACACGCACAGTTTCAGCGGGCATTTTTTCTCCCGGTCACGATCATGCCGATGGCGCCTGATACCGGGACGATCAGCGTCAGACCGAGGATGATGAGATACGGCAAAAGATTTTGCGCCGCGACGCCTGCGACATTTTGCCCAAGCACCGTTTCGCGCCAGCGCACTTCGAGTTGATTGAGCGGCACGCCCACCGCGCGCGTCGCGCCGAGATCGCAATCGAGGCCATCGGCGTAGGCTTGAGTCAATGCGACGATGCCGGTATCGCCATAGGTATCACGAAGGAAACGGACGAAGGATTGAGACTCGGCAAAAGCTAAATAAGCGCGCCCGCTATCGGCGGGAAAGGAAGTGCATAAGTCGGCAAAGGATAATAACGAATTATTTTTGCTGGCTGCGGCGAGCGCGTTGGCATAATCTGGGTTCGGATAAAGTTCCTCCATCGAAGCGATGCCTTCCTCTAACCAAGCTGGCAAGCTATTAAACCCATTGCCCAAAAAGCGATAGAGCATGATGTGGGTAAGCTCATGCGGCACCAATTGCTGCAGATCAATGGATTGCGTATCGCTTGGAGAAACGGCGAGCATTCCAATTCCCAAGGATGGATCGGCGTGACCCGCTTCCCATTGCCGGCCGCCCAGAGTTAATGAGCTGACTAAATCATCGAAGGTGGAATAGATATAAACGTCAACGGGCGAATTCAGCGAGACCGGAAAAGTTTGGCTGATGCCTTGCAGGCCTGCGCGCGCCGCATCCAGCGCGGCTTGACCGAATGTATCGTCCCCGTTATACCAATGCACTGTCAGTGATCCATCGGTGAGTTCTTTCCATGCAAAGCGATTGTCATCGTATCGGAAATAAAACGGTCCGGTGGTAACGCTTTGATTATTTGTCAGCGTTGCTTGATATGAAAATTCGATGGTTGCAAAAGGCGGTATCAAATGTTGGCTGGCGTCGTATTGATAAGTGGTCGAGCCGTCGGCGTTGAGTGTAAGAGGCACAACGCGCGTGTTTTGTTCGTTGACATCCCGGAATGATATGAAAGCTTGTTTGATCGGAACACTCGATGTCAGCCGCGCGAGAAACGTGATCTGCTGACCGAAGTTATAGGATATGTTGACATTGGTGGCGTTGAATCCGGATTGAGCTTGGGGCATGCTCGTAAACCCTAAGCAGATCAAAGCGAACAGAAAAAAGAAAATGGATTTCCGGATTCGTTTCACGTTTACCTCGTCAGGAAAACCAACAAGCGCGTCAGGGTTAGCGGACTGAGAATTGTCCCAACAATGATTTTGATTTGATATTCATTCAATTCGGAGAAGAGTTCAAACCAAGGCATAAATATATTGTAACCCGCCCTGCCTTTTTTATACAGTTCATTCCTCTTGATCTATGAGATTATCGTCCAGATCCAGATTGAGCAGATCGAACTTAGCGAGGTCTTCGGTAAAAGCTAGATTATCCAATGCCTCTTCGAGGAATTCAACCTGGTCATCGTCATCGGTCTCATCGATCAGACTTTCAATATAGATACGCGCGTCTTCGCCGCCGATTTGCGAAAGCGACCAGACTGCCGCGTTCACAACCAGCTCATCATTTTCATCTTCTTCGAGCATTTTGAGCAATATCTCGCGCGCAGATATTAATCCCAATTCGCCTGCGGCTTTAATCGCCTCCAATTGCACGCGCGGATTTTCATCCAATATTTTCGGAATCACATTTTCTCCCCAACGTTCATCCGATGAACGTCCCATTGCCAATAAGGCGCTGGCTTGCCAATCCGGGTCTTCGCGATGAAAAGCTGATTCGATCAACGTGGCGACTTCGAGGCGGGATGAATAACCGATCGCTTCGAGCGCCTGACGACGAACATTCGCATCATCTTCGCTGTTGATTTTTTCGAACAACGCATCTTCAATTCGTCGCTGAGTCTTTTTCGGGAGCTCTTCCAGCTCTCCCAATTGGACAAATTTTCCCAGTGCCGAGGCGGCTTCCGCGCGCGCGGAGGCATCTTTATCGCTGGATAATATTTTCAAATAGATCGGAATGAGCTTTATATCATTGCATTCACCAAGCAGACGAATGGCGCCAGCCTGAACTTGCGCGTCCGAGTCGTTGAGCAATGCGCGCGCCAGATCATCAAAGCTGACGAGCGTGTCGTTGTCAGATAGGGTTTGAAGTTCTTCGAGCAGGAGCCGTTTGCGTTCCGGCGCGATACGAGGCCAGGCTTCGAGCAGGAGATTCAGCGAAATGGAATCAATATCGGAAAAGTTTCTCAGAGAAGATCGCGATAAACTTTTTTTACCGTCGAGTAATTCATCAATCGTTTTTTGAAAAGGAAGGTTTGACTCATTCATTTCGGCAAATTGATGATAGCGGGATGGATAAAGTCCATGGCGTTGACGTAGATCATAAAGACGATCAGGATGGCAAAGCCAACTGCATGAACATAATTTTCAAATTCGGGTTTGACGCGGCGGCGCAGGATCAATTCCAGAAGAACGAAAAAGATTCGTCCGCCATCCAGCGCAGGGAATGGAAGCAGATTGATGAAGCCAACACTGATGGTAAGAATGCCAATCAATTGAAGCGTGAAGTAGGTCGGCGCCTGCGGATTAACCGGCGCGGATGAACCGGATGAAGAAGATGCGGAAGGCGGAGTCGCTTGCGCGGTTTGTCGGCTTTGGATATCTCGGCTGACAGCTTGCCCGAACAGATCGTAGATTCCTTTGAGTCCTACAAAGCGTCCCTGATCCGGTGTGATTTGTCCGCGCACCATTTCCGCCGGAAGCGAAACCAACAAACTAATTTGATCATAAACAGCCAGAGCGCCGTAGCCCGTTGATTCGATGATCGAACCGGAGCGCACCATTGCATATCCCATGGAAATGCCCAGCGCACCCTGATCTGATGGGCGCGAACTCAATGGCGTGGCGATGACGGTTACATTTTTGTTGCCGCGTTGAAGGATGAGCGTTACAGGTTTGTCCAAGTTGGCATAGATCACGTCATGCAAAGTGTTCGGGTCCGAGATGGCTTGTCCATTCACGCTCAACACAATATCGTTGGCTTGAATGCCGGCCTGCGCGGCTGGCGAATTGGGAACAACATCCCCAACCTGCACCTTGTTGTAATCGGGAACGCCCATTTGATAAAACAAATAAGCGAACACGATCACCGCTGTTAAAAGATTCACTGTGGGACCTGCGAACAAAACCGCCAAGCGTGTCCACGGACTGGATGCGGCGAGTCCGCCCGGAATATTCGGATCGTTCTCGCCTTTCGGTCTCACAAAGCCGCCAAGCGGCAGCCAGTTAAGTGTGAACTCTGTGCCCTTCCAACGGAATAAGGTTGTGATGCGCGGCGGAAATCCAATGCCGAACTCTTCGACTTCAACATTTAAAAGACGCGCCACAATAAAGTGACCGAATTCATGCGTGATGATCACGCCAGCGAACACAGCTACAAAAATCACAGCAGATAGGATGGAAATATTCATTCATTACCTCGGCTTATAAAAAGCCAATTCATTATATCCTGTTTACATTAGCACAAGATAAAGCATGGATGAACGAATGCGGATGTCTCTTACCCCTTGGACTATTCTTCGACGATCCTTGCCGGACCTCCGACGCGCGTGGTTAATACATCCTTGACGCCGGGAATTTTGCGGAGACGCATCGAAACTTCATCCGCTTCTTTCTCCGGACAAAGGACATGGACATTCGCACCGGCATCCACCGTATAACAAGCGGATGTGCCCGCCTCGCGCCACTCACGCACGGCTTGCATCACTGCCATCGAAGCCGGAAGCCAATAATGAAGCGCGGGCTGGGATGTCATCATCACCGCGTGCATCATATCTGAATCCAATTCAACGATGGATGCGAACGAATCGAAATCGCGTTCTAGGATCGCGCGCTGACAAATTTCGATTCGACGCGGCGCATCAGCCACGCGCGCGGCTTGCAACGGGCTGGTGCTTGCCAGCGCGTGTCCTTCCGTGGAACCGGTTTTTTTATGCAACGCACTAATAATTGCAATGCAATCGGTCAACTCCCAATGTTCGCGCGGCGCAATGGAATATGCAAACGAATCTTCATCGCTGGTTCCCATTTGCCATTCAACGAATCCGTTTGGAATGGAGCGCGCCGCCGAGCCGGAACCGCGCCGCGCCAATATTGAAAGTTCGCGTTCACTCAAATTCAATCCCGCCGCTTTGCTGGATGCTAAAGCCAGCGCCGCGAATGCGGATGCCGAGGAAGCAATCCCCGCGCCGGAAGGAAAATTATTTTCGCTGACAATTTCGGCGCGTTCTTTGATCCCAGTCATATCGCGAACCAAATTGAGAATCAGCGAAACGCGCTCGAGCGCTGAACCAGCTACTTCATTTCCGTTGATGATTAATTCGTCGAATGGTAAGGATGGCTGAAAGCTAATTGTGGTCCGCGTAAACAACCCGTCGAGATTGATCGAGATCGAATCGTTAACGGGAAGCCGCAAAGCGTCGTCGCGATTTCCCCAATATTTGATGGCGGCAATGTTCGGATGAGCCAGAGCAGTTGCAGAATGAATCGTCATGTGAGTTGCGCGGCGTAATCAGCCGATCATTTCGATAAAAGCTTCCACCATACGCGGATCAAAATATTTGCCCGATTGATCTTTAATGTAATCAATCACCTTTTCTTTGTGCCAGGCGGAGCGATAAGGACGATCGTATAAGAGTGCATCATAAACATCCACAACCGAAAACATGCGCGCAAATAATGGGATTTGTTCGCCCTTCAAGCCGCGCGGATAACCGGTGCCATCCCATTTCTCGTGATGACAATATGGAATATCGAGTGCTGACCGCAAATAGGTAATTTTAGAAAGCAGGTTGTATGCATTTAATGGATGCTTACGCATGATGTTCCATTCTTCATCGTCGAGCGGGCCCGGCTTGAGCAGGATATGATCTGGCACGCCCATTTTACCGATGTCGTGCAATAGCACGCCGCGGCGAATATTCGGAAATTCAGCATCCGAGATTCCCATTTTATGCGCCAAAGCGATCGTGATGTCCAACATGCGGCGGGTATGACCGCTGGTATCATGGTCGCGTAATTCCAATGCCTGCGACCAGCCTTCGATGGTAGCGTCATAAGCAAGCTCAAGCTCGGTGTTTACATGTTCGAGGTTGCGAAAGAGCATTCCGTTATCCATCGCGATTGCGGCTTGACCGGCCAGTAGATTGAGAAGATCATTCCATTCTGGATTAGACGGAAGCGCGGAGCGATGATAAAACTCAAGCACGCCTTTTACTTCACCCTTCGCAACCAGAGCAAGACACCGATACGAAACGAATCCTTCGCGCTCGATCATTTGCCGAAGTGGCAATGGAAGTTCGGCTTTTGTGAGATCAGGAACATCGATCACTTCGCGGGTCAATGCGGCACGGCCCGCCAAGCCTTCTCCGAGGCGGACAACCGACCGAGTAACATCTGAATGGAATCCCACTCCGCCCGCATATTCGAGATTGAGTGTGGCGGGGTTATAGAGCAATATTCCTACCGCGTCTATTTTTAGCAAACGGATCATCGATTCAAGCACAACCTGCAAACTGATACGCAAGTCGGTGGTGGAGCCGATCACCAGATCAATCGAATGGAGCGCGGCAAACTGCTCGACGCGTTCCTGCAGCTGGCCAAAAAGATGTGCGTTCTGAATCGCCACTGCCGCTGTATTTGCAACCAATCCCAGCAATCTAGCGTCGGAGGGGGTGTAGCGTCGCGGCAAATGGCTTTGTACTTGGATTACGCCGATTACTTTGTTGCTGGAAATGAGGGGAACATACAGGGCTGATTCTGTTTGCAGTGCCGCGGCTTCAAGCAGACTAGGCACAACGTTTTTATTTTTATAAAATTCTTCAAGCTGATTGACGATCATCGGCTCGCCCGTGTAGATGATTTGGCTGAGCGTCCCCTGTTCAGGTTTTCCCAGCGGGATATCTACTGCCTTTGAAACATCCAACACGCGCTCATGATGGATGACGTATATAGGCCGGATGTTCTTTTTTTCTTCATCGTAGATAAAGATGTAAACGGTGGATGTATCTGTCAGGAGGTTGAGGATGGATCGGGCAAGACGCTCGTAAACGGTTTGAGCGTTCAGCGTCTCTGTCAAAGATCGCCCAAGCTGATTCACGATAACCAACTGTTCGTTATTGCGTACCGTTTCCTCGTGAAGGCTGGCGCGTTGGATGGCATTGGCGACCATGTCGCCGATGCCAGTAAATAGATTGATTTCGCGCTCGCTAAAGGCGGGCGGCAGCATGCCATTTTTTTCTTCGCGGCCGATCCCGATCAAACCGATTCTTTCTTCCTGAACGATCAGAGGAATAATCGCCACGCTATGCAGATTGCCGACGAGTTGTGGATCTGCGAGTTGGTTATTCGTCCGAATATCTGCGCTGATAAATCGGTCGCCGCTTTCGATTAGGTGTCCGAATAATCCCTCGCCCTGTTTCACGCGCCGTCCAACCAGAGGCGCAATCGAGGCGCTGGCTTGTTCTATCAACAATTCTTTTTCCGTAGGATCAAAAGCAGCAAATAGTGTGCAGTCTGCTTTTAACAAGGAGGTTAATTGTTCGCTGATAATTGGCAACATTTCTTTGCGCGTCGATGCCGTTCGCAGTGCCGAAGAGATTTGTGTCATTATCTCTAGTTCTTCCGCGCGGCGGCTGATTTGCTCGAATTGCATCGCACTGTGCACGATGCTGGCGGCCTGTGCAGCAAACAACGACAACAAGTCTGCATCGTCTTGTGTAAATATGCGTTCTGAGTCACCATACTCGCTCACGTCTAGCACGCCGATCAATTCTCCGCTATAAAGCATCGGAACGGCAAGGACGGCATGGAATGGAACGCCCTCATATTTTACTGAACGTCCCTCCCAGTTTTGATAATCGTTGACGAGAATTGGCTTACGGGTGAGCGCGACGCGCCCTGAGGCCCCTTCTCCTAGTTTCAAGTGCGTCCCTGCCTGCATATCTAGGCCAATGGAAAAAGAATTTTCAAGTTCTTGACGTTGAGCGTTGTAAATATAGAAACCGCCCGTAGGGCTATGAAGCAATTCGGTCGCGCGTTTGATTATTATTTTTAAGAGCGAGTCGCTATCTTGTTGCAAGGATATGTCGCGGGTTGTCTCATACAGCGCTTTGAATTCCTGCGCATTGTGGCGGGTTTCTTCGAATAAGCGTGTATTCTCGATAGCGATGGCGGCTTGAGTCGCTAGTAGTTCCAACAGCAGCTGGTCTTCTGAACCATATACGTTAGGCTTATAACTTTGGACTGAGATTGCTCCAATAACCTTATCGGCCACGCGTAATGGCACGGCTAAGATCGAGCGCGCCATCTCGGGAGCGCCAAAAGGTATCCCGTCAACTTGGCTTTCCAGATCATCGTCAACTTTGATGGATATACCGCTCGCGATTACCTTACTGGAAAATCCCTTCCCCAACGGAATTTTCATGGCAGGACTGCGTTCACCACGATCAAATAGATATACCGCATCCATATAGGCACGTTTATCATCCACGAGGGCGATTGTGAAAACCTCTGCTGGCATTAACTTGGTCGCCGCATTATAGATAGAAGTGTATACCTGTTCAAGGTTTTCGCTGATGCGCGCAAGTTCTTGACTCACGGCGTGTAGAGTAGCCCATCTCTGCGCGTATCGCACTGCGTCTTGGAACAGTCTCGCGTTTTCAATGGCCGTCGCGGCCTGATTTGCAAAAGCCATTGCAAGTTCAGCGTATGACTTGTCATAACTATTTGGCTGAGTATTGGCAATCGCCAGATACCCAATCACCTTCTCATGCGCCATCAAAGGCATTCCCATCCAACCGCGGATAACCTGTGAATGGTCAAAAGTACGGAAGCGTGGATCAGCCTGTAAATCGCCGAGGATCAGCGGGGCGCGCTGTTCAAACACGTATTTTTCCATACTGTCTTCAAGCGAAAATGACTCACCGATGAGATTGTTTGTGCTGTTACCTCTTTCTGCCACCAAGCGTATGGATTTACCCTCTTCGATAAATACCGCTGAATTGCTATACGGAATAACTAGTGCGAGTCCATCCAATAGTGAATTGAGAATTTGTTCCACATTCAAGCTTGACGCAAGAGCGGCGGCGGCTTTTTGGAGAGTCTCTGCCTCCTGACGGCGTTTCCGTTCCGACTCAAGCAAGCGCGCGCTATAAACCGCGCCGGCCGCTGCGCTGGCAAATAAGGCAAGCAAGCGCATATCTCGTTCAGTAAATTTGCGATTGTCCTCTTTCGCCGATAATGTGGCGTGCAGACCGTGCGCCACTAATACGCCAATCAACTCGCCGCTATAAAGCATGGGAACGCCGAGAACGCTATAAAAAGGTTGACCCTGATACTGATGCGCGGCGCCATCCCAGCTTTGGTAATCATCTATGATCATGGGTTCGCGAGAGTGGGCAATTCGCCCGGTCATTCCCTCGCCCAGACGCAGCCGTGTACCCATAGGCAGATTGGAGTCTGTGCTTGCTACCACCTCCAAGTTCGCATGTGATGCGCTGTGTAGATATATCGATCCTCCCGGTACGCCCAACATCATCGCTACATCTTTTGCAATGGTTTGTAATAACGAGGGAACATCTTTTAGTGTTGCCAATTCAACCGTAATCTTGTACAAATTTCGGAGGCGCTCCTCGCTTTCACGCAGGGTTCCTTCGGATTGTACGCGTTCGCTGATGTCGCGCACGATAGCGGTATAAAGATTTTTGCCCGATATTTTCAGCGTTGAGATCGCGACTTCCGCTGGAAACTTGGTTCCATCAGCGCGCAAGCCGAATACCGCTCCCAAGTGAAGCGCCGAACGCTTCGTTCTCCCTGATTTGCCGAATTTCAGAACCTGATCTTTATGAGTCTTGCGGAAAGGCTGAGGTATCAGTAAGCCTAACGACTTACCGATGACCTCTGCAGCAGAATGCTGGAACATCTTCTCGGCCGCAGGATTGAATAGCACAACACGCTGGGCATCATTGGTGACGATGATGGCGTCCATCACGGAATTAACGATATCTATTAATTCAGCTTGACTGTCCTTTAGGGCGGAGCGGGTTCGCTTGGATTCTGTAATGTCTTCGGCAACGATCCACGCGGCGTTATGTTTTTTGTAAATCAATTTATGGGACGTGATATCTACAGAGATGATCGTGCCGTCTTTCTTAAGATGTTTCCATTTCCCAGAATGTTGCGGCCGCGTCTCCACCTTTTTCGGGCTGATGTCCGAGATATGCATCCGCAAAAACTCAGCGCGCGAATAGCCGTAATGTTTTACCGCCGCCTTATTGACCTCGAGGAAACGCAAGGTTTCCAGATCGTAGATCCACATCGGCAAAGGATTAGCGTCGAAAAGGAAAGAAAACTGGTCCGGTTCCTGATCCGCTTTCTTCCTTTTAGGTCTGACAGTTGTCCTCACTTCTTTCTTCAAGATGCTATCCTGTTCTCTAAACTCCACTTGCTCACTTCTACCCAATATTCGCTTGCCATTTTCTAATTAAACTATCTCAAAAATAAAATTTATACAATACTTTTCGAGGGAGGTCTCTTATCCCCCATGGGTAATATACGTACATTATAGTTTAGTAACACGCCGCGTGCCTTTCAATTTCAAAATAACTTTGCCAGTGTATCCTCGATAACCTGTCCAGCTCCTCTGCTATAATCTCGCTATGATTTTAGTCACTGGCGCGACTGGCTTTGTGGGTCGTTCGCTGATTCGCCATTTGTTCGAGACCGGACGCGAGGTCCGCGTGTTGATTCGTCCTTCACGTCGTTCACCTCGACTTCCCATCGGAGTTCCCGTTGAAGCGGCAGTCGCCAGCCTCTCGGATGAGCGCGCCCTCCGTGCCGCGTTGAAAGATGTGGATACGATTTTTCATCTCGCCGGCGCCGAATCGCAGGGACGCGATGCGAATCTGTTGGCGGTGGATATGCGCGGCACGGATAATCTGGCGCGCATGGCGGTGGATGCCGGAGTTAAGCGTATGGTTTATCTCAGCCATATTGGCGCCAGCCGCTCTTCTGGATATCCCGTGTTCAAAGCCAAAGGCATTGCTGAAGAACATATTCGCCGTTCAGGAGTCCCTTATACGATTTTTCGTTCCTCCATCGTTTTTGGCGAAGAAGATCATTTCACCACGAGCCTAGTCTATCTCTTGCGCGCCGCACCCGGAATTTTTCCTTTACCCGGCGGCGGACTTTCCATGCTTCAACCTTTATGGGTGGATGATCTAGTAAATGTAATGATCTGGTCGCTCGATAATCCTGAGACGATCAATCACACTTATGAAATCGGCGGGAGCGAAAATTTCAGCTTAAGACAAATTGTTGAGATCATTATGGATTTACAGCATACACATCGTTGGCTGATTGGTCTTTCGCCGACCACGATGCGCGCTTTGAACGTCACCCTCGAATCCTTCTGGCCGAACTTTCCTGTATCCTCGTTCTGGCTCGACTATGTAGCGGTCAACCGCACCTGTCCGGTGGATAACCTGCCGCGTCAATTTGGATTGATGCCGGCGCGTTTCACCTATCGTCTCGATTATCTTAAACGTTTGCCGTGGTACGAATCAGCGTGGATGCGAGTTAGCAAAACATCGTCAGAGGTTGCCGAAAAAATCCTTGAAAGTGTTCGCACGTTTCGATTTTAACTATGCCTATTTGGAATATCCGTCTGTTGGAAACCATCGAAGAAATGTCCGCGGTTGAGGCGCTCCAGCGTGAAGTCTGGCCCGGCAGTGAGACAGATGTCGTTCCTGCGCATGTGCTGATCACCGCCGCTCACAATGGCGGCGTGTTGTTAGGCGCGTTTGCTGATGATGAATTGATTGGTTTCATCTTCGGTTTTCCCGGACTCGAGTCCACGCCGGATGGGCCGCGTCCCAAACATTGTTCGCACATACTCGGCGTTCATCCCGATCATCGCGATGGCGGCGTGGGCTTTGCGCTCAAGCGCGCACAATGGCAAGTGGTGAGACATCAGGGACTCGATCATGTCACATGGACGTATGATCCGCTCCTGAGCCGTAACGCGCATCTCAACATCGCGCGGCTGGGCGCGGTGTGTTCCACGTATCACCGCTCTGAATATGGCGATATGCGCGACGGACTCAATGCCGGTTTGCCTTCCGATCGTTTTCAAGTGGACTGGTGGATCAATACCAAACGCGTCGAACAGCGATTAAGCAAACGTGCGCGCCCGACTTTGAGATTGAGTCACTTAGCGCGCGTCGGAGTGCATCCACTCTATTCGCTTCAATCCGGACCTGATGATTTGCCGCCTCCGCCCGAACATGTCCCTGCGCTCGGAGCACAACTCATCGCAGCAGAGATACCTTCCGACTTTATGGCACTCAAGTCTGCGGATTTTGCCATTGCGCGCGACTGGCGATTCTTCTCGCGCGAATTCTTCGAGACAGCTTTTGCAAAAGGTTATATCGTCACCGACTTTGTTTTCGATCAAGGCGAAGGCGTCTCGCGTAGTTTTTATATCTTGACCGATGGCGAAAGCACATTGGAAGGTTGAATGAAGCTTCAATCTTTTTTTGCTCGGCTGTTTTGCCGAATTGATAAAACTATCACTTCATTTTTCTTTCTTGATCAATGGGGAATCTTTACTGCCAAAGGTGTGAATTACGAATCATTGCAATGGTCTGCATTTCATTCTTTGATTCCAACGAAAGATCGTTATTGGGCTGACCCGTTTATTGTTGTCCACCAAAAACAAAATCACATCTTTATCGAAGAAAAAATGTATGCAACCGGCCGAGGGCGAATTGCCTGTCTGACGCTCGATGAAGAAGGTAATCTAAAATCTCATCAGGTTGTGCTTGAACGTCCTTATCATCTTTCATATCCATTCATCTTTGAATATCGCGGCGAGATGTTTATGTTGCCAGAGACTGCACAAAACCGCACACTTGAAATCTATCGCTGTGTGCATTTTCCCGATCAATGGGAATTGACAACAACATTGATGAATAATATTTATGTAGTGGATGCGACTTTACTGGAACATAAAAATAAATGGTGGTTGTTTGCCAATGTTAAAGAAAAAAATGGCTCAAGCCTAGACTCTTTGTATCTGTTTTTTAGCGATGATCCGCTCTCAAATCGTTGGACGCGCCATCCATTGAATCCGATTGTTCATGATATTCATTCTGCACGTCCGGCAGGAAGAATCTTTATCCGTGATGGAAACTTGATTCGTCCTTCACAGGATAATTCACACCGATATGGTTACGCAATTAAATTCAATCACATTGTCAAGTTGAGTGAAACGGAATACGAAGAGATTACCGAGTCTTCGTTTGAACCACCGCATCATGCAAAGATTCTTGCAACGCATACGTTTAATCAAATGAATGATTTAACTGTAGTTGATGCCGTTATTCGCCGCTGGAAATTCTTCTCTCGCTGACGTATAATCCTTGCGTGCCCATTTTGGATAAACACACTTTTGAGTTCTTCAGCCGAAGCGCGGAGCAAACCAGACGCATTGGAATGCGACTCGGTGGTTTGCTTCAACCATCGGATTTGATTTGTTTGCAGGGCGATCTCGGCGCAGGCAAGACCACGCTCGTGCAGGGATTGGCGCAAGGCTGGGGTTCGCTCGATGCAGTTTCGAGTCCGACGTTCGTTTTGATTAACGAATATCGCCGTCCCGACGCGTGCCAGCTTTTTCACATGGACGCGTACCGCATCGAGTCGGCGCCGGAAGCGGCTGAACTCGACTTCGACTCGATGCTCACCCGCGGCGCGTTGATCGTCGAATGGGCGGATCGTATTATTTCCGTGTTGCCCAACGAGAGATTATGGGTCAGCCTTGAATACCGAGACGAGGAACAAAGGCAGATGAACTTTAAAGCGAACGGCGCGCGTTATGATGAAGTGTTGACTGAACTTCAAACAAATATGTTTGGAGCCGCGTGATGTTGCTCGCTGTTGATACATCCACCGCCCAAACGGGACTCGCTTTGTATGATGGAGCCAATGTCATTGTTGAGATGATGTGGCAGAGCCATCAGCATCATACCGTTGAACTGGCGCCGGCATTTGAAGAGTTGATTAAACGCGCCGAGGTTAAGATATCCGATATCGAAGCGCTGGGCGTTGCGATCGGTCCCGGTTCATTTACCAGTTTGCGCGTGGGACTATCCTTTGTTAAAGGATTGGCATTGGCGCGTAAGTTGCCAGTTATTGGAATTCCATCACTTGATATACTTGCTGCCGCGCAACCGATTGCGAAAATGCCATTAGCGGCAATCTTGCAAGCAGGCCGCACACGGATTGCATTAGGATGGTATAAAGTAGATGAAAATCAATGGAAGCCCGATGGCGAGATTAAGATTTCCACAGTGGACGCGTTCGCTGATTCTATTGATGCGCCAACTTTGGTGGCCGGTGAATTGACTTCCGAAGAACGACAGAGATTGACTCGCAAGAAAGCCTATATACATTTAGCTCCGCCTTCGCTGTGTATGCGGCGTCCCGCCGTTTTAGCGGAATTGGCTTGGACGCGTTTTCAGTCTGGTAGTGTGGATGAAGCCGCCTCGCTCGCACCGATCTATTTGCATACCGGCGAATCCATTCAGGCATGAACGTGCTCATTCGCAAGATGACGGTGGAAGATGTGCCGGTCGCCGCTCAGCTGGATCGCATGTCGTTCACTTTGCCGTGGCCGGAGCATGCGTTTTATTATGAAGTAAAAAATAACTTCGCAGCGCGTTGTTTTGTCGCTGAGACCGAAGATCGAAAGGTGATTGGCATGGTCATCTCGTGGGTGATCCTTGATGAATTGCATATCGCCACAATTGCGGTTCATCCTGATTTTCGTCGCCAAGGAATCGGCGAGTTGATCTTAACGAAAGCGCTTCAAGATGGACGTGAAGCCGGGACGCAACATGCGTTGCTCGAGGTCCGCGCCGGAAACGATGCCGCGCAGAGTCTATATCGCAAGTTTGGATTCAAAGCCGTTGGCAAGCGTGCGAAATATTATAAGGATAACGGCGAAGATGCTATCTTGATGAACCTGGATGATTTGGAGTCGATATGAGCGCCGAAGAAATATTAGCGCAAGTTGCAAAAGAAGTCGCGGTGTGCGAGAAGTGTGCGCTGTTTCATTCTCGCAAGAATTCAGTACCCGGTGAAGGCCCGGCAGATTCCGAGATCATGTTCATCGGCGAAGGTCCGGGCTTTTACGAAAATGAACAAGGACGTCCATTCGTTGGCGCATCCGGACAATTTCTCGATCAACTCCTCGCTCAAGCGGGACTCAAACGTGCAGATGTTTTTATCGGCAACGTGGTCAAATGCCGACCGCCCGGCAATCGCGATCCACAACCGGAGGAGTTGGCCGCATGCGACGCGTATCTTGAACGTCAGATCAAAGCCATCAATCCGAGTATCATCATCACGCTGGGACGTTATTCGATGAACAAGTTCATGCCCGGTGCGAAGATCAGCACGGTGCATGGACAGATGCGAAAAGTCGGCGAACGGTATGTGATCGCGATGTTCCATCCCGCCGCGGCGTTGCATCAAGCTTCATTGAAACCATCCATTCTGGCGGACTTTGCTAAACTTCCTGAACTGCTCGAGCAAGCGCGCAAAGGATTGGGTCGCTCCGCACCCGAAGTAAAAGAAGAAGAGCCAAAGGAAGAACCGAAACAATTGAATCTATTTTAATTACATCACCAAGGCACAAAGTTTGCAAAGAATCTTTTTGCGAATCTAAAGAAGAAAACTTCGTGTCCTTATATCTACGTGGTGAACAAAAAAGGAAATGAATGTCAACCAAAGAAACCCTCATCAAAAAATTTCAAGATAAATCTGCAAGAATTGGAATCCTCGGCATGGGATATGTTGGGATGCCGCTGGCAGTTGCGTTCGCCGAGACGGGCTTCAATGTCCTCGGCATTGACCCGGATCAGCGCAAGACGGATACGTTCAAAAAAAACATTTCATACATTCAGGATGTGCCGACCGAAACTGTGGCGCGCTTGCATAAAAGTGGAAAGTTGAATATGACCACTGACTTCGCCGCGTTGAAAGATATGGATGCGGTCAGCATTTGTGTACCCACGCCTCTGCGTCAAACCGGCGATCCGGATATGTCGTTCATCAATTCAGCGGCGGATCAACTCGCGAAATATGTCCACAAAGGAATGGTTGTTGTTTTGGAATCAACCACTTATCCCGGCACGACGCGTGAAGTGATGATTCCGAAATTGACGGAACAATCCGGACTGAAAGTGGGCGAGGATATCTTCATTTGCTTCTCGCCTGAACGAGTCGATCCTGGGCGAAAAGATTGGACCACATTGAACACGCCGAAAGTCATAGGCGGAATTACGGCCGCGTGTGTTGAAGTTGCTGAGGCTTGGTACGGCGGCGCAATCAAGACCATCGTGCCGGTTTCTTCTGCAGAAGCGGCAGAGATGGCGAAACTATTGGAAAACACCTTCCGCATGATTAATATTGGATTGGTCAATGAACTCGCGATCATGTGCGAACGTTTGGGCGTGGATGTTTGGGAGGTCATTGATGCCGCGGCGACGAAACCGTTTGGCTTTATGAAGTTCACACCGGGTCCTGGTTTGGGCGGACATTGCATCCCGATTGACCCGTTATATCTTTCATGGAAAATGAAAGAGATGAATTACAATGCGCGCTTCATCGAGTTGGCATCCGAGATCAATACGAACATGCCGCGCTATGTCGTCAGCCGCATTTTGGATGCAATGAATGACCGCGGCAAAGTTTTAAAAGGATCAAAGGTGTTGGTACTTGGCGTAGCCTACAAACCGGATATTGACGATGTGCGCGAGTCACCCGCGCTGGATGTGATCGCATTGTTAAAGAAAAAAGGCGCGCAGGTTTCGTATCATGACCCGTACATCCCGCAGATTCATCATGAACATGAAGGCTGGAAGATGGACAGCGTCAAAGACGCGATGCAAGCTGTCAAGGAATCGGATGCGGTGGTGATTGTCACCAATCATAAAGCGTATGATTACCCAGCAATCCTTGCCCAAGCAAAATTTGTATTCGATAGCCGCAATGCGTTGGGAAAATTAGGAAAAGAAAGCGACAAAGTCGCAAGGCTCTAATTATGGGAAAGTATTTGGTCACCGGCGCGGCGGGTTTCATTGGCGCACGCACCTCGGAAATGTTGATTGAAGATGGACACACCGTCGTCGGTGTGGATAACCTGAACGACGCATATGATCCGCGCATGAAAGAATATCGCTTGAAGAAATTGCAAGCCTTGCCGAGATTTGCATTTCATCAATTGGATATTTCTGACAAATCCGTCATTGATCATTTCAAAGGTGAAAAACTTGACGGAGTCATTAATCTTGCAGCGCGCGCGGGTGTGCGTTACAGCGTTGAGAATCCGTGGGCGTATGTCAATGCCAACGTGGTTGGCACATTGAATATGCTGGAGTTGTGCAAGCAAAGTGAGACAAAGAAATTTATCTTCGCCTCCACATCCAGCATTTATGGAGCGAATCCTCCGTATCCAACACCGGAAGCCGCTTCGAGCAGTGAGCCGCTTCAACCGTATGCCGCCAGTAAAAAAGGCGCGGAAGCGTTGTGTCATTCATATCATCATTTATATGATATTGATGTTACGGTCGTACGCTTTTTCACCGTGTATGGTCCCGCGGGCAGACCGGACTTGGCGTTGTTCCGTTTTGTGCAATGGATTAGCGAAGGACGACCGGTGCGCGTAAATGGCGACGGGAATCAATCGCGCGGCTTTACATACATTGATGACATCGCGCGCGGCACGATGCTTGCGCTCAAACCGCTTGGATACGAAATCATTAACATTGGCGGACATGAAGTCATCACCATCAATGATTCAATTAAATTGATTGAAGAGTTGACCGGTAAAAAAGCAAACGTTCAATATGGCGCGCCGAATTTGGCGGATATGTTCACCAATTGGGCGGATGTCAGCAAAGCAAAAAAACTTTTGGGCTGGGCGCCTCAAGTGGGACTCCGCGAGGGCGTGAAAAAGTTAATTGATTGGTACGCCGCTGAGAGGTCGTGGGCGAGCGGGATTTTGACTCCGTGAATTCTTGGCGTCATCGGTTTGAATCGTGGCGTGCAGATAACATCCTGCGCCGCGTCGTTCGCAACAGCGGATATTTATTCAGCTCCACAACTATTTCTGCGGTATTAGGTTTCGTGCAAGGAATCTTTGCCGTGCGCCTGCTCGGCATTAACGGTTATGGACTCGCGGTTGGCACGATCATTTTGTTTGCGTCGAATGTGAACCGTTTGCTATCGTTCCGTATGAGCGAAGTGATGGTGAAATATTTGGCGGAAGCGCTGACGAATGAAAAGTATCAGCGCGCCGCGGCCATCGTCAAAGCCATCGGGTTGGTCGAAGGTTTTACTTCGGTCGCCGCCTATCTGATTTTATTGGCATTGACTCCCTGGGCGGCGCGCACATTTGCAAAAGATCCGGCCACCGCTCCGCTCTTTGCGTTCTATGGTCTTTCTCTTTTGTCGAATCTGATTTATGAAACTTCGACCGGCGTTCTGCAAGCCACCGATCGCTTCGACCGCGTGGCGGTGATCAATTTGATTCAAAGTATCATCACCGCGGCGATGATCTTTGCGGATTTTGTTTTGAAGCGCGGCATGGTGGATATTTTGACCGCCTATCTTGTTGGCAAAACATTTACCGGCATTGCCGTGATTTATTTTGCAGTGCTCGAATTGAATAAAGTCCTCGGCAAGGATTGGATTCGCGCTTCGCTTCGTCAATTGACTGATTGGCGTTCGATTGGCGGTTTCGCGATCAATACCAACTTGAATGGCACGATCACGCTCTTTGTGCGCGATAATGCGCCGTTGTACCTTGCCGCGTTTGCAACCGTGACCGAAGTCGGTTATTTCAAACTCGCCTTGAGTCTGGTTAGCATCGTTTCATTGCCCATCGAGCCGTTCATCTGGCCCACCTATGCCGAGTTGACGCGCAGTATCGCTTTGCGACAGTGGAAGGAAACGAAACGACTCTTGCGCCGCGTCAGCGCGATTGCGGGCGGCTGGACTCTTGCGGCCGGCGGCGGATTGGTCGCGTTCGGATGGTGGCTTCTGCCGTTCGTGTATGGCGCTGACGCGCGTCCCGCGTATTTCTCGTTAGCCATTTTGCTGATCGGCTATGGAATGGCAAACGTCTTTCATTGGAATCGTCCGCTGTTGCTGGCGTTTGGAATGCCGGGCTTTCCGGTGATAGCGATGACCGTGGTCGGCGTGGTGGAGATCGCATTGATCTTTTTGCTCGTGCCGCATTACGGCTATCTGGCGGAGTCCGCTATCGTTTCTGGATACTTCGTGGTCGCCATCGGCTGGATCGTTTGGCGCGGCTTGAGCGTGCTTCATCAAAAGGAAATAACCACATGAAAAAATTAACCGCGAAGAACGCAAAGCCCGCTAAGAAAAACAAAAGAATTCTTTGCGCTCTTGGCGAGCTTCGCGGTTCGAATCTTTTCTTTTGTTTATATTGATTTAGAAAGAACTTATGAAGATCGTTGCGATTGCAGGCTCGCGCATTCCATCGGATACCGCCAACAGCATTCAAGTGATGAAGGCTTGCCAGGCGTTGGTTCAACTCGGACATGAACTCACGCTGATTATCCCGGCAAATCCATCTTCTATTCAACATCCTCCGGTGGACGAAATCGCATCGTTATACGGGCTTCAAACTTCTTTTAACATTGAATGGTTATCTTCCATCAATCGCCGCTTGTTCACGTGGCAGGCGGTGCAGCGCGCCCGCGCACTCCAGCCCGATCTGCTTTACGTATGGATGGTTCAATCCGCCGTTTTTGGATTACTGACGCATTTGCCGGTGGTCTTTGAGATTCATATTCAGCCCTCTGGATTGCTTGGTCCGGTGTGGCATCGTTGGTTCGCGCGCATTCGCGGACGCAAGCGCTTGGTTTCGATCACGCGCGCGCTCGTGGATGTTTTGCAGAATCAATTCAGTGTTCAACTCAATGCAGATGAAATTGTCATTGCGCCCAATGGCGTTGACCTTGAACGATTCGCTTCATTGCCCAAGCCGGTTACGGCGCGACGACAATTGAACTTCGTCGAAGCCCCGACCGTGATGTGTACCGGTCATCTCTACGCGGGACGCGGCGTTGAACTCTTCATTGAGTTGGCGCGCAGAATTCCAAGCGCGCAATTCGTGTGGGTTGGCGGACGCCCTCAGGATGTCAATGAATGGCGCGCAAAAGCCTCATCTCAAAATTTGCAAAACGTTTTGTTCACCGGCTTCATCCCCAATCGTGATCTTCCGTTATATCAATCCGCGGCGGACGTATTGCTCATGCCGTATGCGCGTTCGATCTTTGGCTCGAGCGGTTCAGCGGACTCTGCCGCGGTTGCCAGCCCGATGAAGATGTTCGAATACATGGCGGCGGAACGCGCCATCATCACCAGCGACTTGCCGGTGATCCGCGAAGTGCTGAATGAAACGAACGCCGTCTTTTGCCCGCCCGATGATGTGAACGCTTGGAAGACTGCACTCGAAAATTTACTTGCGGTTGAATCTCGGCGACTGATGTTTGCGAAACAAGCGCGCTTCGCGGTAGAAAATCATACATGGATTGCGCGAGCTCGGCATGTGTTGAATGGATTTTAGCAAGCGAGCTTTTTCAAAGGTTCGCCAGTTTTTAGGCTTATACCATTAGCAATTCCCATTTTGTGGTTTATAAACCTTTTTGTGATTCTTGTATCTGTAATTACTTGAAAAATAATTCTTTGAGCGTTAATAACAATGAAAGAGTGAAAGATATTCCCAACAATATATCTCGTCCGTTTTCTATAGTTCTATCAATCCATTTCCCAAAATGATTCTTTCGCTCATACTTTGCTCGGCGATAAGCAGAAGATAATAAGAAAACGTGTCCATTTTCTTGAGTTTCAATATACCCGAGTTTTTCAAGGCTTGTTATTGGGTTGCCTTTGGGTATTTCAAATTGAGTACTATCGTCTGTCCCGTCTCCAATCAGTACATAAAAATATAAGCCATCTGGGCTATGAGTAGCACAAAGCACATCAAGAGACTCATCACGTTGTGCTCTATCGACTAATGCGACCAATATTTTGGCTACTGATTTAGGAAGAGGATCACTGAGGTTCAGAGATTCCATAATTTGCCTTACCTTCATGTAGTAGAAATTTTGTATCTAAGCTCAGGTTGATTAATATGAAAGTAAATCTTGTACATAATTATACGCCCGTGTGAAAAACTTGTTCTAATATTATGCGCACAGGCACGGATCATATTCTCTCAATAAAGCAGGTGGGGTAGAATAAGCCCGATATGCAAACCCAAAAACTCTTTCTTAAAGATTTTCTTTTCATCCTGCCTGTCTCTTTGATTCTCGGCGCGGGGCTGGCATCCATCCAAAATGGCGCGTGGTGGATCGGCTGGCTGGGTTTTTCCGCGCTCTTCATCGTTGGGTTGATCGCGCTGGTCATTGCATGGCGTTGGGGCGAGGGCGGCAAGACTCTCGCATGGATGATCGGGCTTGCACTTCTGCTTCGGCTGGCGGCGGGCGTCGCAGTTTATATTGCCTTGCCCATCAACGGTCATAATTCTGCGGACGATAAAGCCGGTTATGTCTTCACCGACGCGCATCGCCGCGACGATCAAGCCTGGGGACTCGCCAGTTCAGATAAGCCATTGTGGTCGGCGTTCGATCAAAGCTATTACACCGATCAGTACGGTGGATTGCTTGCCTTCAGCGCGATTACGTATCGAGTTCTTTCGCCGGATGCACATCGTCCGTTGTTGATTCTTCTGCTCGCGGCTTTGACCGCTGCACTCGGCGTTCCCTTTCTTTATAAAGCCACGCGTCTGCTCTGGGATGATAAGCTGGCAACCGTTACCTGTTGGCTTTTTGTTCTCTATCCCGAATCGATTCTTACTGGCGGCGCGCAAATGCGTGAGCCGTTTCTTTTAACATTTATTGCGATGTCATTATGGGGCTTTGCCGATTGGTTGAAACAAGGACAAAGCGTTGCCCTGAGCCTGTTGAAGGGTCACGGTTGGATTTGGATGGCGATTGGCTTCGTCGGGATGTTGATGGTTTCACCGGCAATTGCATTGGCAACTTTGGTGATCTTTGCCGTTTGGGTTTATTTGCGCGGCGATCATAAACGAATCCCATGGCAAGCATTGGTTGTGCTCTCTGTGATTTTTATTCTCGGTCTACTCGTTCTTTTATGGGAATTGAATCGTACTCACGATTTCGGCTCTTCATCTCCGGTTGGTATGGTCTTGGATTGGGTCCGCAACGCTGTGAAATACAATATATATCGCCTCGAACGCGGCTCGGGTTGGATTCAATCGTTATTCAGAAAAATGAGCACCAGCGGACAATTATTGTTTGCAATCATTTATGGCTTCTTGCAACCGGTTCTGCCCGCCGCATTCATCGAGCCGACCACGTTGACTTGGAAGATCATTGCCATTCTGCGCGCAATGGGATGGTATGCGATTTTACCGTTGATGATTTACAGTTTGATTGCAGCTTGGCGCACACCGCCTGGATCGGAACGCCGTGTGTGGCTTTGGATTTCCGCCGTCTCATGGGTGTGGATTTTGATCTGCTCTATTAAAGCCGGTGGCGATCAATGGGACAATCCGCGTTATCGGTTGATTCTTTTCGCTTTCGAAGCATTGACCGCCGGTTATGCCTGGACGTGGTGGCGCGCGCATCGTGATGCCTGGTTGCCGCGCATTACGCTAGTCGAGGTGTTGGCAGTGTTGATCTTCCTGGAATGGTATATCAGCCGTTATTATCATTGGGGCGGACAAATGCCGTTCTTCTTGATGATCGGCTTGATCGTACTGGTCAGTGTTGTGATTATCGGCGGGGGCTGGCTTTGGGATCGACGTGCCGCTTCAAAGTCCCGCTTGACACGCTAACCACAGGGTTTATAATTCAACAGTTGAATTTTGAGTTGGTTTGAAGAGGAGTTAAATGTCCACTGCCCTTATCACGGGAATTACCGGACAAGATGGTTCATATCTTGCTGAATTTTTGCTTTCAAAAGGATATCGCGTTATTGGCATGGCGCGCCGCGCTAGTACCGTAACGTATGAACGCATTCAGCATCTATTAGATGATATCATCATCATCCAAGGCGATCTGACCGATCAGGGGTCTTTGCTTGCAATGCTAGAGGGCTATAAACCGGATGAAATTTATAACCTGGCGGCGCAATCCTTTGTGCCGACATCGTGGAATCAACCGGTTCTAACCGCCGATGTGACTGCATTGGGCGTGACTCGTCTTTTGGAGGCGATTCGTTTTATCAATCCAAAGATTAAATTCTATCAAGCCTCCTCGAGTGAAATGTTTGGAAAAGTGCTGGAGGTTCCGCAAAGGGAAACCACGCCTTTTTATCCGCGCAGCCCGTATGGCGTGGCGAAAGTATATAGCCATTGGATCACAGTGAATTATCGCGAATCATTTAACATGTTTGCGGTTTCTGGAATCTTGTTCAATCACGAAAGTCCGCGCCGAGGACTTGAGTTCGTAACGCGTAAGATTTCGGATGGAGTGGCCCGCATCAAACTGGGCTTGAGCAAGGAGTTGCGTCTCGGTAATTTAGAGTCGCGCCGCGATTGGGGCTTTGCAGGTGATTACGTGAGAGCGATGTGGTTGATGTTGCAACAGGAACAGCCCGATATTTATGTGGTTGGCACTGGCGAGACTCATTCTATTCGCGAGTTTTGCAAGCTGGCTTTCAGTCATGTTGGACTGGATTATGAACAATATGTTGTTCAAGATCCACTGTATTATCGCCCAGCAGAAGTGGATGAGTTGGTTGCTGATCCGCGTAAGGCAGGAAATATACTGGGTTGGGAGCCAACGATGAATTTCAGACAGTTGGTGCAGACCATGGTGGATGCGGATATGAAAAGGTTAAAGAAGAGCGCATAAGTTGTTAAAATTTTTTATGAATTCAAGCGCAGCCTGCCGACGATAGTTCTGGATCCATTCTCGGAGTTTTATCGAAATGAGTTTTTTTCCATCATGGCGAATTCCAAGTATAAGAAATAATCGGATTTATATTTCTTTGCTGCTGGGAATAGCCTTCGGGATAGTTTTTGGGCTTTCTGTCTACAGTTATTGGCTCATAGATATTATTTCCTCTACTAGCAAGCGCACGATTTTATATACAATATTAATCGCCCTTGGAGGGGCAGCCGGTTATTTCTTTATTCTGGATTTATGGGTGATACCGCGATTGCTTGAAATGCAGAGGTCGCCGCGTTGGAAATTAATAGGATGCAGTATTTTAACGGCGGTTCTTTTGATGTTCGCCGGCACAAGCGCCTGGCGATCGTCGTCAAGATATATAACTTTTTTCCTGCCGACACAATCCTTGAAAATCACCGTATCCTCGCCGAAGGATATTTCGAATTCAGGCGTAAACATCTGGGGAGTTGAAACATCGATTGGGAATGTCCCTTACAATGCGATGAATTATCAAGGCTGGAAGAGAAATGAATATCAGCTTGATCTGATAGATTCATCGAAGAACAGTTTGGAATGGACAGGAGTGACAGGCGGACAGGCTCAGATCTTTTTGAATGTGCCTTCCCAGACGGGTTGGGTCATTTTCTCATGGAATGGAAACAGCCAAACGATTAATTTTTCCTCAGCAATTAACGGAAAACTTTCTTACACGGAGCACTTTATCGTTCCGTTTTATGCTTCTCGAGCTATGGTGCTTTTGTTGGTTTTTCTTAACTTTATTGTGGTATGTTGTGCGATCAATCTTTTGATTTGGGAAAAAAGAATTGCAATTCAGAATTATCTTCACCGATCGACATTAACATTATCTTATAGAACCAGTTACGAATCAGCCGAGACGAATCATGCAAAAGAGGGCAAGCCGATTGCATTTCTGGGCTGGATCGCCGCTATGGGCATAGTCGTTATAGCCTTTCTGCTCCGCGCTTTTAATTTGGAGAGTCTTCCCCCTTACACAGACGAATATGCTCATTTGATTGCCGCAAAAGCTATTGTGCTTGGTGCTCCTTTAAACGCCGTATATCAACGGAGTTTGTATATGGTTACTTTGCCGGTCGCCTTTTTCTTTCGGGTCTTTGGCGTTGAATTATGGACCGCCCGCTTGACCGGCGTATTGTTTAACGTATTAGCTATTATCCCCTTGTATTTGATTACAAAAAAGATTAATCGGCAGGTGGCCATTTTATCCTGCATACTGTACGCAACGAGTCCTTGGATTATTGCTGTCTCTAGAAATGTGAGGGAGTATGCATATTATCCCTTCTACTTTTACTGGATCATTTATGGCATGGTCTTATTTATCGAGCGGTTTCCAGATCACTTTGTTCTTGGGAATTTTAAAAAAACGTTCGACCCTAAAACTGCTTTTCTTGGAATAGCTCTCGCTCTTCCCCCGATCTATAGCATTATTGTCGATCCCGATTCCACTTTCAAAGTAATACTAATTGCCTATATCGTAGGGGGCCTGTTTTTGTTAGCGAAGTTTGATTTAAAAAGTAAAATCAATTTATGGTTCTTGGCTGTTTTAGGGATCGGACTTATTGTCGGCGGGGAAGTGTATCTAACGAGTCAGCAGGGCAGCGTTGCTCTTTATCCGGTTTTCAACAGCGATCCATTGCGTTTTTTTTTCTTCAATCCTGAGCAACAATGGTATTTCAATAGGCTGACGATTATCCCTGCCCTTTTGTCTATCGGCGCAATCGTCATAAGTCTGCTTTCTTATCAGTCGAACTTCATCCCTTCGTTTCTGATTTCACTTTATTTTGCCGGTCTATCTTTCTTTGTCTTTTTTTTCCGGCGGACGATTCATCCTCGCTATATATTCAATCTGCAATTTTGGTATATTCTCCCTATTGCTATCGGCTTATATTCCATATGGGCTTTGTTACAGGCAGTTCTACCCCGAATCGGCGTTATCAAATTGCTTGTCACATTCATCGCGGCGGTTTTATTTTTTAATGCCGTTCAGGTATTGCTGCCCACATTTTATAATCGATATGGTTATATGCCGATTACAGGAGAATATCATGATGAAGTGAGACCGGTTTATTCGTTCATGCTCGACAAAGTTGAGAAAAGCGATGTATTGATTTCAACTATTTATGGTAGTTATGTGCGTTGGATCGGCATGCCAAAATTTGAGACGCTTTACTCCTATGAGCCCGAAAAATCTCAGAAATACGTTTATTCAATTATTAAACAAAATAAGACGGGTTGGATTGTCTTGGATACTCGCCGGAGCTCGCCCGGAAGACCTTTGCCCCGCGAAACGATTTCTATAGAAGGTAAAGAGGTGGAGTATATTGGTGAATTTGCAGATCAATACCTTTGGATGTGGAAAACGGAAAATACCTCCCCATGATGATATGATTGCTTAACTCTTGGCTCACTGATCGATAAATTGCAATCACAATTAACTAGCGAAAGAAATATATAAATGACCATCTCCCTAATTATTCCTGTTTATAACGAAGAAGAAAATCTATCCGTTCTCTTCGACGCGGTCATCAAGGCTATGACGCCGTTGAAAAAACCGTGGGAGGTGATCTTTGTCAATGACGGGAGCACAGACGGAAGTCTCGAAGTGTTGAGGGAATTGGCTAAAAAAGATAAACACGTTCGTGTAATTGTTTTTCGTCGCAACTTTGGACAAACCGCGGCGATCTCAGCCGGTATTGATCATGCCAAAGGAGAAGCCATCGTTTTGCTGGATGCCGATCTCCAAAACGATCCCGCCGATATCCCAATGTTATTATCCAAACTCGAAGAGGGCTACGATGTAGTCAGCGGCTGGCGCAAGGATCGAAAAGACAATGCCATCACGCGCACTCTGCCTTCGATGATGGCGAACGGTTTGATCTCGTGGGTGACCGGCGTCCATCTGCATGATTATGGCTGTACGCTTAAAGCATATCGCCGCGAAGTATTGGACGAATTTCGGTTGTATGGCGAGACCCATCGTTTCATCCCCGTCTTTGCTCATTCGGTGGGGGCACGCATCGTAGAACTACCAGTTCATCATCATCCGCGCCTTCATGGAAAAGCAAAATATGGTTTGGAGCGGACCATGAAGGTGGTGCTCGATCTGTTCACTGTTAAATTCCTGCTGAGCTATGGAAACAAACCGATCCGCTTGTTTGGCGGCACCGGAATGGTATTGATGTTTGCAAGTTTTGTGACCCTTATATATCTCTTTGTCCGTAAAATCATCGAAAGCACTTCCGTGACCGCCTCGCCACTTTTGCCGCTGGCCATCATGTTTTTGATCCTCGGGTTTCAATCCATTCTCATGGGATTGATCGCAGAACTTCTGGTGCGCACCTATCATGAGTCTCAGCGCAAACCCACTTACACGGTAAGAGAAATTATTGAAGGTAGAAAGGAACGCAAATGACAGATTGGCTTTCAGACAATCGCCGCTTCCTTCTTCGGTTTGTGGGAACCTTGCTCGCCATCGGCTTGATCGTTTTCCTCTTTCGAGGTCAGGGCTGGGACGAGATCGTCACGGCGTTTAAACAAATTTCGTTTTCGCAAATTCTGCTTGCGTTCGTGTTGATTCTGCTTTCACGCTTTTGTGTCGTCCTGCGCTGGTACATTTTGCTGCGTGCCGGAAATGTCAAGATTTCCTTTTCCGATGCGCTCGCGCTGACCTTTACAGGCTTGTTCTCTTCAAACTTTTTGCCAACGACGATTGGCGGCGACGTGGTTCGATTGGCTGGTGCGATGCAGATGGGATACGACCGTGCTGTCAGCCTCGCTTCCTTGGTCGCGGACCGATTGATTGGTGCCCTTGCAATGATCTTCACCGTACCTTTTGGCTTGATCCCGGCATGGCATATCCTGGCGTCAGCGTCTTCCGCATCAGCGATGGCTGTACCAGCTATCTTTCAAAAGACATGGGATTTCATCAAACGGACCTTGCAGACGTTTTCGATTTGGTTTAAGAATCCGCTGGCTTTATTCGCGGCGCTCGCTTGCACGTGGGGACATGTGCTCTGCACCTGCCTGGCTCTTGCTGTTTTGATTTCTGCGCTAGGCGAACACATGTCTTTTTGGCTCATCGTCGGCTTATGGAGCATCTCTTATTTTGTTACGCTCATTCCGATTTCCATCAATGGATATGGCGTGCAGGAACTCTCATTAACCTTTTTGTTTTCCAGGGTAGGCGGAATTAGCCCAGCCGCGGGTCTGACATTGGCTGTTATGATCCGTGTTTTCTACATGGTAGCCAGTTTGCCGGGAGCAGTGTATCTGCCTGCCATTCTGTCTGCCATGGATCTTGATCGCGAACCCGAATCTAAAAACGAATTATGAAACCGATCTCATCGAAGACATTTTGGCAGACCTATCTTGGCTTCGGATTTTTTATCGGCCTCTTTGCGCTGTATCAGACTTTCACTCATGTTGCTACAATGGATGTGTCCATCTGGCATTCCAAATGGACGATTTTGCTTCTTGGATTCATCGTCACAATTGTTGGAAGCGCATTATTAAATTATGGTTTGCAAGCCGGTAGAGCAGAGAAATTCTTTGAGCGGCTTGAAAATATAAAGCTGAATAGTGCGTGGCGCTGGCTAATATTCCTTCCCTTAATTGCGGTTGCTTTCGTGCCTCCTTTTGTTAAGCTATTTATTTTCGGCAAAACTCTGCCTGAGTTTTTTCCATTGCTGTGGGTTTTCTGGTGGATATGTTTGTTGCAAATGGCTTCATGGAAACTGGCAACAAGGAATTCGTGGGCGGCGTCTTTTGCATCGGTTGTTTTGATTCAAGTTGTTGCCTATCAAGTTTATGCAAATCTACAGGTTATCACCACGGATCCGTTTTCCATTGATTATTCCGAGACCAGCCGCTTTTATTATGGTTCCTTGTGGTTAAGTCAATCTCTCTATGGAATGAAAGCGCCGCTTTCTCCGTGGCACGCCACGCGATATATTCTGATGGCGATTCCGTTTTTGATTCGCGGACTTCCGCTCTGGGCGCATCGACTCTGGCAAGCGCTTTTTTTATGGATAGGAATCACCAGCCTTTCATCATGGCTTCTTGTGCGTCGTTTGCATCTCGGTAATAAAGCATTGGCATGGTTAGTTGCATGTTGGAGCTTTGTCTATCTTTTGCAAGGTCCCGTTTATTATTATTTGCAAGTTTGTGTCATCATTATCCTGTGGGGCGTAGAAATAAAACATCCTTGGCGATCATTGATCGCGGTGTTGGTCGCCTCGTTTTGGGCCGGGATGAGCGGCGTGAATTGGTATCCGGTTCCGGCGGCGTTGGCTGCGGCTTTAGTTCTGCTTGAACAACCGGTTTCTGAATCAAAAAATATTTGGCAATATTTGGTCAAGCCGTTGATGTGGGGCGTGCTCGGATTGGGCATCGCATTTGCGGGTCAGGCGTTTTATATTTTTATATCCGGTTATAAAGACCTCAGCCTATTTCATTCCAGTTTGACTTCGGCGCTGTTGTGGAATCGATTGCTTCCGAGCCCGGCGTTTCCGCTCGGAATTTTGCCGGGGATCATTTTGATTTCGCTTCCATTGTGGCTCGGACTTTGGTTTGCTCTGCGCGGCCGACTTAATCGTTTGCATCCGATTCGCATGATCAGCTTGGGTTTGATATTGTTGGTTTTGTTCCTCGGATGTTTGGCGGTCAGCGTCAAGATCGGCGGCGGCGCGGACTTGCATGATATGGATTCGTACGAAGTTCTTTTGCAAATCATCGCAGTTTATTTTTGTGCGAATCAAGTCCGTCCCGAATCTGGGAATGCGGAATGGGGAATAATACCTTGGCCGGTTCTTGTTCTCGTGATCATCATTCCGTTTGTTTTTCCGCTCGACTATGTTGGCAACTGGGTCAAGTATAACAACCGTCGAGCGCAAGCCGATATCAAGACTTTGCAAGCCGCTGTCGCCCCAGCCGCGGCGCATGGAGGCGAAGTTCTTTTTATTTCGGAACGCCAATTGATCACGTTCGATTACATTCAAGGTGTGCCGCTTGTGCCGGATGATGAAATCGTGGAGTTGATGGAAATTGCGATGTCGAATAATCAGCCTGCACTTTCACAATTTTATTCCGATCTTCGTCAACATCGTTTTGCATTGATCGTTTCCCGCAAGTTGAACACCAGCATCAAAACCGGCGAGGCGTTTTCCGAGGAGAACAATGCCTGGAGCCAAGACATCGCGGCTCCCATCCTGTGCGAATATCAACCGGTTCTAAGTTTGCAAAGCAATAACCTTCAGGTTTATGCTCCCAAGACCACTGGGACAGAATCTTGTCCATAATATTACTCTAGAGGCCCATAGTGAAACGTTCTGGTGAATATGCCGATCGCGGAGATTATCATGTCCATCTGAGAAAAGACTGGCCGTATTTGCCGGTCTATCTTGAGAAGATGAGACTCGCGCATAAATTTTTGGATGAATGCGGCAAGCGCGCGTCCATCTATGATATGGGTTGCGGCGAGGGCGTGCTGGTCAATGAATACCGCGAAAGGGGTTATCAGGTCACCGGCATGGATTTGAATTATTCATCCCAATACATTGTTCAGAGAAGTTTTCTCGAAACGGGTTTAGCCGACGAATCGGTTGATGTGCTGATGTGCCTCGATGTGCTGGAACACCTTCCGTATTGGGATCAGGAACGCGCGGTCACTGAATTCGCGCGGATTTTAAAGCCGGGCGCCAAAGCGCTGATCACGGTTCCGAATCTGGCGCATCTCGCCTCACGCATCTCTTTCTTCTTTTCCGGCAAGCTGGTGCGCACCTCTAGCATTGACCGCCATCCCGGCGACCGTCCCATCATCGAGTATGTGAAGATGTTCGAAAAGCATTTCCACATTCGTTGGCGCAAAGGAATCTTTCCAACTTTTCCGATGCTTTCGGTGCTGACCGTGATCATGCCGTCTAATGTCATCGGCTTGCACAGACTCTACAATCGTTTGATCGCTTATCCCAATTGGTGTTTCCTCAACGCGTTCTTGTTGGAAAAACCTGAAGAGCCTCATTCTTAATCCGATGAAAATCCTGTTGATCAATAGCGAATATCCTCCAATCGGCGGCGGCGCGGGCAATGCCAGCTCAAATATTGCGCGGGTGCTTGCTCAACGAGGTCATAATGTTTTGGTTCTGACTTCACGTTGGAATGATTTGCCTTTTGAAGAGACGCGCGCTGGAGTAAAAATTATTCGTTTGTCCACACTGCGCCGCAAGATGGATCGCTCCAACGCGCTCGAACAAATTTCATTTATCTTCGGCGCTTCTTTCCGGACCTTTGGCTTGGTCCGTCAATTCAAGCCGGATGTTACTTTGGCTTTTTTCGGCTTGCCTTCAGGCGCAGTCGGTTTGCTTTTGAAGTGGCTTTATCGGATCCCCTATGTTATTTCTTTGCGCGGCGGAGATGTGCCCGGCTTTCGTCCTTATGATTTTCGCATTTACCATAAATTGTCCGCGCCGTTTTTACATCTAATTTGGAAAAACGCCTTTTCGATTATTGCCAATAGTCAGGGCTTACGGGACCTTGCACTGGCTTTTGATGCGCGTTATGAGATTTCGGTTATTCCCAACGGCGTGGATGTGAATCAATTTGAAATATCCCGCCGCGATTGGTCATCGCCGCGTATCCTATCCGTTGGACGCGTGGTCTATCAAAAAGGATTTGATCTCGCAATGCGTGCCTTGTCCCGGTTGAAAGATTCAGAATGGACATGGACGATTGCCGGTGATGGCCCGCAAACCGAAACGTTAAAGGCAATGTCGGAAGAGTATGGTATAAACGAACGCATCCGCTTTATGGGTTGGCTTTCAACAGAACAACTCAAGGAGCAGTATGCCGCGGCGACGCTGTTTTTATTTCCATCAAGAGATGAGGGCATGCCGAATGCAATCTTGGAAGCGATGGCAAGCGGATTGCCGGTTGTCGCAACGAAAATCGCAGGCAATGAAGAATTGGTCCTGGATGGCGAAACGGGAAAACTTGTCCCGACGGAGGATGTGGAGTCGCTTCGAGAATCGCTGGGACCATTCCTGGGCGATGCGAAGATGCGGGAACAAATGGGGAATGCCGCGCATCAAAGAGTCGAATCGTCATTTAGTTGGAATCGAGTTACGGAACATTATGAGTTAATCTTAGAAAAGGCGGTGAAATAATGTGCGGTATTTGCGGATTATCTTATTCAAACAATCGCCTGGGTGATCGTGAAGTTTTAGAAAAAATGAATGCGGCGATTCGTCATCGCGGACCCGATAGCGATGGTTTTTATGTGGCGCAGGGCGTTGGGCTTGCGGTGCGGCGGCTTGCCATTATCGATGTGAAGGGCGGCGACCAGCCGATCGCAAACGAAGATGGATCGATCCAGATCGTCTTTAATGGCGAATGTTATAACTATCCTGAGATGCGTGTGGAACTCGAACGCCGCGGCCATCGTTTTTCGACAAAGACGGATACGGAATGTATTGTCCATTTTTATGAAGATGAGGGCGATGATTGTGTAAAACGCTTGCGTGGCATGTTTGCCTTTGCATTATGGGACATGCGTAAACGCCGTTTATTGATCGCACGCGACCGCCTTGGCAAGAAACCCATCTATTACACGATTCAAAATGGCGAGTTATATTTTTGCGCCGAGTTGAACGGCCTGCTCAAGGCCTTGCCGCATCGTCCCGAAATTGATCTTGAAGCAATTGATTTATATTTGAGCTTACAATATGTTCCCGAACCGCGCACGGTTTATCAGGATATTTATAAACTCCCAGCCGCGCATACGTTGGTTTGGGAAAATGGACAGGCGAAGCTTAATCGTTATTGGGATTATTCGTATCAACCCAAATGGACCGGTAACGAAAACGATCTCGCAGAGGAATTGCGCCTCCGTTTGCGCGAGGCGGTCAAAATGCGCCTCATCAGCGAAGTGCCGCTCGGCGCGCATTTGAGCGGCGGACTCGATTCGAGCATCGTCGTGGCGCTCATGGCGGAGTTGAGCGACGCGCCGGTCAAAACATTCTCAGTCGGTTTTCAGGAAGAAGAATTTTCCGAACTGTCTTATGCGCGTGCGGTCGCGCAAAAATATTCCACTGACCATCACGAATTCACGTTGACCTATGGCGATATTCCTGCAACGTTGGAAAAGATCATCTGTCATTTCGGCGAACCATTTGCAGATGCTTCGGCAATTCCGCTTTATCATCTTTCACTGCTGACGCGTCAATATGTGACGGTCGCATTGAACGGCGATGGCGGCGATGAGGATTTCGCGGGGTATCAGCGCTACTGGCTTGATCCATTTGCCAACAAGTATTTGCAGGCGCCTCCATTCTTGACGCGAAATTTAGTTCCGTCCATCGCGCATCATCTCCCCGATCATTCCACACGACCGACCGGTCAAAGCTTCGTCAACGGATTGAAACGTCTCGAACAACTTCCGCGCGTGGATCGCCGTGCCAGCATTTTGCGTTGGGGTTCGTACTTCGCTCCGTGGCAGAGACAACAGCTTTGGAAGGAAGAGCATTGGAAAAATTTCCGCGCCGATAACGCCGAATCTTTATTGGCCGAATCTTTTGATAAAGCTGACGGTTCTTTCCTCGACCGGACGCTTTATACCGATTTGCATAATTATTTGCCCGGTGATTTGTTGGTCAAAGCGGATCGCATGACGATGGCTGCGTCGCTCGAAGGGCGTTCGCCGTTTCTCGATCAAGAAATCGTGGAGTGGTCCGCGCGTTTGCCGGATTCGCTCAAAGTTCGCGGCCGAAGCGGAAAATATTTATTGAAGAAAGCTTTCGCGAATGATTTGCCGGAGAACGTTCGGTCGCACGGCAAACAGGGATTCGGGATCCCGTTGGCGGCTTGGTTCCGCGGTCCGCTTGCGGATTGGTCGCGCGAATTATTGCTCGGTGTTGAAAGCCCTTTGAGCGGTTTATTCAATCAACCTGCGTTACAGAATCTCATTAATGAGCATACACAAGCCCGCGCCGATCATGGCAAACGTCTTTATGCGCTTAGCATGCTGGCGTTGTGGATGAACAATATCAATTAAATAGATCACACTTGGTTAAATTAATTTTGAAATTGTGCTGAGTGCGGTCTGAACGGTCTTTTCCCAAGTAAAATTGTTCGCCTGTGCGAAACCTTTGAGCCGCAGGGAATCTCGCAGAGTGGAATCGCCCGCCATTTTTATCATTCCATCGGCTATGGATTGTTGGGAATAGGCATCTACAATCAGAGCTGCATCGCCGGTAATTTCCGGCAAGGAAGTTTGGTTGGAAGCCAGCACAGGTGAGCCGCACTGAAATGCTTCCAAGACCGGCAACCCTAAGCCTTCAAACAGCGAAGGATAAACTGTGAACTGCGCCAAGGAGTAGATTGACGCCATGTCAGCGAGCGGGACTTTGCCAAGCTGGTGAACGCGTGCAGCAATCGATCCCTTCAACCGGCTGATTACATCATCTGTATTCCAGGCGACGCTTCCGGTGAAATATAAATGATGCGGTATCCGATCCTGAATCATTTCGAATGCATCCAGCAGGCGATTAAAGTTTTTGCGTGGTGAAATATTGGTGGGGAAAAAGATGAAGGGCTCACTTAATTGATAGCGCGTCCGCACTTCACTCAGGGTGTTTGCATCACTCACGGGTTGATAAACCTTTGATGCTGCGCCATAGATGTTCACCACCTTTTCTGGCTGAACGTTCAATAGCCGGATGACATCCTGTCGAGTATGCTCGGAAATGGTGAAGACCGCCGCTGCGTTGTGAGCGGAGAACGGCATCGCTCGTCGCATATATAAGGTATCCAGTTTCTTGTACGGGTTGAGATTAGTGTAAAAATATCCCAAATCAAGCATAATGGGGATGGCGATACAGGAAAGCCGAACTGATATCGTTCCCTTGGGAAAAATAACAAGGGAGATTTGATCTCTCTTCACCTGTTGCGGAAGCAAGACATGATCCCAAAAGAAAGTATTTAGCCCAGGGATGACCCGTTCAATCGCTTGTTCGAATAGTCCCAGCGGTTCGGGACTGTTATAATAAACGTGTATCTCATAATCACGGGCTTGACGGATTAATTCGCGTGTGAAGCCTTCCGTATATGAATTTGGACCGCTAAATACTTTGCCAAGTCCGCGAGCAGAAATTCCGATTTTTGGTTTTGTAGTCATTGAGCAATTTTGAAGAGGAATATCATAAAATGTCAGAAGACAAAGATGCTTATCCTTTCCTTCCCATGTTTTCGATGCAGATAAGCCGATATGCGTATCAAATCCCTTATTTTTATCAAAGATGGATTCGTCCTGAGAGAACCTTTATCTTTTGCGGCAAACCATATAAGTATTTTCTCCATCCGTATAATACCACATGGCGGAATGAACGTTGCGTTGAGCTGGCGATTGTGATGGAATATCTAAGAAATCAAAATCCTGCCGATATCCTAGAAGTGGGCAATGTTCTTTCTCATTACGTTCGTTCCGCGCATACTGTGATTGATCGATATGAAAGAGGCAGAAGTGTTATTGCCCAAGATATTGTCGATTATCAAAGTAATCAATCTTATCAGCTCGTGATATGTATATCTACACTTGAGCATATCGGGTTTGATGAAAGACCGCAAAATCCTGGAAAATATAAGCAAGCGATCCAAGTCATGCGTTCCATGCTCACTCGAGGTGGAAAATTGATCGTAACTGTTCCGCTTGGCTATAATCCTGCCATCGATTCGGATTTAGAAGCGGGTATCTTGCCCTTTGACGAGATACATTTCCTAAAGCGCACTTCATATGAAACATGGCTGGAGACGCAGTGGAATGATGTTAAAGATGTGGCTTACGGGACTCCATTTAGGGCCGCCAACGCGATTGCAGTTTGTGTTGGCGGGCCGGTGTTGTAGTAGATTCTTGGTCAGCGAGGAAAAATGCCGTTTTACGAAAACTTTACAATGAAGAATCCTACTTCATTCGGCACGAAGATGGCGGCTAAAGAGGCGGATAACGTCTTAAAGGCAATCATAAGCCACCGTTCAAAAGTCGATTCAGTATTGGAATTAGGACCGGGACGCGGACCCTTTATGCGGGCATGCAAGCTTCGAGGCTTGGATTATACATGCGCTGATATTTCGTGGACCGCATTGCGTAATTTATCCGGCGTAGAAAAAAGAGTCCAAACGCTCGTGCCGCCTCTGCCTTTTGCTTCCCAAGCTTTTGATATCGCGTTTGCCTCCAATGTCCTGGAGCACATGTTAGATTTTCGCCACGCCCTTTTATTGATAGAAGAAATGAAACGAACTGTGCGCCCCGGCGGATTAATTTGCCATCGTGTGCCCAACGCAATGGCTTGGGGATTGCATTTCTGGAATGGAGATTATACACATAGCTTTTTTACAACCCCGCGCACTGTTTCTCAGGTATATCTCGATGCTGGGCTGAATATCTTGGCTATTTATCCGGTTTCCGGTTTTTTGGTTGGTGCGTTGGCGAGACCCGCATCGCTTTTTGGTTATCTTGTCCCATCTTGGTTATTCGATCACGGGGCAAATCGTTCATCGCTTTCGCAAATGCTATACAGCGCAAAAACAACTCTCTTTTTAGGCTTTCTTATCATTGGCCAGAAAAAATAAAGAATACAATTGCGATGGCTGGTCCGCCTTTCAGCCAAATTGAAGCTCATTCAAAGAATTTATAAATATTATTTCGGGTATGCTAATGGCAAAGGCGGAGTTCTTCTTTTGGAAGCGATGAAGACAAGACGGTCTCGCTTAACGAGCTTCTCACTTTCCCATACAAATTGAGTTTTCTACCACTGGTAAAATAACGAGATCAATAATAATCTTTGGAGTATCCATGCAAGTGTATAATCTAAAATTGGATTTCATGGTGGTCGGAGCAGAAAGATGCGGAACTACTTGGCTCGCGGATATGCTGCGTCAGCACCGGGATGTTTTTATCCCCGTGCAAAAAGAAATCCATTACTTCAATCGCAAGTTTGTGGATTTTCCCGATATCGATAACTATAATTTCGATAAACCCATAGATTGGTATTGGCGGTTTTATGCTGAAGCAGCCGCGGGGCAAAAAAAGGGGGAGGTCTGTCCGTCTTACCTCTGGGACATAGCGGCGCCTGAACGCATCCATGCATTCGACCCGGAAATAAAAATCATGGTCATGTTACGGAATCCTATTGAGCGGACTTTTTCAGCCTATCGATTTTGGATGCAGCGCGGAGTCGTGAGACCTATGCCGTTCCGGGAAGCTGTTAAGCGTTATTCGGATTTGCTTTTACAGCGAAGCATGTATTTTGATCAACTAACGCGTTATTACAATTTTTTTCCCAAAGAACAAATCCGAGTGTGGTGTACAGATAGCTCCCCGGCGACTACGATGGTTTCATTTCTTAAGGATGCGGAAGATTTTATTGGTGTACAGCAATTTGTGCCGGAAAATGCCTTATCGCGGTCTAATGTTACCAGTGTATCTCGCTTCTGGATTATCAGTTGGCTAATGGCTCGATTTCGCCGTTTTCTCCGCCGCTATCGGGCATTCTCCTGGCCAGTCGATCTTTTGCGGAAGGTGAAGATTGCGGATCAGATGGAGTTCATGCGACGACGGAATATGACTGAGACCCTTCCTACGGAAATCTCGATGATGACAGAGCAGGATCGGATTTGGTTGACAAGTCTTTTGCAAAAAGATATTCAGAATTTAGAAGCTTTACTAAAAATCGATCTAAGCGCTTGGAGGTCTTAAAGGCTTTTTGTCCGGCTCATAAGTACATATGAAATTTCAAACTCTACGTCAGTTTTTCTCTTCCATGCATATCGGTGATAAATGGAAAGATGCTCTCAAGATTGCTCTAGCTTTGGCGCTCACAGGCTTCATCCTTTCAAAGACCAGTCTTCATGACATCATCGCCCTTCGAGATATCATTTCCTGGCCGTGGCTCATTATCAGTCTGGTGGTATTTTTTGCAATGACTATTGTGAAAGCGGCGCAGTATTGGGCGCTATTCGATAGGCGATTTCCATATCCACAGGTATTAAGGGTCGTGACTTTGCAAAACGCCCTGACGAATCTTATTTCGAATGCGGCTGGGATTGCATCCTACCTGACCATGTTTCGCGTTGAACAAAAGGTCAAATTGAGATACTCTGGAACGATCTTCATCATCACAAAAGCCGGCGATCTGTTCTGCATGAGCTTCTTTCTCCTTCTTTCAACCTTGTGGGTGTGGACGCGAATTAATGTTTTGCGTGAACTCGTTATTCTTATCTTGATCGTGAGTTGTCTGGCACTACTTGCTTTTTGGACGGCTGTTTTTATGCGCCAGAAATTTATTCTTCAGTTGCAAAAAGTCATGCACTGGACGCGGCTCGACCGGGTTTCTATTTTAGAACGCGGCTTGAACATGCTTCAATCCGTGGCCGAACAGGAACAGCGAACGGTCATTCGCATGTTCCTGCTGGGTCTTCTGCTTTCGATGAGCTATATGTCTCTTACCATGGCATATAGTTACAGCAGGATTCAGACATTCCATATTCCGCTTGATTTATGGGCAATCATCTTCATTGCTTCATTGCTTCAATTTGTTTCTGTCATTCCCATTCAGATTTTCGGAGGCCTTGGAGTTAACGAAGTTACCTTATTATATTTGTACGGCCTTTTTGGTATCGTTCAAGCGGATATTCCCGCAATTTTGGTGGCCTCGCGTGTATTGTTTTACTTGTTCAACCTTTCTCTTTTGCTTTATATTCCCATCGACACAATCACTGCCAGATTCAAACCCATCAAAAAAGAAGAAGTGGATAAGGTAAATGAAGCCTGATGACAATTTATTCATTGTCAAAAATTCTGCTATTTGATTCTTAAAAAGGTCAAAATGATTCACAGCTCAAAACATACCTTTCGCTGGCTTTTATTGACAGGCTGGATAATTGCGGCTGGATCGGCCTCGATTGAAATTGTTAAGATTCCCCGCGCTCAAGTCGATTGGACGAGGGTTTTATCTGCGACCGGCTTATTAACGCTTACGGCTTACGTTCTACTTTTAATTTTGGGCCTGGTTGCTTTTGTTTTTTATTTCCTCGGTTCGACAACTTTGAATAGCTTAACGCAACAAGTTTCGCGTCCGCGTTGGATGCGCTGGCTGGCTGTCGCCGTATTAATTCTATCCGTTATCTGGTTTTATCTTTATTCGCCGCTGCAGGATGTGTTGAATGGTCCATGGTTACAGCTGATTTTTTCTTTCGGCTTGACGGCATGGATTGTTATGCTCATCTCGCCTCGCCGTCAGCTTTTCGGCGGCTGGGAGGAATTTATTTTTGCGGTCAGCTTGTTTCTCTTCCCGCGTATCGTTCAAGAATTGCGCGTTCTTTTTACACAAGCGTGGGTATATCGCCTCGCTGTATTGTTTGGTTATTTGATTATCATCGCTTTGGCCACGATTCTTTTTTCATCATATAACCAAAAGTTAATTAAAGGGCTGATGACATTTCGCGACCGGATCGGCTGGACTCGTTGGGTCGTCATTGCCTTGGCTTTTTGTGGTCCCGCGCTCTTTTATATTTTTGCAGGCTCCAAGATTTATACTAGCAATCCAAATATACGTTTTCTTTTCCTGCTGATTGAACTGTTTTTAGTCTCCGTATTGCTCAATAAAAAAAGCGAACATTTGGTTTCTGCAAAAACAGTATTGATCAGTGTTTTTGCGCTCGCTCTAGTTTCTGTTTTGCTTACAATGTTATTGTCGGTAACCAATTATCCATTTTCTATGACTTGGTCGGAAGGCGACCGCTTCTACGAAGACTCGCTGTTCTTCGGCCAGCATCTTTACAATTATTCAGGCTTCATTGTCAATCCTTATGCTTCGCCGGGCGCGTATCTGCCAACGTCAGTGTTCTTTCTCGTTCCGGGTTTATCGATCGGCTTATTCCGCCTGTGGAATGTATTGCTGTCGATCATTCCGCCAATCCTGATCGTATTGATTCTGGCGCCCAAGATTCGGAATCTTTATATTCGGATTGGCTTTGCCCTTTGGATGATGTTATTTTTTATTTTAGAAGCGCCTCTTCATCCGCCGTTTATGATTGCCGCCATTCTTGTATTTGCGTTTATGTTTTCAGAATCCATTGTGGTTCGCGCAGTTTCGCTGGCCGTTGCTAGTTTCTATGTGGGACTCAGCCGCTGGACTTGGCTTCCAGTTATAGCCGGCTGGGGAATTTTGATTGATCTGATTTTATATTATCCGCATCGCCGCGGACCTTTTATTCGCCGCGTAGCCCCGACTCTTTTTCTGGCGCTGGTTGGGCTTTTGCCCGGCCTCACCACAGTTTTTATAGCCCACCCCAATTTTGGAGGCGGAGCCAATTTGATCAATAATCAACCGTTGTTGTGGTATCGCCTGCTTCCCAACCCAACCCTTCCCCTAGGAATTCTCTTAACAGCCATTCTTTACAGCGGTCCCTTAGTCGCGGTTTTGATTTGGTGGATTGTCTCTCGACGTTGGCAATTGGACTGGTTGCAATTGCTGGCAATAGGAGCGGGCTTGGCGATCTTTTTCATCGGCGGTTTGGTGGTCAGCTCCAAGATCGGCGGCGGCGGCGATCTTCATAATCTAGATATGTACCTGATGACGCTGGTGCTGATCTTTATGCTGGGTCTTTATAATTTTTTATCTTCCGATAATATCTCAGTGACTGGCTGGCCCGTTTGGATTCAAATCGCGTTATGTTTGGCCATTCTTCTTCCAATTTATTCGATAACCCCGCTTCCGCGCGATTCGGCTTATGATCCCAGTTTGGGTTTGCCCAGTCAGCAAGTCGCTCAACAAGAATTAACGGATATTAATAGCCATATCTCACACTCCAGCCAGCAGGGCTTGGTCTTGATGATGGATCAGCGTCAACTGCTGACGTTTAACTATGTGAGTCGGATTCCGTTCGTACCGGATTACGAAAAAAAATATGTAATGGATCAGGCGATGGGCGGCAACGCGGCGTATTTCCAAAATTATTATCAAGACCTTGCCAAGAAACGTTTTAGTTTGATCGTCACGGAAGTGCTTCGATTGCGGCGTACCACCGGCGCCTTTTCGGATGAGAACAACGATTGGGTCGATTGGGTCTCCAAGCCCACACTTTGTTTCTATCAGCCATTGGCAACCTACGATGATATCAATGTGCAATTGCTAATTCCGCGCCAGAATATATCCGATTGCCAGAAATATCTCAAATGAACGGATTTGATCCATTGATGGTTGAGTTATATTTGTAATGAAAACGCTGATGGATTTTGCTCCGTTGATATTATGGGCTTTGCTCTGGATTAGCGGCGGATATCTGCTGACCGCCAGCTTGTTCCGCTTGCGACGCAGTGAAGCCGCGCTGATTGGATTGGGCATTGGGCTTGTCACCGAAACGTGGCTTGCCAATCTTTTGGCGCAAATGATTCCCGTTGTGATTGCATTCTGGCTTGCCGCAGTGTTGACTTTGATAGGCGGCTTGGTTGCGGTTTTCGTTTTGAAAAGAAAAAACATTAAGATCAATTTTTCTTTTTCGTTCAACCACTGGTTGATTCTTTTTTTGCTTACGATTCTTTTTATCTCCATCGGGCGCGGACTGGCGCTCTTTGACGATTATCAAAACCTTCCGACCATCTCTCTGATGGCAACCGGCGACATCCCGCCGCATTTCGCGCTCGATCCGCATTTCAGCTTTAACTATCATTACTTCCTTTTGTTATTCGCCACTCAATTCATGCGCCTCGGTTCGATGTTCCCATGGACCGCGCTCGATGTCTCACGCGGCTTGATCATTGCGTTGCCGCTGATGCTGGCGTGGCTGTGGGCGTATCGCATGACTCGCAATCGCATCGCCTCCGTTTTGACAAGCGTAATGCTGATGTTCGCAGGCGGAGCGCGCTGGCTGTTGTTATTATTGCCTCAGCCTATTTTGCAATTGATCTCGAATCAAATTACGCTAATCGGTTCTGCGGCTGAGACCGCACCCGATCTGGTCCGCGCCATGCTTGCAAATTGGAAGATCGACGGCGATGGTCCTATCCCGTTTCCGTTTGCATTTCACAGCGGCATCTTTCAATCGTATGTGATGAACGGCTTTACCGGAATCTCCGGCATGGCTTTTATCATCGTTTTACTTTTGCTCCTCACTGCACAGCGTTGGCGCAATCCGTTTGCAGGCGTGATCACATTCATTCTATTTTCTGCGTTGGCGTTGACAAATGAAGTGCTGTTCGGATTGATCGGGCTTGGTTTTATATTCGCGGTGATCGTTTGGATCATCACACATCGTTCGTTCAAATTACCCTCAAGTTTGATTCGTTGGGTTGCTGTTCTCGTGCCGGTTGGTTTAACGGCGCTGATTCAAGGTGGAGTGTTCACCGGGATCGTGCGCGCCCGCTTCACGTCCGGACCCGGAAGCGGCGGTTCCTATTTCGACGCGACTCCTAATCTCGTCTGGCCTCCTTCAATCATCTCGGCTCATTTCGGCGCTTTATCTTTATTTAATCCCGCGCAATTGATCGTTGCATTGACAGAAATCGGGCCGATCATTCTTGCATTGCCATTGGTCATCATTTGGGGACGGAAAACGCTGCGCACACAGAACTGGTATGAAGCCGCATTGATCGGCACATTTGCATGGAGTGTGCCGTCGCTGTTTGTGGCGTTCAAAGGCCCGCTTTATACAGCCACGCCGCGTTTGTTGGATGGACTCTTATTTGCCTGCACGCTTTATGCGGTTCCATTGTTTTGGATTTGGGCGCGCAAAAGAAGTGATGCTTTGCGAAGCGTTGTTGTTTTGGGCGGATTGGTAACAATCTTCGCGGGCTTGATGTTATTCGGCATTCAATTGATCTCGATTCAAAAGCCGGTGACCACCACATTCATCAGCGATTTGGATGCGAAAGTGGCGGCTAAATATTGGAATAAATTAAAGCCTGGAAGCTTGGTGCTTGATCCATCAACTTATCAAGGTCCGACCATCTTTGGCCGTGCAACCGATTCTTCTGTCACATGGTATGCGCCCAAGCCGGAATGGCAGGCGTTGATTGCCAGCCCCGATCCGCATCAAATTTATGCGGAAGGCTATGACTACTTTTATTTTGGGATTGATTATTGGAATCAATTGACGCCGCAACAGCAAGCCGCGCTACAGCAACCATGCGTCAAGAAATTATATGAAGTGGATGGCATTCACAGCCTAACGGATTATCGCAAAGATTTCCGCCGCCTGCTGGATGTTTCGGCGTGTAAATAACTTAAACAAATTTTATCCTGCGTGCCGCGAACCAAACCATCCGAAGCAAAAGCCAGCCGTGCTTCCAGCGTGAGATGTTGGTTGAACCATATGTCCGCTCGCGATAACGGATGGGCAGGTCAATAATTTTAAGATTCAACTTTGCGGCGCCGAAGAGCAAATCGAAATCACCGAAAGGATCGAAATCACCGAAATAAGAACGGTGCGCGGCAATCTGTTCGTAATCTTTGCGCCATAAAACTTTGGTTCCGCATAATGTATCTTTGAGGTGTTGTCCCAACAGCCATGAGAAGGCTGAACTAAAAAATTTATTTCCGATAAAATTCAAACCGCGCATCGCTTCTTTTTCCATCGGATAAACCAAGCGCACGCCGTTGATAAATTCTCCGCGGCCCGAACGAAGGGCTTCGTAAAAGCGCGGCAGATCTTCCGGCGGGACGGTTAGATCGGCATCGAGAACCATCAGAATATCACCGGAAGCTTTTGCGAAACCGAGACGAACCGCATCCGCTTTGCCGATGCCGGTTTGGCGCAGAAGCAGACTCGAGGTCGAGGGATGAGCCGCCATTTCTTTTTCAATTGCATGATAGGTATCGTCGCGTGAATGTCCTTCGACAAAGATCAATTCGGTCGCGCGTCCCATCTTCGGAGTCCGTTCAAAGATGGCTTTGATGTTGCCCGACTCGTTTCGCGCCGGAATGATAATTGAAACACTGGGTTCGTCGTTGTTTGTTTCTGCTCGCGGCTTGGCAATGACGAAATTAGAAAGCGCAAAATCTCGAAACGGCCACAGCCGGACAAGGAATTTATTGGCAAAGCCTCCGAGCGGAAAGGGCCATAAAATTTCCTGCGATTGTCGAATGACATCAAAGCCTGCCAAGCTGAGCATGTTTGAAACATCCGCGCGTGTAAGCCAATTTTGATCAAGCATCGGCACCGCCAGATTTAATCGTTGCGCAACGGTCAGGGGAAATTGCCAAAGACCGCTGTAAAAATTTAGAATCAGGCGAGTGTGAGGCTCACATAATGATCGAACTTGTTCAAAGACTTGTTGAACATCCCATAGGTCATTGACCAAATCAGAAAGAATGATTGCATCAAAGGGTTCGCGCAGAGCGGACAGATCATGAGCATCGGCATTCATGAATTCGAGTCCCGCGTGATGCGCATGAGCGCGCTGAATCATCTCCGTGGAAAAGTCTACGCCCACGCCGCGTGCGGGTTGAAGCGCTGCAAGCAAATCTCCCGTTCCGCATCCGATCTCCAATACACGTTGACGCGGATTGATCAGGAAACGATAGATTTCTTGAACGCGGCGATGATAGAATTTTCCCCAACCATCCCACGAATCGCGCTTGCGTGCGATGTGGTCCCAGTGAGCGATGTGACTCTTTTGGTACTGCACAGCAGTTTCATCGTTTGAGTTCATTATATAATGCGAATCATCAATTCTGATTTAGAATATAGCTCTGCTATTATATTCTGTTCTTTGTGAGGCACCATGTATTGGCTTAGAACTACAAGCACAATAGAGCCCTTGCTTTTCATGATCTCTTCGCTTTTATGGGCAGCAGGAGGATGGCTCTTAGTTGTCCATAGCGGACGATTTCTTAAGCGCGAACGTTTGATCATGGGCATTGCTTCGGGGATGTTATTATATATTCTTATTGGAAATGCATTGGGTCATTGGTTTCCCGCATATCCGGCTTTTGCGTCTGCGGCCATCATGGTGTTTGTAATCGGCTTATGGGCTTCCAGAAAATCGAAAATCCGCTGGTCTGATTTGATCAGTTTGGAAGTTGGCTTTCAACTGCTGGCGTTAATCCTCATTTTTATTCTTTTCGAATTAATCATGAGGGGTTTGGGCGTTGGTGATGATTACGCACACTTCCCATTGGTCTCTATTATAGCGGCGGGGGATATTCCGCCTCATTATTCGCTCAACCCCGATATATTTTTGCCCTACCATTATGCGCTGGATTTATTTGCCGCGAGCATGGTTCGGATCGGAGGATTTTTTCCGTGGAGCGCTTGGGATATCAGCCGCGCATTTGCAGTTTCATTGACTCTTGTTTGTAGTTGGTTGTGGATAAGACGCATCACGCGCAGTAAGTTTGGAGCATTTTTGGGTTCTCTCTTCATCGCATTCGGAATGGGCACGCGCTGGATATTGGCGTTATTGCCATCATCGTGGATGAATAATATCGCTTCCAATATTCATCTCATTGGCTCATCTCTTGATACTGCTAATACTTTGGCGGCGGCCCTTTCCCGCTCGTGGGTGATTGACGGCGGTCCTCCCGTGCCTATTCCTTATGCGTTTGCGAATGGAATTTTGAATCCGTTAACTTTTGATTGGGGCGGCGCGTCATCCCTGCCGTTTCTTGCGATTATTCTAATTCTCATGATTTGCGGCCGACTCAAATTGAAGTGGAGCGGTCTCTTGCTTTTGGGAGCCGCGATTCTATCTTTGGCTTTAAGCGCTGAGCATATCTTTATTTTGCTTGATCTCGGAATCGCCTTCGCGATTCTTGTCATGATTATCCGCCGCCGATTGTCTCTTCCGCAGATCATATCCTCCTTTTGGGGACAACTTATCCTCGTGCTCATCGTTACTGGGGGACTTAGCCTCGTCCAGGGAGGAGTGATTACAGAGCTTGCCCGAACTTATTTTGAAGGGACTCGAGGCGTAGGAGCCGCCTCTTCGGGAAATTTTTCTCTGCGCTGGCCCCCTTCTTTTTTCGACAGCCATATGGGAAGTTTATCCTTAACGGATTGGAGACAGCTTATTGTGATCTTAGCCGAATGTGGGCCCATTCTGCTTTTATTTCCGATCATAATATCGCGTTTACGAAACGATATCAAACATAATCGAATAACGGAGTTCGGTTTTGGTATCGCATCATTCTTTGGAGTGGTTATTCCTTTATTTGTTAGTTACGCGGCAGCCAGAGATATTACCCGTATCACGGCGTTGGGGTTGCTCCTATGGCATTTGCTTGCTATTCAACCCATCTGGAGATTCGTTCAGCGAGCCTCGCGTGGATACAGAATTTTCACAGCATTGGGTTATGCTATTACTATCTTTGGCGGTATTGCACTGTTCGCTTATCAATGCACTGCCATCTTCGCACCGCAAGTGTCATCGTTCGTTTCAAGCATGGACAGCCGCATGAGCCAGATTTACTGGGATCGCCTTGACTCGCGTCTCATGGTTTTTGACTCTACAGGTTATCGCGGTCAAACTTTATTTGGACTTCTCTCGATAGATACGATAGATGGCTTTACTAAAAGCCAGTATTTGCCCTACCAAAAGAATCCAAATCCTTATGACCTTCGCAAGGCGGGATTCGGTTATATTTATCTGGATAAACGTTATTGGGATCATCTTTCCGTAACCGATCAGCAGGCGTTATATCCTTCTTGCGCCCGCGTGATGAATCGAATGGAAAAAATGAACGATGCCACCGGTGAACTTTCTGATTTTCGCGTCTTAATTGATATTACTAATTGCAAATAAGTTAAGTCCCCGGGTTTTCAGTTTCCCATATCGTGTTATAATTCAGATGCTGAATTTTGAATTACGAAGTGCTGCGCATGGAATCTTCTAACGATACGATTAGCGAACTGTCTTTACTGGAACAAGTGGAACTTGATCCCGACGTGAATCAATCTGCACTGGCGACGCAATTGGGCGTGGCAGTTGGAACCGTTAACTGGCACCTTAAAAGATTGATCGCTAAGGGCTATGTCAAAGTTCAGCGCGCGGAGCGCAAGAAACTTCGCTACATCATCACACCGGAAGGCATTGCTCTGCGCGCCCGACTTACCGTGGATTACATCGAGCGTTCCTTCGACGTCTATCGTAAAACTCGCTCGCGGGTCAAAAAACATTTGAATGCGATTCATTCAGCGGGCTTTAAGAAAGTTCGGATTGTTGGTGATGGCGATATCGCGGATATTTGCCGCCTTTCGTGCATCGAGCAAGGCATTGTAGTTGTACAGGATAAGAATGTTCCTGCCCTTGAAATCAAAGGATATAAAGTTTTCTTGAATATAGGAGAAGCCAAATGAGAACGGAACGTCATATCTTGATCACGGGCGGCGCGGGATATATCGGTTCGCTCCTGACCTCGGAGTTGCTGCGCGCCAACTATCGCGTGACCGTTGTCGACAGCCTATTGTTCGGCGGCGAGTCTTTGCTTGGATTTTTGCACCACCCTAATTTTCATTTTGTCAAAGCAGATGTGACTGAGCCTCATAAGATCAAAGATGTGGTGCGCGACCATTCTGCAAGCGAGAAATGGCCCAAGCCTGATGCGGTGGTTCATCTGGCGGCGATTGTGGGATTCCCTGCTTGCCAGGCGGTCGGCAAGCAGGTGGCGTGGAAGTATAACGTCGAGGCGACGAAAATGGTCTTCGAGCAGGTGTCCGACTTGGGTGCGGAACGATTCGTGTTTTCATCCACCTATAGTAATTATGGTCTCTCGACCGATGGCAAACCGGTTACCGAAGAATCACCGCTCATGCCGCAATCTCTATATGCCGAAACGAAAGTTGCCGCAGAGCAATATTTGCTTGAACAGAAAGACGCGACCTGTTCGCCTTTATTGTTTCGCTTTGCGACGTTATATGGAATTTCGCCGCGCACACGTTTTGATTTGATCATCAATCAATTTGTCTTGGATGCTTTTACAAAGCGCCAACTGTTGATTTATCAACGCGGCTATTCGCGTTCGTTCGTGCATGTCCGGGATGTGGTGCGCGGCATTATGATTGGTTTGGATGCGGCGCAGAAAAAAGTGCGCGGGCAAATTTATAACCTCGGCAGTGACGATGGTAACTATACTAAGGATCAAATCGTAAAACTGGTGTTGCGGCGCATGCCTGAAACGGAAGTCGAATATAAAGACTTGACTTTTGGCGGCGATATGCGCGACATCACCGTTTCATTTGCCAAGATCAAGCGTGAACTTGGATTTGAAACAACGCTGGATGTGGACGATGGCATTCGCGATTTATTGTTTGCGCTGAAGACGGGATTGATTCGCAATCCGTTGGATGAACGTTACCGGAACGCGCAATTTATTGTGCAATAATATTGGGAGAATAAATTATGGCTGAAAGTTTTTGGCAAAACAAACGCGTCATTTTGACCGGCGGCGCGGGCTTTCTCGGTTCATTTGTGACAGAGAAGCTCAAAGGACGCGGCGCGATAGATATTTTTATTCCGCGTATAGAGAATTACAATCTTGTTGATCCAAGCGATATTCGCCGCATGTATGATAATGCACTAAAAGGTGTAAGCCCAAAAGATATTGTTATCATTCACTTGGCTGCGCACGTTGGCGGGATCGGCGCCAACCGCGAACATCCGGCTGAATTTTTCTATGATAATTTGATGATGGGTGTGGAATTGATACATCAGGCATATCAGCGCGGCGTCGGTAAGTTTGTCGCAATTGGAACGGTCTGTGCTTATCCCAAGTTCACGCCCGTTCCATTCAAGGAAGAAGATTTATGGATCGGTTATCCTGAGGAGACCAATGCGCCGTATGGATTGGCGAAGAAGATGTTGCTGGTGCAGGCGCAATCGTATCGCCAGCAATATGGATTCAATGCGATTTATCTTTTGCCGGTCAATCTTTATGGACCGCGCGATAACTTCAATCTACAATCATCCCATGTGATTCCGGCATTGATCCGCAAAGCCATTGAAGCCAAGGAACGCGGCGAAAAGGAATTGTTGGTGTGGGGCGATGGCACACCGACGCGTGAATTTTTATACGTCGAAGATGCGGCAGATGGAATCATCAGCGCTGCGGAAAAATATAATGGTTCTGAGCCGGTCAATCTCGGATCGGGCTACGAGATTTCGATCAAAAATTTGACCGAGATGATTGTTCGTCAAACTGGCTTCGAGGGAAAACTGGTTTGGCAGACCGATAAACCCAACGGTCAACCGCGTCGAGGTCTGGATGTGAGCCGGGCGAAAGAATATTTTGGATGGAGTGCGCAAGTCCCGTTTGAAGAAGGGATGCGCCGCACCATCGAGTGGTTCAAGGAGAATCGTTCAAAGATTAAATAGATATGGCAAAATCAATTGAGCTTGCTCGTCAACCAGAAACAATTTATATCAAACCGTCCACCGGCTTGACCGCGCTCAACTTGCGCGACTTGTGGATCTATCGCGAACTGGTTTACTTCATGATCTGGCGCGATATCAAAGTGCGTTATAAGCAAACCGTGCTGGGCGCGGCATGGGCGATCATTCAGCCGGTGCTGACAATGCTGGTCTTCAACTTCATCTTTGGTAGTATCGCTAAAGTTCCGACCGATGGCATTCCCTATCCAATCTTTTCGTACACAGCGCTGTTGCCGTGGGGCTTGTTCAGCGCGGCGTTGAACAATGCCAGCCGTTCGCTGACGACGAACACGAGCATGGTGACCAAGATTTATTTCCCGCGCCTTGTGCTTCCGCTGGCATCGGTGCTGGGCAACTTGGTGGATTTTGCCATCGCATTCCTAATCCTGATCGTGATGATGTTCTATTACAAAGTAACGCCCACGGCCGCCATCTGGACCTTGCCGTTGTTCATCCTCCTTTCGATCATAGCCGCGCTGGGCGTTTCGTTATGGCTGGCCGCCATCAACGTTCAATATCGCGACGTGAACTACGTCCTGCCGTTCCTGACTCAATTCTGGATGTTCGTTACGCCGGTGGCTTATTCATCCAAAGTGATTTCGCCCAAATGGCAGATCGTTTATTCGCTCAACCCGATGGCCGGCGTGGTCAATGGTTTTCGCTGGGCACTGCTCGGCACGCCCACCGGTCCCAATTTGCAACTGCTTGTTTCGGTGGGCGTTTCTCTGATTGTCCTCGTGACCGGTTTATTCTACTTCCGCTACATGGAGCGGACGTTTGCGGACATGATCTAACATGACTACTGCTATTCGAGTTGATCACTTAGGCAAACGGTATCGCATCGGCGCGATGCAGACAAGATTCCATTATGGAATGCTGCGCGACGTGCTGATGGATGTGGCGATGACTCCGGTGCACGTGTTTCGATCCATGACCGGCAAGTCCATGCGCGGCGCCGAAAACTTTTCTTACATTTGGGCGCTCAACGATGTTTCGTTTGAAGTTCAAGAAGGACAAGTGCTGGGCATCATCGGACGCAACGGCGCGGGCAAAAGCACTCTGCTCAAAATTTTAGCGCGCGTCACCGAGCCGACGAAGGGCACGGTCTCCGTGCGCGGACGGGTTGGTTCGCTGCTTGAGGTCGGCACCGGCTTTCATCCGGAACTGACCGGCCGTGAAAACATCTATCTCAACGGTGCGGTGCTTGGTATGAGACGCGGCGAGACCGAAAGAAAGTTCGACGAGATCGTGGCTTTCTCTGAGGTTGAGCAGTTCATTGATACGCCGGTCAAACGCTATTCGTCCGGAATGTATCTGCGGCTGGCGTTCGCAGTCGCCGCGCACCTTGAGCCGGAAATCCTGGTTGTGGATGAAGTCCTCGCAGTAGGCGACGCCGAATTCCAAAAGAAATGTCTCGGCAAGATGGGTGATGTGGCGCAACAAGGACGAACGGTTTTGTTTGTCAGTCACAACATGTCGGCTGTGCTGCGCCTGACTCAGGAAGCGCTTGTCATTGATAAAGGTCGCTTGATGATGCGCGCTCCTACCGCCGAAGCGGTAGATTATTATCTTTCCGCCGGACACGCCGACGCGGGCGAACGTATTTGGGAAGCGGATGAAGTGCCTGAAATGGCTGCGCCGTTCACACCCATTTCTTTAAGGTTGAAAGATATGCGCGGGACTATCGTAGATACGCTTCGCTCGACCGAACCGGCTGCCATTGAATTTGAATATCAACTCAGCGCGCCGACCACCGGTTTGCGCGTCGGTTTTTATCTCAGCACCATGCGCGGCGATTATGTGTTGACCTCCTTCGATACCGATGAACCCGAAAAATTTGAGAAGTTCAGCGCGCGCAAAGCCGGACGATATGTCAGCCGTTGTACCATTCCCGCCGACCTGTTCAACGAAGGCCGTTATTCGTTGGGAGTCAACGCCAGCTCGTTCGGAGTCCGCCGCTATTTTCTCGACGAGAACGCTCTGGCTTTTAACGTAGATGTTTCCGGCGCTCCCGGAACACATTGGCCCGAACCGCGTGTGGGGCCGATTCGCCCGCGCCTGGATTGGAAAATTGAAAAGTTAGATTGATGGTTACAAAATCAGCGCTGCGTTCGTTGGCTGGCGATTTACCTTTCATTGCCGAACTCGATTGGATGCTTCGACAGAAGAATCGCGCGCACAACGATCACTTCTCGCTCGAACGATTAAAGAAATCGTTGCCCGAGGCGGTGAAAACCGCAGAGACATTTGCCGCGTCTGCGAAGCCGGGCAAAAAGATTTTATTTTTTTCAACCCTGCATTATTGGATCGAACAATCGGCATATATCTCGCTTGTGCTAGCTGGGCTCGGACATCAAGTCACCTTGATGACGTTGCCTTATTCCGAATGGCATAAGCGCATGGATAACTTTACGCAACGCCAGCGCATTCTGCACACGCGTGACACGTTGAAACCGATTGAGCCGCTGGTCAAACACGTTTCATTGCTTGACCTCAAAGATTCGGCATCGTTGCCAGATAAACTTCGCACCGATATTGAACAGATCAGTTTGTGGGATACGCAATATACACTGATGCGCGAAGAAGTGGATATGAATAACGCATCTGACCGCGCTGTATATGATCTGCGCCTCGAACGAAATTCTTTTGCGGCGTGCGCTGCGCTGGCTTGGATGCAGACGAACAAACCGGATGTTGTTCTTGTCCCCAATGGTTTGATCCTTGAAATGGGAATCGTTTTTCGTGTGGCGCGTTATCTTGATATTCCAACCATGACGTTTGAATTCAACGATCAGCGCGAGCAGATTTGGTTGGCACAGAATTCATCCATCATGCGGCAGGAAACAGATTATCTTGTTGACGCTCGTTGCAAACTTCCGATGAACGATGCAATGTATGAACGCCTGGCCGATTTAGAGAACGCACGACGCGGTGCGCGCGTTTGGGGAAAATCCAAACGCTTGTGGCAATACGTCTCTTCTCAAGGCGGAGAGGCGACGAAGAAATTGCTTGAACTCGATGATCGTCCGGTTGTCATGTTGGCTGCAAATGTATTGGGCGATAGCTTAACGCTTGGACGCAACATCTTCGCTGAGTCAATGACCGAATGGATCAAGCGCACGGTTCAATTTTTTGCAACCCGCTCAGATGTCCAGTTGGTGATTCGAGTTCATCCCGGCGAAACGATTGTTCCAAAAGCGAAATCTATGGCGCAAGTTGTGCGCGAGGCTCTGCCGTCGTTGCCGGAATACATTCATGTCATCGCCGCGGCTGATAAAGTCAACACATATGATCTCATCGAGATTGCCGATTTAGGTTTGGCGTATACCACCACGGTCGGACTCGAGACCGCCATGAATGATCGTCCTGTGATCTCGTGCGGCCAAACGCATTATCGCGGCCGCGGCTTTACGCTCGATCCAAATTCTTGGAAAGAATATTTTACAACGCTGAAAAAAGTTTTATCGGATCTGCCCGCTTATCGTCTGAACGAGGCGCAGGTAGAATCCGCCTGGAATTATGCATATCGTTTTTTCTTTGAGTACCCGCGCCCGTTCCCGTGGCGCTTGATGAATTTCTGGGACGATCTCGCGGTGTGGCCGCTTGGTAAAGTGCTTGGCGCTGAAGGTCAAGCTGAATTTGGCGAGACGTTCAAGTTTTTGGTTGGCGAACCGTTTACGTGGAAGAACTAATGGCAGAAAACACCAAGCAACAAGTCCGGGAATTTTATGATCAGATTGGCTGGTCGCAAGTCGGCGAAGGGTTGTATCAAAACGCTCGCTACGAAGATCTGCGATCCGTTTCACACGACTATATTCATCGTTGTCATTTGCGCGTCAATCGTTATATCGCTTCGCGCGGCGACTTTTTGCTGGACGCCGGTTCCGGTCCGGTTCAATGGCCCGAATATTTGACCTACTCCGAAGGCTATCACTTTCGCGTCTGTCTTGATATATCCATCACGGCATTGAGAGAAGCACGCACGCGGCTTGGTGCGAAAGGTTTGTATGTTGTCGCAGATATAGCCAACCTTCCATTCAAGGCTGACGCGTTTGACGGCATTGTTTCGATGCATACGATTCATCATTTGCCGCTGAGTGATCATCGCGGCGCGTATCTTGAATTGCATCGCGTTCTCAAATCAAATCGAACAGCGGCAATCGTCAACGGCTGGGATCATCCGCGTTTGGTGTTAGTCACGCGTCCATTAGTTCGTTTGATTCGATTTATCCGAAGCGGCAGTTTTGGCAAACGAAAAAAGAATTGGCAAGCCGAAGATGAACAAGAAGGCACCTTCGTTAAAAAATTGACGCCGCGCTGGTTGAAACAAGAGTTGCATGATGTGGATTTTGAAATCTTCGCGTGGCGCAGTCTCAGCACCGTGTTTCTTAAAACCGTTGTCAATCCACGTTGGGGAGGCAAACCATTTTTGCGTTTTGTGTTCTGGCTCGAAGATCGTTTCCCGCGCTTCTTTGGCGAGAACGGACAATATCCGTTGATTGTGATTCGTAAATCGGAAGCCAAGTAAATATGGAATTGGAACTCGACATTCCTGATAGCGCCAGTCAATGGTACAAACTGAAAAAGAATCCGCGCCTGTTTTTTTGGTGGATGTTTCATCGAGCTACAACGCCGTTGCGCGTCCTGCCGGACTTTCTCGTGATCGGAGTAATGAAAGGCGGCACAACTTCCTTCTTCAATTATCTGGCTCGGCATCCGCGGATCAATCCTCCGTTTCGCAAAGAAATAAAATTCTTTGACATCCACTATCCTGAAGGACTCGGCTGGTATCGCGCTCACTTTCCAACATGCTTCAAGATGAAGCCGGGGATGGCCACCGGCGAAGCGACGCCGTATTATATTTTTCATCCGACCGCGGCGAATCGAATCGCGAAACTTTTGCCAAATGTTAAATTGATCGCGTTGCTTCGTAATCCTGTTGACCGCGCTTATTCGCATTACAATCACATGGTGCGCGTCGGCAGGGAATCTTTACCTTTTGAAGATGCCATCGGGCATGAAGCGGAGCGATTAAGCGGCGAAGAAGAGAAGATTATCGCCGATCCTCGCTATTCCACCTTTAATCATCTGCATTATTCCTATCTCGCGCGCGGAAGATACATTGAACAACTTCAAAAATGGTTCGCGCTTTTTCCGCGTGAGCAAATGCTGATCCTTGCCAGCGAAGAGATTTATACTTCACCTGCCACCGCGTATCGCAAAGCGACAGAATTTCTTGGATTATCGGACTGGACGCCGAATGATTTCAAAACTTATAAGCAAGGTGTTTACGAAGAGATGCCTGCATCAACGCGGAATCATTTGATTAAATATTATCGTCCTTATAATCAAAAACTATACGGTTATTTGAAGAGAAATTTCGATTGGGACAAGTAACATGAGTATAAAAACTGCAAATTCCAATCTCAATAAAACCATTTTGATTTTTGTTGTTGTACTAATGATGATGGCGTGCGTTGCCATACCAGCTACAACTCCAGTTTCGATTGCTTCTCCAACTCCATTACCAGCAGCTCAAATACATATCAAGGACGTGACAAGCTGGAAATGGACCGAGATACCTGTTCCAGTTATTAAACCATTTTCTCAACATCCACAAGTATTGATTGATTCAAAGGGAAGAATTCATTTATTGTGGGACACTTTGGGTGGTTCTGATAATGCTTTTATATATCATTCTTATTTTGACGCAGGACAATGGACATCACCAAAGCCTATTGCATCAACTTTAGGAACATCATCTATAGTAACAGCGCCACTTGCAACTCCAGACGGTGCAATTCATGTTCTTTGGTATAACCAATTACAACTTGGCGGCCCTTATCGCTTGATGTACGCAAAATATGATGGCGCAAATTGGAGCCCAGAAGTAGAACTTTATCGTTCTGATAAAGACCCAAATCTTAGTGGCAGTTTGTTTTCAGACTCTCAATCAGTAGTCCATGCGGTTATACGAGTACCAAAAGGTTTGGGTTCTGATTTTCTATATTTGACGAATACTACTAATGGTTGGCAAATTCAACAATCTATCTTGCCTCAAGGGTTAAACGATCTGATTATGTGGAAATATGAATCTGATAGTGATGGGGGTGTTCGACTTTATGGTAGAGATTTAAATGGCCAACTAAACTTTGCTTATTGGAAAAACAATGCTGCCACAACACAACAAACAAATATTACTTTAAAAATGTACGATCATGACTTTGGCGACAATCTAGGAAATTATTATATATATCGAATTGGTGATGTGCCAATTCCAGGCGGAACGACAACAGGTGTTTATTCTCAATGTATTGATACAAACTTAACTTTATGGCCGGAGCAACTTTTGTCCGGAGAGAACAAAGTTGTTACTGCGCCTCAAATTGCTCAAAGCGCATCTCGTACAGTTATGTCATGGATTACAAGTGATAACCAAGTCCAATTTCTTTTTCCGAAGGGCTGTGGTAAAGCTGATTTATTTACATTACCCTTGCCAAAAGTTATCTTTGTACGGCAGTCTCTTTCATTGGCTATAAGTGATTCGCCTAACAAACTTTGTATTCTTAATAGAGCCGGTGAATTTGAAATGTATTGTGCAGATATGCAATAATTAACGATAAGTGGAGTTATCTAAATGAACTGGAAAAATCAAGTTGTATTAGTCACTGGCGGCACGGGATCGTTCGGCAAGAAATTCGTCGAGATCATGCTCAAGGATTTCAAGCCGAAGAAGATCATCATCTATAGCCGCGATGAGTTGAAGCAATATGAAATGCAGGCTTCGGGATTTAATCATCCCTCGATGCGTTATTTCATCGGCGACGTGCGCGACCGCGAGCGTCTTCTGCGCGCCATGCAGGGTGTGGATGTAATTGTCCATGCCGCGGCATTGAAGCAGGTGCCCGCCTGCGAATATAATCCGATGGAAGCGGTGAAGACTAATATCATGGGCACGAGCAACGTGGTCGAAGCCGCGCTGGATGCAGATGTCAAAAAAGTGATGGCACTCAGCACCGATAAAGCTGTCAACCCGGTGAATTTATATGGCGCGACCAAACTCGCGGCGGAGAAGTTGACCGTTCAAAGTAACGCGTATGCCGCGGGTTCAGCGACCCGCTATTCGTGCGTTCGATACGGAAACGTGGTCGGGAGTCGCGGTTCGGTGGTGCCGGTCTTTCTGAAGCAACGCGAGTCGGGCAAGGTTACAATCACCGATGATCGCATGACGCGCTTTTGGTTGTCGTTGGAACAAGGCGTCCGATTTGTAATTACTTGCATCGAACAAATGGAAGGCGGCGAAGTCTTCGTGCCAAAGATTCCGAGCATGAAAGTGATTGATCTCGCCAAAGCCATCGCGCCGAATGCGGATGTAAATGTGATCGGCATTCGGCCCGGTGAGAAGTTGCATGAGGTTTTGATCTCTGAAGATGAGGCGCGCAACACTGTTGAGTTGGATCAGATGTTTGTAGTTCAACCGGCGGAGGCGTTTTGGTTCGGCTACTCGTGGCAAAAGCAAGGAAAATTGCTTTCGGACGGATATCGTTATTCAAGCGACAATAATAAGGAATGGCTGGATGTGAACGGCATCAAAAGATTTGTCGAGCCGTTCGAGAAGTTGTTTGCCGCTGGAAAGCTGGAAGGATAGGAGCGATATTCGAGTGATTGAATATCGAACATTATCATGCGATTGCTGATCACCGGTTCAAGTGGACTCCTCGGTCTAAATTTGGCTTTGGATGCAACGCGCACGCATCACGTCATTGGCGTGGATCGCAGTACGCTTGCGTCCGTTCCATTTGAGTTGATCCACGCCGATCTTCTTGATCCGGACGCCGCGTATAGAATCGTCTCCAAATCCAAGCCGGATGCGGTCATCCATTGCGCGGCACTGGCGGACGTGGATGTCTGCGAATCGAATCCCGATCTTGCGTATCAGATGAATGCAGATTTGCCGGCGCGGCTGGCTGATGCTTGTGCGCGGCGTCAAGTTCGCCTCATTCACATTTCGACAGATGCAGTTTTCGATGGGCAAAGGGAGGATGTTTACGTCGAGGGCGATGCTCCAAACCCGAAAGGCGTTTATGCTAAAACAAAACTAGAGGGCGAACGCGCCGTTTTGCAAGTTAATCCACTAGCGATTGTGGCGCGTGTTAATTTTTATGGCTGGTCATTGAGCGGCAAGCGAAGTCTCGCCGAGTTCTTTATCAACAACCTCAGCACCGGCAAGAGCGTCAACGGTTTTACCGACGTGCTTTTTTGTCCGATGCTGGTCAATCATCTGGGCGATGTTTTGCTTGCGATGTTGGATCGCGGCTTGCGCGGTTTATATCATGTGGTGGGTCCGCAGGCGATGAGCAAATATCAGTTCGGAGTTGAGATCGCGCGCAAGTTTGGATTGAAGGAAAACCTGATTTCGCCGCAGTCCGTGGATAAGTCCAGCCTGACTGCACGCCGTTCCCACAATTTGTGGCTGTCTACTCACAAATTGTCCACCGATTTGGATATGACTCTCCCGTCTTTCTCCACCGGCTTGAACGAGTTTAATACACAATACCAGCAGGGTTATCCACAGAAAATCCGCAGTTATCAACAGAATTCCTAAAGGTGAGACATGGAAATCAAACTGCATGACCGAACCATTGGATCGAATCATCCGACCTATTTCATCGCTGACATCGCCGCAAATCATGACGGCGATTTGGAACGTGCCAAACTATTGATCCGCCTCACGCGCCAAGCCGGAGCGGACGCGGCTAAATTCCAGAATTTTGACGCGCCGAAAATTGTTTCTGATTACGGCTTCTCGCACATGAACGCGCAAGTGAGTCATCAAGCCTCGTGGAAAAATTCGGTGACGGAGGTTTATCGCGCCGCGTCGATTCCGTTTGAATGGACGATGATTTTAAAAGAAGAGTGCGAGAAAGTCGGCATCCATTATTTTTCATCGCCGTATGATTTCGAAGCCATTGATTTTCTCGATCCTTATGTTGAAATCTATAAAGCCGGTTCGGGCGAAATTGATTGGATCGAAGCCTTGGAGCGCATGGCGAGCAAAGGCAAACCGTTCTTTGTCGCAACGGGCGCGTCAACGATCGGCGAAGTTCAGCGCGCGGTTCATGCCATCTTGAAAATCAACAAGCAATTGGTGTTGATGCAATGCAATACCAATTACACTGCCAGCCCGAAGAATTATGATCATCTGCATGTCAACGTATTGAAGACATATGCGACGATGTTTCCGGATGTAATTCTGGGATTGTCGGATCACACACACGCGGTCGCGCCGGTTCTCGCGGCGGTGACGCTGGGTGCGCGCGTCATTGAGCGGCACTTCACCGATAGCAATGACCGCGAAGGTCCCGATCATAAATTTGCGATGAACCCCGAGAACTGGGCAAAGATGGTGGAAGAGACTCGTTTATTGGAACGCTCATTGGGCGGCGCTGATAAATTCATCGTGGAGAACGAAAAAGATACTGCCATCGTTCAGCGTCGTTGTCTGCGTGCGGCGCGTGAAATTAAAGCAGGTGAAATTTTTACGCGCGATATGATCGACGTGCTCCGTCCTGCCACGCCGGGCGCGATCAAGCCCTATGAAATTCCGGACGTGATCGGTACGAAGGCATTGCATGATTTTAAATTGGGTCAAGAATTGAGATGGACGGATTTGGGCGCGTAAATTAATAATATGCGGATCATTTATTTCTCCAAAGATTATTCGCCTCACGATCATCGGTTCTTGTCTGCGTTAGCAGAAACTGAACATGAAGTTTTTTATTTGAAGTTGGAAAGAAATTTGCGGCAAGTTGAGGATCGCCCCGTACCTTCACAAATCCAGCAGATATTATGGAAAGGCGGACAAACTTCATTTCGATGGCGCGATGTGCCGCGTTTGACTTTGGATTTGAAACGCGTCATTAAAGAAATCAAACCTGATTTGATTCACGCCGGTCCGATTCAAACTTGCGCGTTGATTACAGTGTTATCAGGTTTTCATCCCATTCTGACGATGTCTTGGGGCTTTGACTTGATGCAGGATGCCGAACGTAATTCGTGGATGAAACGGATCACGCGCTATGTATTGCATAGGAGTGATTTTTTCACAAGCGATGCACAAATCACGCGTGACAAAGCAGTTGCTTATGGAATGAATCCGGATCGCACTGTGGTTTTTCCGTGGGGCGTGGATTTAAAACATTTTAGTACTCAGCAATCAGTGGTTAGCAAAAGAACGCAAAGCACAAAAAACAAAACGCAAAACGCAAAACGGAAATCGTTTGTCTTGTTTTGTAATCGTGCGTGGGAGCCGCGCTATGGCGTGGATGTGCTCGCCAAAGCATTTGTTAAGGTTGCGAGCCAACGCGATGACGTTAGTTTGCTTTTGCTTGGCGGCGGCTCGCAGACAAATATGATTCGACAAATCCTGATGAATGGCGGCGTGCTTGACCGCGCACAATTCGCTGGGCAAGTTTCACAACGCGACTTGCCGCGCTGGTATGATATGGCTGATCTTTATATTTCGCCGTCGCACGTTGACGGTTCCTCTGTTTCATTGATGGAAGCATTGGCTTGCGGATTGCCGTGTCTCCTTTCAGATATTCCTGCCAACAAGGAATGGATTGATGAAGGAGTCAACGGCTGGCTGTTCCCGGATGGAAATGCGGATATACTTGCTGAAAAAATTTTGGCAGTGATCGCTCAAAGAAGAAAGTTGACTCCAATCAGCCGCGCCGCTCGAAAGTCCGCGGAAGAGCGGGCTGATTGGAAAAAGAATTTTGCCAAGCTGCTCGAAGCTTATGAGCAGACCATCCAATTTTATAGGAGGTCCAAATGATCGTATCTCTTATCCTCACTTTGGTCGCTGTGATTTTTGCGGTGATCATTGCGCTGGAAAATACAACGATGGTTCAGGTCACGTTTTTTGGTTATGGCGTTCAAGGCGCAGTTGGAATCTTCCTGCTGATCGCATTGGGTGCGGGCGTGGTGTTGGGCATCCTGCTGATGATCCCGGCCTTGATCGGGCGCAGTTGGACGGTGATGCAAAGCAAGCGCAAAATCGCCCAATTGGAAAATAAGCCATCCAGAAAAAAGGCGAGCTCGAATTAATTTTTTGTTTTGAAGAAGGGATAATGATGCCTGATAAAAAAGAATTTCAAGGAGCGTGGACCGTCGTAACCGGAGGCTCACGCGGAATTGGCCGCGCCATTGCGTTGGACTTTGCATCGAAAGGCGCGAATGTGGCGATTGTGTATCTCGACCATCTTGCGCAAGGCCAGCAGGTTTTGAATGAACTCAAAGCGCTCGGAGTCGAAGCCGAAGAACATGCTACCGACGTAAAAGATTTTTCCGCGATCCAGCAATTGTTTGCCGACATCATCAAGCGGCATGGACGCATTGATGCGCTGGTCAATTGCGCGGGCATCAACCGCGACCGAACATTTCCTAAGCTCACGTCTGAGCAATGGCAGGAAGTGATTGACACCAATTTAACGGGCGCGTTCAATTGCAGTAAAGCCGTGTGGGATCAGATGAAGACACAGAATTACGGACGCATCGTCAGCATCAGTTCGGTGGTAGGACAGGCTGGCAATTTTGGACAAGCGAATTATTCGGCGTCCAAAGCGGGACTGCTTGGCTTTACAAAATCGCTGGCATTGGAAGGTGCGCGCAACAACATCACCGCCAACGCGATCTGTCCCGGCTTTATTGATACCGATATGGTGCGCGCTATTCCCGCTGATGCGTTGGAAAAAGTCGTGCAGAAAATTCCGATCCAAAGACTCGGTCAGCCCGACGAGATTGCGCGTGCAGTGACGTTCCTCGCTTCGCCCGCGTCCGGATACATTACCGGTCAAGTGATCGCGGTCAACGGCGGATTGTACATGTGAGAACGCAATGTTAACTCTTGAATCATTAACTTCTGCATTTCGCGATCTCGGCGTTCAAACCGGAGATACGTTGCTTGTCCACAGTTCTTACAAATCGCTCGGCGAGGTAAATGGCGGGCCGCAAACCGTTATCGACGCGTTGCTCGCCACTCTCGGCGCGGACGGAACGCTCATCATGCCATCCTTTAATTTCGATTTCAATAAAGGCAAGCCATGGGATGTGCGCTCCACGCCGTCGCAGATGGGAATCTTAACGGAGTTTGCCCGCAAGGATCCGCGCGCGAAGCGGGTCTTTCATCCGATTTATTCATTTGCCATCATCGGCAAACATGCTGAGATGTTGGGAAGTCTACGTTATAAGAGCGCGTATGAACGCAATTCGGTCTTCGGCAAACTGCGTGACCTTGATGGCAAGATCACGGTGATTGGATTATCGTATAACAACAGCATGACCTTCTTCCATCACATCGAACAGATGGAGGGTGTGGACTATCGCTTTTTGAAACAATTCACCGGAGAAGTCACGGATTGGGATGGCACGACGAAAGTGGATACGTTTGAGATGTTCGTGCGCGATATTGATAAAGGCGTCAAGACGATGGTTGACCCGATGGGCGAGTTGATGGAAAAGGCTGGCGTGATCAAGTCCAAGAAGATTGGCGATGCGGACGTGAAGTTGATGAAGGCGAATGAAGTCTATGCCTTCACCGCACGCGAGATGCGACGCGATCCGCATTTGTTGTATTACATCAAGAAGGATTGAAATTATTCGTTGGTCGAGTAGCCGCGAAGCGGCGTATCGAGACCAAGACGACGTGGCAATCTCAACTATCATTAAAGAAATTGATTAAATTAAAACATGAGATCGCTTCTCGAAGACTCGCAATGACATTAAATTATGAAATCCTATTCCTCTCTCAAATCTATTCTCGCTGAATTCTTTCCATTGCATCGAACGCTTGCATCCGATGATCAAGATAAAACACTGGAGATCGTCGGCTTATACATGCCCGACTCGTCAAACTATACGATTGAAACATATGCACCGCGCACGCCGGTCTGGACGTGGAAAGTGCCCGAGCGATATGTTGTCCACGAAGCATATTTGGAGATCGAAAACGGCGAGCGAATTGTAGATTTCAAAGACAATCCGCTTCACATCGTTTCGTATTCATTGCCAATTGATCGAGTGATGAGTTGGGATGAATTGCAACCACATCTGTATTTCAACGAGAAGCGTCCGAACGCGGTGCCATGGATTTTCAAATATTACGAACGCGATTGGGGCTTTTGTTTATCAAAGAGCGCATTCGATCAACTTTCGCGTGACAAAAAATATCATGCCGTCATTCGTTCTGAATTCATCACCGATCCTAAGCAAGGATTTAAAGTTGCTAGTGCTGTCATCCACCCTCAAGGCGGAGCGAATCCAAGCGCGGGCGAAATCATTATTCAGGCGCACACCTGTCATCCGATGCAAGCTAACGATGACGGCGCGGGCGTGGTCAGCGCAATAGAGTTGGCGCGGCGACTCGCCGAGAAGCCGTTACCGGCGGGGTCAATGAGCGTCCGCTTCTGGTTTGGGCCTGAAACGATTGGCACGATTGCTTATCTCGCTCACAATGAGTCGCTCATCCCAAATCTGCGCGGCGGCATCTTCATGGAAATGACCGGCAATCAAAATAAAATCGCGTGGCATCACACGCGTCAGCATAACCATCTGTTGGATCGAATCACGAATTATGTTTTGCGTGATGTGGATCATGATGAGCGCGACTTCGCCGCCGCGCCTGCCAATGATGAACGCGTCATCAACGGGCCCGGAGTCAATGTGCCGTGCATCTCGCTCAATCGCTGGCCCTACGAGGAATATCACACTACTGACGACAACCTCGACATCATGCACGAAGATATGCTGGTCGGCGCGGCGGATGTTGCAGAAAAAATTATCCACATTTACGCCAGCAATTACATTCCCAAGCGCACGTTCCGCGGTCCCGTTTTTCTTTCAGGTCACGGACTTTGGGTGGATTGGCGTGACAATTGGGAACTGAATCGCGCCATCGAAAAGATCATGATGCGCTTTGAAGGTCAACATTCGGTCTTCGATATTGCCGAGCAGGTCGGGCTCGATTACGAAGTGGTGCGCGACTACGTCGAAAAATTCCGCGCCAAAGGTTTTGTTGTGCCTCTGCCGATTCCATCGCTGGCGGAAATTTCATAAATAAAATCAAAGGAGAAACTATGACCATTTTTATTTTGATCCTTGCATTGATCCTTGCTATTGTAGCCGTCGCGTTTGCGCTTCAAAATCCGTTGATCGTGACGGCAACTTTCTTCACCCTCAGCATGAAAGGCTCGCTGGCTTTATTTGTGCTGATTGGTGTTGGTGTGGGTATTGTCATCGGCGTTCTTGCCATGTTACCTTCCGTCTTAAAAGGTGCGCTCACAGTGTCGCGTCATCGCAAACAGATCAACACGTTGGAAAAATCTTTAAACGAACAAAAGAAAACAAAACCTGATGAGGCGAGCGATAAAATAAAATCTGATGAGACGCCTAAGTCGTAAAAGATGAGCACTCGAGTCGTTGCCGTCATTCAAGGGCGGATGAGTTCGTCGCGTTTGCCCGGAAAGATTCTGGCCGATATCGCCGGAGGACCGATGTTGCAGCGCGTCTTCATCCGGACCTCGCGGGCAGCTACCGTTAACGAGACCATCTTTGCCACGACAACCGATTCGACAGACGATCCCGTGGCGGAATATTGCGACTTCAGCGGAATCCCTTTTACGCGCGGCAGTTTGTATGATGTGCTGGATCGTTACTATCAAACGGCAAAGGAATCAAAAGCCGATATCGTTGTCCGCATCACAGCCGATTGTCCGGTGATTGATCCGGTGTTGATTGATGATGTTGTTAACACGTTGCTTGATGACAAATTTGATTTTGTCTGCAACCGCTTACCTCCGCCGTGGCATCGCACCTATCCAATCGGTTTGGATGTCGAAGCTTGTACATTCAAAGTTTTGGCGAAAGCATGGAAAGAAGCCAAAGAACCTCAACACCGTGAACATGCCATGCCGTATTTTTATGAAGGCGTGGAACTGACTCGTCAAAGCCGAACACTAGAAGCTGGCATTTCTCCGCGCGGATTCAAAGTCGCCTTATTGCATCACACTGCTGATTTTGGCGATTATCGCTGGACGGTGGACACGCCCGAAGATTTGGAATTCATGCGGCAGGTTTACAGTCGCTTCGATGGACGCGATGATTTTTCGTGGAAGGAAGTTTTGGATTTGGTTCACAACGAACCTAAGTTGATGGAAATCAATGCAGGCGTGAAACATAAAACCTTGAAGGATATTGATAAGAGGGCGTTGAAACGTTAGAAAGTTGTAAGGTTTGCAGGTTCGAACGTTCCAACATTTAAACTTGTAAACATTGAACATGTCATTAATAACCTTATTCTCTGCTCCCAAACCGTTCACCGATCCGCACATTGCGCTGATCCAGTGCAACGCGCTGCACTCATGGACTCTGCTTCTCGATGTGGAAGTCATCCTGCTTGGGAATGAAGAAGGATTATCGCAAGCGGCAAAACAATTTGGCGCGAAGCATATTCCGAATGTGAAATGCAATGACAATGGCACGCCATTGATTTCATCCATGTTTGAGTTGGCGCGGCAAAATAGTCAAAGCGAATTGTTATGCATTATCAACGCAGATATTATTCTGATGCCAGATTTTGTCGAAGCCGCGAAACAAGTTGCAAAACTAAAAGAACAATTTGTTTTGTTGAGTCGGCGTTGGGACTTGGATATCATTCAACCGATCGAATTCACCGAAGGCTGGCAGAGTCGGCTGGAAGCAACTGTCAGAACGCAGGGACAGCTTCATCGTCCCGCGGGAAGCGATTTTTTTCTTTTTCCAAAAACCTGCTATCAAGATATTCCAAACTTCACCATCGGTCGCGCGGGCTGGGACAATTGGATGATTTACAAAGCGCGCCAGCAAAAATGGTCGGTGATCGATTGCACGCCGTCGGTGAGGATCGTGCATCAGAGCCATGATTACTCTCACCTGCCTGATGCGAAGCCACATTACGAGCATCCGGACACGGACGAGAACATTCGTCTCGCGGGCGGACAAGCCAACATTCGTTACACAGTCTTGGATTCAACGCATCAATTGGTCAGTGGTAAACTTGCGCGCCCGAAGATGTCATATCTGCGCTTCATGCGCGGCGTGGAACTATTTCTGCGCGCAGTATTTTTCTTCCTGCCTGATGATATGATTGAAAATGTCGCCCGCCCAAAGCGATGGAAGAAGCGGATACAAAAAATCTTTAGTCGGAAATAGATTCATGCGTAAAGGTCAAAACCCCGCCAAGTTCGTCAAAGACGTTGCCCGCCCCGAGCGGATCACGGTTGCGTTGCTGAATTACATTCCGTTCCTGAGCGGATTCTATGCCGAGACGCTTGATGTGTTGAAAGTCTGCATGGAGTCGATGCGAAAGGACGCGGGCTTGCCGTTTGACTTGATGGTCTTCGACAACGGTTCGTGCGCTGAAGTGCGCGACTTTCTGATCACAGAAAAAGAAGAAGGGCAAATTCAATATTTGATTCTCGCCGAGAAGAACATGGGCAAAGGCGGCGCATGGAATATCATCCTCGCGGGCGCACCGGGCGAGATCATCGCATATACCGATAGCGATGTTTTGTTTTCTCCCAAATGGCTTTCGCGTTCTGTGGAGATTCTCGAAACATTTCCCAACGTTGGCATGGTGACCGCGCGTCCCTTTCGCACGCCGCCTGAGTTTTACGAATCGACTCTTAAATGGGCACGGAAAAATGCGAAGCTCGAAGACGGACAATTTATTCCGTGGGAAACATTCTTGGAATTCAATCTTTCACTTGGACAAACTGAAGAAGAGAATAAAAAAATCTATGCTGAGACAAAAGATTGGCGCATTACTTACAATCCGCCAGCCGATGGTCGAGTAGGCGGTGATGGTCTCGATACGCAAAGAACGCTACTCGACCACCGCCATATCGAGACCAAGGCGAAACCAATTATTGCTTTTGCTGGCGCTTCGCATTGGCAATTCACCGCGTACAAATCCACGCTCCAGCAATTCCTGCCCTTTGACATGGATAAGCCCATGGGACAAGTCCGCCAGCTGGACAAGCGCATGAACGACGCGGGCTTGTTGCGGCTGATGGTCTCCGACCCGCTGGCGATGAACATGTCCAATACGCTGGGATATTTGCGCGGTGAACTCAAAGCGCAAAGCTCCAAACGCAAAGCAAGTTTTGGCAAGCGTATATTGGAAATTGGATTTATCAAGAAGATGTTGCTGGCGGTGTACAACAAGATTTTCAATTGGTATTATTCATAGAAATTGGGAAGGACATAGGAGTAAAAAGTCATGCCGACAACCAGCCATTTATATAAACCTAGCATTCGAAATACTAGGGTATTAATCCTCGTTTTTTCTATATTATTATTTCTTATCGGTCTAATGTTTGTTCCTACTATTTTTTCTATGCTTGCCAAGCAAGTGCCATTCGATAAATCCGAGTTTTATAACGTGGTTGAGAATTTTCTACTTTTTTCGGTATTGTCTCCTTTGTGCCTTTCCTTTTTTAACAATCTTTACCCGGATATTTTTACGAATGATAAAGGATTGCAAATTGTGACTATTAGGAAATTTGATATATCTTGGACTAACGTAGTGGAAATCAGGCCTGCTAAATTGTTCGGATTGTTTAGGCTGAAAAGTTTAAGTATTGTAATTACAAAAGGAAAACTGACGATCTGGCATAATCTCTACGGTTTAATGTATGCAAGATTAAATCAACCGTCTTTTTTAATCTCATCATCCATTAGCAATAATGATTTATTGATAAAGACTATTTCAACACATATTAAAAAGGGCAATCGTGTTGCGCAACCGAATTAATGTCCAAACACATCTTCATCTCCGCCGACCACGGCATGGCAATCATCTACTTCTTGCAAAGCGACGTCCTCCCGACGTTGCTGAATGCGGGCGTTGAAATCGTCGTGCTCACCGATGATGAAACCAAAGATCAAATTGCCAAACGCTTTGCAGATGTCGCGCTGAGCGGAGGGTCGAGTAGCGAAGCATATCGAGACCCGAAGTCGAAGCGTCTTATCTTCGAAGGCTTGCGCCTCAAACAAGCCAACGACTACGCGGCAAAATTCAAACCGCGCCTGCAATGGCTGCTCGTCTACCTGCGCCGCGTCGGCGGCTCGTGGCATATCAACACCGAAGCCATGGACAGCCACATCTGGGAAGTCTGGGCGGAGAACGGTTGGAAATTCCGTTTGGGCATTTGGATTCCGTCCGCGCTTGCGATTCTTTTATTGCGGACATTTTCCTTCGCGCGCAAATTTCTAGTGCAGATGCAGAACCGCTTCATTCCCCGCCCGAATCTTTATTCCGATTTATTTGAAAAGTACCAGCCCGATCTGGTAATCGCTTCGACGGCAGGCTGGCGTCTTGACCGTTATCTGCTGCGTGAAGCGACTCTGCATCACGTGCCGACCATGGCAGCGATTGTCGGTTGGGATAATCCGTCGAGTTATTCCATCTCCGGCGCGCACATGGATTATGCGACCTGCTGGTCGCAACTTCAAAAAGATGAATTGGTCTACGGCTCGGATTGGAATCCAAAGCGCGTGAACATCGGTGGTATCCCGTCGTATGACGGATATTTCAGAAAAGAGTGGCAATTATCGAAGGACGATTATTTCAAACTGCATGGGCTCGATCCCAATCGCAAGTTGATTTCGTATGCCTGTTCCTTCGTCCATTTCGCGCCGAACTATCCAAACATGGAAGCGCTTGCGAAATTAGTTTCATCCGATGCATTGGTTGAACCTTCGCAATTATTGATTCGATTGCATCCGAGTCACTTTCAAGATAAACCGAAAATCTTCGCCGATGAACGCGAACGAATCTTTGCACTCGAGAAACAATATCCCAACGTGCATGTCGTTAAGCCGGTTGCCTTGGGCGGATCGCTCGGCTATTACAGCGGTGAAGACATGGACGAGAAATCATCCATGATGGCGCACTCCGATGTACTGGTCACGGTCTATTCCACGATGGTTGTTGAAACCGCTGTCCATGACACGCCGATTGTCGCGGCAGTCATCGATACACCCGGCGGCTGGAATGTGCCGAAGAAATATTCTTTGTCATTGAAAAAGATTGGCAATTGGCCCACGCATAAACGTTTCCGCGATGCGAAAGCCGGACGCGTCGCCGAGAACGAGAATCAACTTCGGGACGCGATCAATCTCTATTTAACGAATCCCGCTCTCGACGCGTCAGAACGCCGCAAGTTCATCGAACGGGAAATCACTTATACTGATGCAACTGCTGGCAAGCGTACGGCGGAATACATTTTGAAGATTCTTAATTCATAATGTCATTGCGAGGCGCGTAGCGATAAAGCAATCTCAGGATAAAATAGTCATGACCGGAAAACGAAACATGTTTCTCTTTTATTTCTCCATCACGCTCGCCATCGCCTCCAGCGCACTCTATCACTTTAGCCAGAAGTCCACACCAACAGATGTCAACCCCGCAGTTGCCATCATGGTCACGTACGCGGTTGCGTTTTGTCTGACCGTGATCTTAGCTTTCTTCATCCCAACCAAAATTGGATTCCTCGCCGAACTACGGCAATTGAATTGGGCAAGCTATCTGTTGGCATTTTCCGTCGTCGGACTCGAAGTTGGCTTTCTGCTCGTTTATCGTTCCGGCTGGAACATTGGCATCGCCGCGGTGCTGGTCAATGTGGTGGCTTCGTTATTATTAGTGCCAGTTGCTTTACTGGTATTCAAGCAACACCTCTCTTGGATTAACATCATCGGCATTCTGGTTTGTCTGGCTGGACTGGTTATGCTAAACTGGAAGAGATAGTTTGGAGCGATTATCATAATGTTTTCTCGTTTCAAAAGTGCTGCACGTATTCTTATTAAGGGCGAACCTAAAAAGAAACAACGCAATCCGATTCCTGCCATCACGCTTGATGAAATTGCAGAGATCAAGCAATTCTTCCCGCGCGAGAAATTTTTCATCTTTGGTCATGCGCGTTCTGGGACGACGCTTCTCATGCGGCTTGTGCGCTTGCACCCCGAAGTGCATTGCGATTATCAGGCACACTACTTCACGCGCAAACCATTGTTGAAATCACTGGTCGATTCACTTGAGATCGAAGAATGGCTGACGCGCAAATCGAATCGTTGGAATCACGGGCGCGATCTCTCGCCGCTTGTTCTGCGTGCATCAGCGGACATCATCATGGAACGCGAAGCGGCTCGCGAAGGCAAAATGATTATTGGCGATAAAAGCCCCTCATCCATGATTCACGGTCAAGCTGTGCGTGACATGCAAGCGGTCTATCCCGACGCAAAATTAGTTTACATCGTCCGTGATGGACGCGATGTATTAATCTCGGAACGTTTCCGTAACTTTGTGGAAGATTCAAAATTCCTGACATCCGAAGATAAACGCATCATCGAAGAATTACGCAAGGATCAGAATCAATTTACAAATGGCACGCGCTCGATTTTCACCGAACCATTTATCCGACGCGTGGCAAAAGGTTGGATTACGAATTTGCAGGAAATCGAAGACGAAGGACAACGATTGTTCGATAAAAATTATTTTTCCTTGCGATATGAAGATTTGCTCAGCGACTCATTTAATGAAATGACGCGGTTATGGAAATTTCTCGCCGTGAAAAAAGTTGATAAACCGTTATCGAAGATGATCAAGATAGAGATGGAGTCAAACCCGGATGAGGAGTGGCAGGCTCAACGGGATGAAGGAATCGCTTCGTTCCTTCCGAAAGGTCAGGCTGGTAATTGGGAGAGACTTTTCACGGCGAGGGATAAATCCGTCTTCAAAGAAGTTGCAGGTGAGATGTTAATTAAGTGGAAGTATGAGAAGGATTTGAATTGGTGAAAGATGAAATTTCTCATTGCTGGACTCGGCTCGATTGGCCGCCGACATTTTCGCAACCTGATTTCGTTCGGCGAAAAAGATATTGTCTTGCTTCGTTCTCATCGCGCCACTTTATCCGATGATGAACTAGCTGGCTATCCCGTTGAAACAAATTTAAATGAAGCGCTAAAAAAATATAAACCTGATGCCGTTATCATTTCAAATCCAACCGCATTGCATCTGGATATTGCAATTCCGTCTGCAAATGCAGGCTGTTCGATTTTGATTGAAAAGCCGATCTCGAATTCGCTAGACCAAATTGATCAACTCGAATATGCGCTTGCAAAAGGCGGCGGGCAACTGCTCGTCGGCTTTCAATTCCGCTTTCATCCGACTTTGCAAAAAGCTGCGCAATTGTTAAAAGAAAATGCCATCGGCAAACCGCTTTCTTTTCACGCGCATTGGGGCGAGTATCTTCCCGATTGGCATCCGTGGGAAGATTTCAAACAAAGTTATGCGGCTCGATCTGATTTGGGCGGCGGCGTCATTTTCACTTTGACTCATCCGCTCGATTATCTCCGCATGTTGCTCGGTGAAGTGGATTCGCTTTGGGCTTTCACCGGCGCGTCGAATCTCGGACTCGAAGTGGAAGACACGGCGGAAATTGGTTTGAAGCTGAAGAGCGGCGCGCTCGGCTCCGTTCATTTGGATTACAATCAACAGCCGCCCAGTCATCGCTGGGAAATTGTCGGCTCGAACGGCACGATGAAATGGGATAACGCCTCAGGCAATCTGGATGTGTTTTCAGCAGAGAAAAAAGATTGGGAAACATATCAGCCCCCCGCGGGCTTCGAACGAAACGTGATGTTCATCGAAGAAATGAAACATTTCATTGCCGTTGCCCAGAAAAAAGAATCGCCTATCTGCACATTAGACGATGGCAAACAAGCTTTGCGATTAGCGTTGGCGGCACATGAGTCTGAAAGAAGAGGAACTTTAGTAAAATTGAGTTAGGAGATGTTCGTGAATAAACTTCGCTCGTTGATCAAATCGGAATTATTTATCGCCATATTTTTGTTGGTCGCAGTTTCGGCGATTGCCTATCTGCCGTTCATCGCGCATTTCAGTTATTTCAATGACGATTGGTATGAGATGTTCGCCACGGGCACGCGTGGACCAATGATATTTATTGATATTTTTAGCGTTGATCGTCCTGCCCGCGCTCTTCTGATGATTCCGTTATATATTCTTTTTGGACGAAATCCATTTCCTTATAATGTAAGCGCTTATTTGTTCCGCTTGTTTAGCGGCTTGTCGGTTCTTTGGAGCCTGCGCATGGTCTGGCCCCAGCAGAAACGTTTGGCAACGTTGGCGGCTTTGTTTTATTTGATCTATCCCGGCTTTTTATCCCAACCGAATGCGATTGATTTTCAGTCGCACATCGCCGGATTATTCTTTGCGACTTTTTCCATCGCCTTGACTTTGAAAGCGGTCAAGACCCAAAGCTTGTGGACAAGGATTCTCCTGAGCGGATTATCCATATTCTTTGGTTTCGCCTATCTGAGTCAGATGGAATATTATGCGGGCTATGAGGTTGTGCGCTTGGTCCTTCTTTTTATTCTTGCAGGGCAAACCGAAAAGAATTTCTTTGCTAAGTTGAAGCGCGCGGTGTTGTGGTATTTACCGTTCATCGTTGTGCCTATCATCTTTTTTACGTGGCGGCTGTTTTTCTTTCAAGATGTCCGCAAGCAGACGGATATAAGCCTACAATTGGGGAGTTTAATTACTGCTCCGTGGCATACGATTCTACTTTGGAGCGCCACGCTGATTCAAAACATGGTGGATGTCACAGTGCTGGCTTGGGTTGTGCCGTTCTATCATGCTTTTGCAAATCTGCCACCCATCAATGTTTTTCTCGGTTTGGGCGCCGCGTTGATTGCGATCCTGTTTGCATGGATTTCATTAAGACGGATCTCTTTGGATTCCGCATCGGAAACCGGCTGGCAATTAGAAAACTTATGGACTGGGCTGGTCATCGTTGCAGGCGGTTTGGCTCCGATCATTGCAGCCAATCGCGGCGTAGACTTTAGCGACTTTTCGCGCTATTCCGTGATCAGCATGTTTGGTGCCGCAATGATTCTTGCGGTTTTTATTGATCGCCTAAAGAATTACGGATTCCAGCTTGGATTTATTTTGCTCTTGATCAGCATTGCTGTCATTACCCACTTTGAAAATGGCGCCAGTTATGCGCACTCTGCAGATTCAAATAATGTTTTTTGGTGGCAGGTGAGCTGGCGTATTCCTCAAATGAAACCGGGGACAACGCTTGTGGTTAATTATCCTTTTGGACAGGCAGGTGAGGATTATACGATCTGGTCGCCCGCCGATATGATCTATTATCCCCAAAGCCAGAGTCAAAAATTCATCCAACCCGCTATTTATGCTGCGCTGTTGAATCACGATGCGGTGAACAAAGTTCTATCCAACAAAGGAGTCGAATACGACACGCGCCGCGGCTCCATTCACACATTTACAAATTACAGCAATATTCTTGTAATTACCCAACCCACGTCGGCTTCGTGTGTTCACGTTATCGATGGAAATCAAACGGAATTGTCATCCTATGAGGATGAGCGCGTGATGTTGATGGCACCCTATTCGCAAATCCAGGATGTTATGCCAGAGAAGCAATTCAAAACCCCGCCGCAATTTCCGTTTGGGTCGGAGCCGACGCGGAACTGGTGCTATTATTATGAGAAAGCTTCGTATGCTGGTCAGATTGGGGATTGGCAGACCGTCCTCAATCTAGGTGATCAAACTGAGAAGCTTCGCCTCGTCCCTCAGGATTTAATTGAATGGATGCCGTTCCTGCAAGCCTATGCTCATTTTGGAAATCAAGCCCAGCTTACAGAGTTGGCGCATCCCATCAAATCCGATCCATACGTGACAACACAAGCCTGCCGAATCTTAACTGGGATGCAGTTAGATTCATCCACAATGGATCTCGTAAAAAGCCTCTACTGCGTTTCAAAATAGAACAATAGTTTGCTATAATTGTTCCTTGCTTTTCAAAGCCAATCCGCAGAGTTTCTCTGCAAATCTAATAGGAGTTTTTGATGTCGAAAGCCAAATTGATTTCCCCGTATGGTGGTAAAAAATTAGTCAGCCTTGTTGTGAGCGGAAAAGAACGTGATGATTTGCTTGCTCACGCTGCCAAATTGCCCTCGATCAAAATCAGCATGCGCAATTTGTGCGATCTGGAATTGCTCGCCACCGGCGGATTTTCTCCGCTGGATCGCTTTATGGGCAAAGCGGACTATGAGCGGGTTCTGCACGAAATGCGTCTGAGCGACGGAACGCTTTTTCCGCTTCCCATCACGCTGACCGCGGATCCCAAAGAATTGCCGACCGTTGGTGATGATATTGTCTTGCGCAACGCCAATAATGATGTGATCGCGGTGCTGACCCTCGATGAAGTCTATCACTGGGACGCGGAGACCGAAGCCGCATTGGCATACGGTTCCACCGATTCCAAACATCCGATGGTTTCCGAGATGGCGCGTTGGAATAAAGTCTGCATCAGCGGACCGATGAAAGTCGTCAACCTGCCGAAGTATTATGATTTTATCGAATTGCGCCGCACGCCCGCGCAGGTGCGCGAGATGCTTGAGAACATGGGGAATGATAATGTCGTCGCATTCCAGACGCGCAATCCATTGCATCGCATTCACGAAGAATTGACCAAACGCGCTGCGGCTCAAGTTGGCGGCTCGCTGATTATTCATCCGGTTGTCGGCATGACCAAGCCCGGTGATGTGGATCATTATACGCGCGTCCGCATTTACAAAGCATTGGTGGATAATTATTACGACAAGAAAAGTACCTTACTTAGTCTTCTGCCATTAGCGATGCGCATGGCGGGACCGAAAGAAGTTCTACTTCATGCCATCATTCGTCGCAATCACGGCGCGAATCATTTTATTGTCGGGCGCGATCATGCGGGGCCGGGAAAAGATTCAACGGGCAAGCCGTTCTATGGTCCGTATGATGCGCAGGATAACATGCGTAAATACGAGCATGAATTGGGCGTGAAGATGATTCCGTTCGAGGAACTTGTTTATCTTCCGGATGAAAAACGTTACGTGGAAGGCAAGGATGTTCCGCAAGGTGCGAAGACGCTCAACATTTCCGGCACGCAGGTGCGCGATGATTATCTTGCCAAGGGCAAGCTGCTGCCTGATTGGTTTACGCGCCCCGAGACCGCTGAGATTTTGCGCGAGATGTATCCGCCGCGCCATAAGCAAGGATTTTGTATTTGGTTTACTGGCTTGAGTGGTTCGGGAAAATCAGCTACTACACAGGTGCTGACATCTTTGTTGCTCGAGCGTGGACGCGAGATTGCCATCCTCGACGGCGATGTGGTTCGCACGCATCTTTCCAAGGGACTCGGCTTTAGCAAAGAAGATCGCGATACGAATATCATGCGTATTGGTTTTGTCGCCGGTGAAATTGTACACGCCAGCGGCGCAGTGATCTGCGCGGCGATCAGTCCGTATCGCGCGACGCGCGAAGAAGCCCGCAAGATGGTCGGCGAAAATTTTGTGGAAGTTTATATGGATACACCCGTTGAAGTCTGCGAGCAACGCGATGTGAAAGGCTTGTATGCCAAAGCGCGTCAGGCGATGGTGGATGGACACCCGATGGGATTCACCGGCGTGGATGATCCCTACGAGCCGCCGATTGATCCGGAGATTTCGCTCAAAGGTTACGGCGCAACTCCGGAAGAGAACGCTCGTCACATCGCTGCGTATCTTGAAGAGCAAGGATATTTGTTGAAATAAATAATTTGAATGAAGATCCGCATTACGCCTCGCCTCGTTTCTTTCCTGATCCTCGGCCTGCTGACCCTTATCGGGATATTCCTCGTGCTCCGATCCACACCCGAGGGTCTTGGCTTGTCCGATGATTCGATCGCGTATATTGCGGGTGCGCGCAGTCTGCTGGCAGGACATGGTTATCGTGAAGCATGGCTGGTAAGCGATAATCCGATCACACATTTCCCACCCGGATTTTCTTCCGCGCTGACTGTAATCGGTTTATTTGGATTGGATCCGTTGCGCGGTGCGCGCTTCCTCAATGCTTTATTGTTTGGATTAAGCACAGGGCTGATCGGCACCCTTGGTTGGCGCATGACAAAGTCGCTAGTTGCGGGACTTGTGCTGGCCGCGCTGTTCGTTTTGAATGGATCATTATTGCAAGTTTATACAACAGCGATGAGTGAGCCGCTCTTCATCTTTTTGAGTCTGCTCGCGTTCTGGATGTTCGATCTATATTTTGAACGCGACATGCATTGGTTATGGATGATCGCTTGCGGAGTCTTCGTCGGCGCGGCATACTTGACGCGTTATGCCGGACTAGCTTTAGTCGCCACATTTCTTTTTGCATTGTTTCTCCTGCACAATACCTGGCGAAAGCGACTCGTCAGTGTGGGAATATTTCTCGCAAGCGTTTTGCCATTTGTTGTCGGCTGGTCAATTCGCAACATCATCGTCGCAGGCAATGCCACCAATCGCGAATTGATATGGCATCCGATCACGGCCAGCAATTTCAATACCACGCTTTATACGATCTCGCAATTTCTTGTTCCTGTGGAAGATTGGCGCAAACAATTATACAAAACTCCCGTGCTGTTTATTGCTCTCACGACATTGATTTTATTAGTAGTGTTGGTTTGGGTAATAATCAAGGCATGGAATTATTTTGGAACACATTCACCAGCATCATCAGAGACAATTTCATTTTCAACAGGTTTATATGTCTTTGGATACATTGCCTCAATCATTGCTTCGATGTTGCTCTTTGACGCCTCCACGAAATTTCAGTTACGGATTCTTGCGCCCATCTTTATCTCGCTGTTAATTCTACTTGTGTTGTTTGGGGTTTGGTTATGGCAGAAGCGCCGCGAGGCGGCCATTCTATTAGCATTATTTTTTATAGGCATATCTATTTACAATCAAATCGCGACCGTGCAAGACCTTTCAAAAGGCGGACAAGGATTCGCTTCCTTTGATTGGTACGACTCAAAGGCAATCGCTTATTTGCGTACCATCCCTCGCGCACTGATGATTTACACTAATGAAACGGGCGCGGTATATTTATATACCAACCGTCCCACTTATTCTTTGCCGAATCGTTTTGATCCAGTAACTGCTCAAGTTCGATCCGGTTATGAACAAGGCGTAGCATTAATGCATCAACAGATTCTGAATAAGAAAGCGGTGCTGGCAATCTTTGCGAGCGGTGAACAATCATCGGGGCCGGATGCCGCGTTTTTGGTTCAAGGTTTATATCCGGTAAGCAAATCCGGCACGGGCATTGTTTATGCCGCGGCGCCATAAGAGGTAGGATGAAGATTCAAGAAAAATTTGATTTGAAAGATCGCGTGGCAATCGTCACCGGCGGAGCGGGTTTGCTCGGAGCCGAGTTTTGTAAAACGCTTGCCGAAGCAGGCGCGTCCGTTGCAGTCGTTGATTTAAATATTGTAGTCGCAAAAAAAGTTGCAGATGCTTTAAATAAAGATGGATACAATGTTAAAGGATTTGGCGTTGACATTACCAAACCTGATTCCGTTAAACAATTGGTCGCTTCCGTTCTCTCCGACTTTGGACGGCTCGACATTCTCGTGAATTCCGCGGCGCTCGATCCGAAGTTTGATCCCGATGCGGCATCGAAGGGAATCGCGCCCGGCAACTTTGAAGATTATCCGCTCGCAGATTGGAACGCGGCGTTGAACGTGAATTTGACTGGCATGTTTTTAATTACGCAAGCCTGCGTCAAGCCGATGATTGAACACGGCAAAAAAGGCAGCATTATCAACATCTGCTCGACGTATGGATTGAATGGACCCGATCAGCGCATTTATATCAAAGACGGAAAACGGGTCGCGTTCAAACCCGTTTATTACACCGTGACGAAAGCGGGCGTGCTCGGGTTTACAAAATATCTCGCGGCGTATTATGCGGATACAGAAATTAGAGTTAATGCGCTCACGCCCGGCGGCGTGTTCAATAATCACGAAGAATATTTCGTCAAGAATTATTCCGCCAAAACCATCCTGGGGCGCATGGCGCGCAAAGATGAAATGAACGGCGCGTTGTTGTTCCTTGCATCCGACGCATCGTCGTACATGACTGGCAATAATGTCGTTGTGGATGGCGGCTGGACAGCATGGTGAGAAAATGACAGAAATCTTAGCTATCATTCCGGCGCGCGGCGGCTCAAAAGGAATCCCGCGCAAAAATATTCGCGACTTCGCCGGTTATCCGTTGATCGCGTGGAGCATCGCGGCTGGCAAGCAATCGAAGTTGGTGACGCGCGTTATCGTCTCGACCGACGATGAAGAAATCGCATCTATTGCGCGGCAGTATGGAGCCGAAGTTCCATTCCTTCGTCCCGTTGAATTGGCACAAGATAATACGCTCGATTTGCCGGTCTTTGAACACGCACTTAAATGGTTGGAAGAGATCGAAGGATATAAGCCTGAGATTGTTGTCCAACTGCGTCCCACATCTCCCATTCGTCCGCGCGGCTGCGTCGACAATGCCATCAGCATTTTGCTGGAACATCCGCGCGCAGACTGTGTGCGCGGCGTGGTCCCGGCGGGACAGAATCCGCATAAGATGTGGCGAATCTCCCGACCCGATGGCCCGATGAGTCCTTTGCTCGAAGTGCCTGGCATTGAAGAACCCTATAACGCACCGCGCCAGATTTTGCCACCGATCTATTGGCAGACCGGTCACATCGACGCGATACGCACCTCCACCATTACCCGAAAGAGTTCGCTGACCGGAAATAAAATTTATCCGCTGATCATTGATCCGCGTTACACCGTAGACATTGATAATCTTTCCGATTGGGCGAAATATGAATCCATTGTTTATAGCGGCGGCTTGGATATGGTTTCGCCCGGAAAAAAGAATCGTCCGATGCCGAAAACGATCAAAATGATCATCACAGATTTCGACGGCGTGATTACCGACGGACGCGTCTGGACGGATGAAAACGGAAAGGAAACGGTAGCCGCCTCACGTTCCGATTCGATGCGTGTCCGTCAATTGCGCGAACGCGGCATCGAGGTGATGATCCTTTCATCGGAAGTTAATCCCGTTGTCAAAGCGCGTGCGGAGAAAATGGGCATCGAAGCGATTCACGGCTTGAGTTTGAACGGAAAAGGCGAGGCACTTAAAAAATTCCTGATCGAAAAGAATCTCGACCCGGCAGAAATTATTTATCTGGGCAATGATTTCAATGACCTGCCTTGCTTTGAGATCGCCGGTTGGTCGGTGGCTGTAGCTGATGCTTATCCCGATGTTATCCGTGCCGCCGATTATGTGTTATCACTGCGGGGCGGTTATGGCGCGTTGAGGGAATTGTGTGATATGGTGTTGAAGAAACTTGAGGAGAAACCGAATGGCTCGTGAAATCAAAATTGGAAATCGAATGGTCGGCGATGGACACCCTGCATATGTCATCGCTGAAATTGGAATTAATCATAACGGCGATATCGAGATCGCCAAACAAATTATTGACGCCGCAGTTCATGCAGGTGTGGACGCGGTGAAATTCCAGAAACGCACACCCGATGTCTCGACGCCTGAAGCGCAAAAGACTCAGATGCGCGAAACACCGTGGGGTTATATTACTTATCTCGATTATCGTCATAAAGTTGAATTCACGGCGGATCAATATCACGAGATCGATGTCTTTTGCAAGGAAAGAAATATTCCGTGGATGGTTTCGGTGTGGGATGAACCGGCAGTGGATTTTATGGAAAACTTCGATACGCCCGCCTATAAAATTCCGTCTGCATCTCTTACGGATCACAAATTATTAAAGCATGTCCGTAAGACCGGCAAGCCGATGATCATTTCAACCGGCATGTCCACGATGGATCAAATTCAAAAGGCGGTGAAGATTATCGGCGAAGAAAATCTCGTCATCATGCACTGCACCAGCACCTATCCATGTGAGCCGGAAGAATTGAATCTCAAAATGATCGAAACGCTTCGCGATGAATTTCCAAATAATCCGATCGGATATTCTGGACATGAAGTTGGGCTCGTGCCTTCGGCAGTTGCAGTCGCGCTGGGCGCGTGCGCGGTGGAACGTCATATCACGTTGGATCGTGCCATGTGGGGATCAGATCAAGCCGCATCCGTGGAGCCGGGCGGCTTTGAACGGCTCGTCAAATACATTCGCGTGGCTGAGGCCTCGGTGGGCGACGGTGTGAAAAAAGTTTACGATAGTGAAAAGGCTTCAATGAAGAAATTGCGCCGCGTGAATGATGAATAAATAATTCTGTGAACCTTAATGAATCTGCGAAGGCTACTTCGTCCCGCCGGTAAAACAACTCAAGCGATTCTTCATTGGAAGCGATTTTCATTCAATGATGCTCCGCCTATCTTCGGTAATTCCAAACCAAAGAGCGGGTCGCATCTGTTGCTGCAAATTCTCAACGGCTTCACGCAGCTCCTGCCGTATCGTTATGTGGACGCCGATCCGATTCGCACCATCACCAAAGATGGCAGGCGGCGCACTTCGGATGAAATTTTATCAGACTTGAAGAATGTTCCGAGGGGCGTGATCGGTTGGGGATATTTGGAAGCCACAAAAGAAAACGTTTCTTTCTTGACCGCGAACGGACGCGTTAACTATTTCATTTATCGCGACCCGCGCGATATGCTCGTCTCGCAAGTGTTCTTTGCAACCGACATCTACGAAGAACATGGGATGCATAACTACTATAAATCATTACCTGATTTTTCTGCGAGACTCAAAGTTGCCATCACCGGCATTGACCAAGATGGCTTGCATATGGTCAGTGTGAAGCAACGATACGAAGGTGTGTTCCAATGGCTCGAACAAAAGAACGTGATGTGCATCCGCTTCGAAGAGCTGATTAACAATCGCGATGTGACTCTTAACGCTATGCTCGATGAAGTGGAAAAGACTGGTTATAAAATCCCTACGCCTCGCGAGAAGGCAATGAAAATTTTGGTGGACGCAATTCAACCTAAAAAGAGTCACACCTTTCGCTCTGGAAAAACGGGCGGATGGAAAGAGTATTTTTCAAACGAACATAAAAAATTATTCAAAGATGTGGCGGGCGATTTATTGGTGAGACTTGGTTATGAAAAGAAGAATGACTGGTAATGACATCGCTTAACGAAATTTATACCCAACGCATCAAACGCGGATTTGTCCGCAGACTGAATAATTTAAAAATCGCTTCCATGGCGCGGCAAGTGGCAAAACGCATGTCGCAACCGTCTAATAGCGCGCCGATTGCCTTCTTCAAAGCCTCCACCGGCATTGACGATCTTTCATGGAATAGCGGATTTCATCTGCTGGCATCGTGGGGATTCCGCTTGCAGGGAATCCCTGTGGTCTATTTCGCATGCAATTCAGGGATGAGTCATTGCGTGCTGGGGACGAATCGCGAGAATGTCTATAAAGAGCCGCCGTGCAAATCGTGTGTGTATCAATCAAAGACGCTTTATAACGGCGTGCCTTCAATTGATGGTCGAGTAGGCGGCGGGGTCTCGATACCTTCGTACTCGACCACCAGCGCCGTATCGAGACCAGAGTCGGGTGTTCGTTGGTTCAACTTTCAACGGGATGAAAAACTAAATGAAGCAGTAGTAAGCCTTTCGGTCGAAGAGATGATGCATTTTGCCTGGGAAGGGATTCCGCTTGGAAAGTTATGCCTTCCCGGTTTACGATGGATTCTTCGCGTCCATCATTTGAATAATGACGAGAACACGCGTTATCTTTTGCGTGAGTATATTTTATCGGCGTGGAATGTAGCGCAGAAATTTTCAAAGCTTCTCGATGAAACCAAGCCGCGCGCGGTGGTTGTCTTCAATGGACAATTCTTCCCCGAAGCCACGGCGCGTTATGTGGCGCAACAACGCGGCATTCGTGTGATCACGCATGAAGTCGGATTGCAGCCTGCGTCGGCGTTCTTCACCGATGGCGAAGCGACCGCGTATCCGATTCATATTCCCGATGAGTTTGAATTGAACGATGCGCAAAACGCAAAACTGGATGCGTATCTCGCCAAGCGTTTTCAAGGTGACTTCACGATGGCGGGCATCAAGTTTTGGGCGGACATGAAAGGGCCGGACGAATCTTTCTTGAACAGAGCCGCACACTTCAAGCAGATCGTGCCAGTGTTTACCAACGTCATTTTCGATACCAGCCAGCCGCACGCCAACACGGTTTTCAGCGACATGTTCGGGTGGCTCGATGTTCTTTTGAAAATCATCCAGTCACATCCCGAAACGTTGTTCGTGATCCGCGCGCATCCCGATGAGACGCGCACGCGCAAGGAAAGCCGCGAGACCGTTCAGGATTGGGTCGAAGCGAATGGTGTGGATAAATTGGAAAATGTTGTATTCGTCGCGCCGAAGGAAACGTTGAGTTCGTATGAGTTGATCCAGCGCTCGAAGTTCGTGATGGTTTATAACTCGACCATTGGGCTGGAGGCTGCGCTGATGGGCAAGCCCGTGTTGTGCGCGGGCAAGGCGCGCTTCACGCAGTATCCAACGGTGTTCTTCCCGCAGACTGTCGCTGAGCAAAGAAGCAAGATGGAAGAATTTCTTGCGTCTGAAACGATTGATGTCCCGCTTGAGTTTAAACGCAATGCGCGCAGATTTTTGTATTATCAGTTGTTCAGAACATCATTGCCGTTTGGAGATTTCCTTGAGCCGTCCGTCCGCACAACGCAGACGCGGTTGAAGTCATTTGAGTTGGAAGAGTTGTTAGAGTCGAGCGCGATCAAAATAATTTTGAATGGCGTACTTGATAACAAAGATTTCTTATTGGAAGAATAATGACTCTCAAATCATCTCTTCGTTCTTTCGTTTATCAAGCCGAAAAACAAATTCAGCGCGTTCGCTTTGCGTCCATGCCTGAACCGAAAGATGGCTGGCCCATCCTGCTCAGCATTTCCTTTCCCAAAAGCGGCACACATCTGCTTGACCAAATCCTGCTCGGCTTCTCGAAGGTCGCGCCGTTTTCGCTGCGACTGCATTCGTTCTATGCCGAATACGAAGGCGAAAGCGGAATCAAGCGCACGCCTGAACAAGCGATTGATTGGCTGGATTCGCTTCGTTCACGCGACATTGCCTCGGCGCATCTCTTCGCTCGTCCCGAAGCGATTAATCGTTTAATTAAACCTTCCTTCGTTCCATACTTTATCTTCCGAGATCCGCGCGATGTGGTGGTCTCGCATGTTTTCTATGTGACCGACATGGAAGCGCGTCACGTTCACCATGATTATTACGCTTCGCTTCCCGATTTCGACTCGCGACTCAAGGTGAGCATTCTTGGACGCCCCGAACTTGACATTGAATTCCCAAACATCGCGGATCGCTTCGCGCCATATCTGGGCTGGCTCGAGCATCCCGAAGTGATGAAGATTCATTTTGAAGATTTGGTCAATGACCGGACCGCAACTTTGAATCGAATCATGGATCATTTCCTTGCGCGCGTTCCATTGACTGTTCCCCGAGAAAAGACTCTTGATTCGCTTGAGTCATCCATCAATCCAAGCAAATCCCCCACGTTTCGTTCCGGTAAAACGGGCGAATGGAAAAAACATTTTACGGATGAGCATAAAAAGATTTTCAAGGCTGTGGCAGGCGATTTGTTGATACGATTGGGACATGAGAAAGACAATAACTGGTAAGGGCACGATATATCGTGCCCCAACAACATGAATTGTTCAGTAGTTACCCGAGCTTATAACGAAGAAAAACATATCGGTCGTTTGCTCGAAGGGATTCAGCAACAAACGATTCAAGATGTGGAAATCATTCTGGTTGATTCTGGTTCGACAGATTCAACCGTCTCGATTGCTGAGTCTTTCGGGGCGCGGATCGTGAGAATCCCGTCAGACGAGTTTACGTTTGGGCGGTCGCTCAACTTCGGTGTCCATGAAGCGAGGCGGGAATTGATCGTCATTGCCAGCGCGCATGTCTATCCAGTCTATCCTGATTGGCTGGAGACTCTGCTCAATCCGTTTGAAGATGAACGAGTCGCGTTGACCTATGGCAAACAGCGCGGAGCGGAGTCGGCAAAATTTTCGGAGGGGCAAATCTTTCATCAGTGGTATCCCGATGCGAGCGATCTGAATCAAGCGACCGCGTTTTGCAACAACGCCAATGCCGCGATCCGAAAAAGTTTGTGGGAGAAAAATCTATACGATGAAACGCTGACGGGACTGGAGGATTTGGCGTGGGCGAAGTGGGCAAAGGAGCAGGGACATGCGATTGCGTATGTGGCGGAGGCGGAGATCGTGCATGTGCATCATGAGACGCCGCGCGGCGTGTTCAATCGTTATCGCCGCGAAGCGATGGCGTTCAAACATATCCATCCCGAGGCGAATTTTAATTTCTATGATTTCGTGCGCTTGACCGCAACGAATATTTTCAGCGACTTGTATCACGCGGCGCGCGAACGCGTGCTGTGGAAGAATATCACTTCAATATTTTGGTTTCGCTTCATGCAGTTTCATGGAACAAGAATCGGCTATCGCGAGTCGAGTCTGCTGACGCCGCAACTGCGCGAGACGTTTTATTATGCTCGCGAGCGTAAGCTAAAAAATTATGCGAAGAGAGATGTCGAGCCGATTAGGTATAATGAGTGAAGTATGGAAAATCTTGTTCTACCCGATTTTGTGCAAATTCAATTAAATTTTTTGGGAGATAAATTTTTTAATCTTAGCAATTTGGTTTTAGTAATTTCTTGCTTTGCAAGGAAGAAGAACGACTTTCATCTCGGTCCATTTTTTAGCACTGAAGAAGGTGTTTTTAGAATTGATCACAGTACGCTTGAGATAGCCGAATTGTCAACTATTGATTCGGGAATTATGGATTATCATAGAATTACTAATTGTTATCCAGATGTTCAAATTTCGCTTGAAACAGTTGATGATATTAAACGAATTATTAAAGGCAGAGACGTGTGGGGTGTGATGCAACGTGAAAAGCCTATATATAAGAATAAAACCGAATTGCTCGCTCGCCTTAGTGATGGGCTTAATAAACGCGAAAAGATTGTTGCGAACCCAGAAAAAATTTCTGTAAGATGGGATGGCTCAGTAACATCGTATTTTCACACAATTAATATCTCTTTGAAATAAGAGATTTGACTATTATCAAGCCTGTATTTATTTTACACCTCAGAAGTTCAGGAGTTCTTCATGAAAACCAAAACCATTGTTCTTATTCACGGCATGTTCATGAATCCGCTTTGCTGGGAGAAATGGATTCCGCGCTATCAAGCCAAAGGATATAAAGTCCTTGCGCCTGCCTGGCCCGGACGAGATAAGTCGGTTGATGAACTTCGCAAAAATCATCCCGATCCTGAATTGGCAAAATTGAAATTGAATAATGTGGTTGACCACATTGCTAATTTCATCCAAGGCTTGGATGAAAAGCCCGCCATCATCGGTCACTCGATGGGCGGACTGGTTGTGCAGTTATTGCTTCAACGCGATCTGGCTGTCGCGGGCGTGGCGATTGATCCTGCTCCGCCCGCGGGTGTGTTCACGACTGCATTTTCTTTCTTGAAGGCGAACTTTCCGGCGATTAATCCGTTTCTGCTCAATCAACCAGTGATGATGTCATTCGAGCAATTTCAATATGCATTTGTCAATACGCTTCCATTGGATGAACAACGCGCCGCGTACGACAATTATGTTGTCCCCGAATCGCGCGGCGTGCCGACTTCGTCCCTCGGCGCGGCTGGCAGAATAGATTTCAAAAAGCCGCATCGTCCGCTGTTGATCACGGCTGGTGAAAAAGATAATATCGTCCCGGCTGTGCTGAATAAATCAAATTATAAAAAATACCAAGGACCATCGGTCACTGAATTCAAAGAGTTCGCGGGCCGCGATCATTTCGGCATCGGCGCAAGAGGCTGGGAAGAAATAGCCGATTACAGCCTCGCGTGGCTCGAAAAGGTCGTGTAAGAAAAATCAACTCAAAAAGCGGAATGTTAAAAACGTTCCGCTTTTTATTTTGCTGATTCGGTATAATCAAACTGACATGACCAAACTCGCCGCTCTTGTTCCCATGCGTCATCACAGCCAGCGCGTGCCCGGCAAAAATTATCGTCTGCTTGCAGGCAAGCCATTGTTCCATCACATCATCGAAACGCTGCTTGCGGTTAGTGAGATCAATGAAATCATAGTAGACACTGATTCCGAGCCCGTGATGGACGGTTTGCGTAAAAACTTTCCGCAAGTGAAGGTGATCAATCGCCCCGAGGCTTTGCGCGCGGATGATGTCCCGATGAACGACATTTTGATTTATGATACGAGTCAATTCGCTGCCGATTTCTATTTGCAGACTCACAGCACGAATCCATTGCTTCGACCCGAAACGGTCGCGCGCGCTATTCAAACTTTTTTTGCCGATTATCCCAAGCACGATTCGCTTTTCTCCGTGACGCGTTGGCAAACGCGGCTTTATGATCAAAATGGAAAAGCTATCAATCATGATCCATCGGTTCTGATCCAGACCCAGGACTTGCCTCCGGTTTACGAAGAGAATTCCTGTCTTTATCTTTTCACGCGCGAAAACTTAATCAAGTATCATCATCGTATCGGCGAAAAACCGATGATGTTTCAAATCAACGGCGACGAAGCTTGGGATATTGACGAAGAACTTGATTTTCAGATCTGCGAATTTCTCGTCAAGAAGGATACATAAATGAATTTGTTAAAAACACCCAAATTGTCATTCATTTTGATCCTGCTGGTCTTGTTGATCGCATCCGCCGCGGCATACTTGCCGCTCATTGGGAAAATTGGTTTTTCCAATGATGATTGGTATTTGATGTACGATGCCCATGTTGCTGGACCGCAAATTTTTCATGATGTCTTTAACATCGATCGGCCGGCACGCGCGTATCTTCAAATTCCTCTGTTTGTTTTGTTCGGCGAGAATGTCATTCCATATCATATAAGCCTATATCTTTTTCGGTTAGCGGGGGCAGTAGCCTTCTTTTGGATTCTTTATATGGTCTGGCCAGGGCGCCGTTTAGCAATATTCAGCATGTCTCTTTTGTTCCTGATATATCCCGGCTTTCTCGCACAAACCACTCCTATTGATTATCAAGCGCATATTTTTGCGCTTTTTTTAGGGATGCTTTCAATTGCTTTAAGTATTAAAGCATTGCTTACGAGCAAGTTCGCACCAAGGATCTTCCTTACAGTTACTTCCATTTTATTGGGTGTTGCCTATCTTTCGTTGATGGAATATTTTATCGGCTTGGAAGTATTTCGTTTGATGCTGGTCGTCTCGCTGGTTTTGCGCAATAAGCAATTGAATTGGCGACAGCATCTGACGGCGATCTTTCGCAAATGGTTTCCATTCTTGACTGCACCGATTGCCTTTTTGGTCTGGCGGCTATTCTTCTTTCAGAGCGAACGCAAAGCAACGAACGTCGGCGCACAAATGGGGCAGTTGTTTGGTTCGCCAATCTATAAAGGGCTTGGCTGGCTGATTGCATTATTTCAGGATTCGATCAAAATCATCTTCCTAGCGTGGGCAGTTCCGCTTTATAACCTGGCGTTCCAACTTCGTCTGCGCGATCTGTTAGTTGGGTTGGCTCTCGCCACATTTATCGCATTGATCGTGGCGCTTTTCTCTTCAGCGCTGACAGGCGCTGAAGAGAATCATGAAGCATCTTACGATTGGAAAAAAGAGGCTTGGATAATTGGTCTGGTTTCGGTGTTAGGTGGATTGCTGCCCGTTATCATTTCCAATCGTCAAGCTGATTTCGCAAGTTATTCCCGCTACACATTAACAAGTTCCGCAGGCGCCGTCATTGTGGTGGTAGTTTTATTAAGTTATTTGGAATCTATGCGGTTGCGTACGGTTTTACTTTCTATGCTGGTAGGTGCCGCTATTCTCACGCATTATGCGAATTCAGTAAATGCCGCCAATAATTCGGATGCCATTAGAAATTTTTGGTGGCAGGTTTTTTGGCGCGCTCCTCAATTAAGGGATGGCACGACTCTTGCCATCAATTATCCCGAAGGTGGCATTGCCGAGGATTATTTTATCTGGGGACCGGCAAGCTTTATTTATTCTCCTGAGAAACAATCAACGATTCCCATTTCGGTTCGCTTGGCAGGAATTGTGTTGACGCAGGATGATATTTTGAGGATCATCATTGCGCATGGACAGGCTAATTCTGTGGGACGCGGAAATGTTTCTGTTCAGGATTTTGCAAATGTGACGGTGATCGCGCAGTCGACGCCGGAGGGATGTATCCGCATGATCGATGGAAGCAGTCCTGAATTGTCCAGTGCCGATGCGCATGATATGATGCTTATTGCGCCTCGTTCTAAAATTAATAATGTAGTTCTGAATCAACAAGCGTCGACACCACCATCCTCTATCTTTGGCGCTGAGCCGCAACACGGATGGTGTTATTATTTTGAGAAGGCTGAATTAGCGCGCCAACAAGGCAACTGGCAGATGGTGGATAAGTTGGGAGATGAGGCGTTAAATCAAGGCCTTTATCCCTCTGACCGAATCGAATGGATGCCGTTTTTGCAATCGTATGTTGTGTTGGGTGAGCTTGATAAAGCCCATCACATGATCAGTATTATTAATTCTGATTCGTTTACTAAGTTGCAAGCTTGCCAGATTTTGTCTAAGACGCAAGGTCTCAGTGTGGAGATGCAAAGTTTCGTTCAACAATCGTTTTGCCAATAAACTATGCCCACTGTTTTGCTTTCCGCCCCTTACATGATTCCGTTCCTCGACCGTTTCAAGCCAACGTTCGAGAAACATCACATTGATTTGATCGTCCCTGAAGTCCGCGAACGAATGGAGGAAGCCGAACTGTTGAAGTACGCCGGTCAATTCGATGGTGCGATCTGCGGCGATGACCGCTATACGGAACGCGTCTTGAAAGCTTGTGCGCCTCGTTTGAAAATCATTTCGAAATGGGGAACGGGAATTGATTCGATTGACAGTGAAGCCGCATCCCGCCTCGGGATCAAAGTGGCGCGTACGCTCAATGCCTTTACCACGGCCGTAGCGGATACCGTCCTCGGCTATATGTTGGCGTTCGCGCGCCGTCAGCCGTGGATGGATCGCGAAATGAAACACGGTGAGTGGCAAAAGATTCCCGGCAAAGCCTTGAGCGAATATACGTTGGGTGTGATAGGCATCGGCAACATTGGTAAGGCGGTTACGCGCCGAGCCCGCGCTTTTGGAATGAAAGTGTTTGGCAATGATATTATTGATATTGACCATGTGTTCATCACGGAAACCGGAATCGAGATGACGAGTCTTGAAAATCTATTATCCAATTCTGATTTTATTTCCGTCAATTGCGATTTAAATCCGACCAGTCATCATTTGATCAATGCCAAAACATTGGCGCTGATGAAGCCCGAAGCGATTCTCATCAACACCGCGCGCGGACCTCTCGTTGACGAGAAAGCCTTGATCGAAGCGTTGCAAGCCAAACGTCTCGCGGGAGCCGCTTTAGATGTCTTTGAAGTCGAGCCGCTTCCGTTAAATAGTCCGCTCTTGAAGATGGATCGCGTCATGCTCGCGCCGCACAATTCCAATTC
>JBAUMB010000056.1:0-7516 GCA_049578465.1 Anaerolineales bacterium
TTGAAGATGATGCGAACGTTTGCGGGACGCAATGTAATGCGGCTTGCGACAAAATCGAATACGGTGATCGGCGCGGTGGCGACCAATGCCGCGCTGACAAAAGTTGAAGCCACGAAGGTGGCGCAGATGGCTCACGACGGATTGGCCCGTTGCATTCGTCCAGCACACACGATGCTGGATGGCGATACGATCTTCGCATTGTCCACTGGAAATAAAAAATCGGACGTGACGACGATTGGCGCGTTCGCCGCGGAAGCGATGGCACAAGCAGTCCTGCGCGCTGTGAAGATGGCTGCACCAGCTGGCGGTTTGCCGGGATTAAAAACGTAAGGGCGGATTTTATGTCCGCCCTATGATTGAGGGAAAATTATTTTTATCTTCTTTTCAATTCATCCTTCAAGATGAGACTCATCACGATGCTCACAATCGTGATCAACAACGCGCCCCAAAAGATGGGCCAGAATCCATCGAAGGTCAGCATGATTCCAAAGAGATGACCGATTTGTCCGGTTAACCAAAACAGAAATGCATTGATGAGCAAAGTGAATAAGCCAAGCGTTAAGACAATCAACGGGCAGGTCAGTAGTTTGAGCAATGGCCGCAGGAAAGCGTTCACCAATCCGAAGATCAACGCCAGCCAGATGATCGAAACCAAACTGCCCAGATGAATCCCCGGAACAAACTTGATCGCTAAAAAGATCGCAATCGCGTTGATTACCCAGCGCAAAATAAATTTAGTCATTGTCTTTTCCTTTCTTTGATTCCATACGCAAAACAACTCAAGATGTTGCGCACATCCAGATCAAAGTTCGCAGTGGTTTAAAGCCTGCGGATTGAATCGCCTCAACCATTTCGCCGGTCGGATATTCGACAGTTAATCGGCGTTGATTAACCAGTTCGCGGCAAGCCGCTTCCAGCGCCGATCTCAAAGCGGATGCGTCACCATTAAGTGGAGTCGCCGCCCAAAGCACATCTGTTGGACCCGTTGTGCCGAGCCAGCTTACGGTTGCAAGCAATTTTCCGTTTTTGATTGCCGCCCATTGTCGAATATCCATTTCTACGAAGAAGCGACGCAGCCATCTTTGCAAACCGGGTCCAAGTCGATTCCAATCCCAATGCCAATACCAACTCAATTCATCGGGATGCGCTCGATATAACCAATCGCACTGAAGCGGCCAATAATATGGTTTCATTCGTGTTACTGTGATGTCATTCGTCGCGGAGGTGCGAACCGAATTCGGATAAGTTTGATAAGTGGTTCGGCGCGCCCGCTCGACGAAGCCCAACTCTGTATAAATTTTAATTGCGGTTGGGTTGTCGTCGCGGACTTGGAGCCATAATTCCTTCGTACCTTTTTGCCGAGCTTGAAGCATGGCGCGTTCGGTCAACGCCCGGCCGATCCCGCGTCGTCGGAAATCGGGATGCGTGGCGACGTTGGCGATTAGCGTAATTTTCCGGCCCTTATAGTTGTGGGCGACAATGCTGACGTTGCCGACGATTTTGCCATTCTCTTCCCAAACGATACCGGAGAGCGGCACAGATGCGCCTTCGATAGCCGAGTTCGCCCACTGCAAAAAGCTGTTATCGTGGCTGGCATGACGCATTTGTTGAAGGTACGAATGGCCGTCCTCATCCATGGTCGATGAGAAACACAGTTCGATCAAATCCGCCACTTGGGGCAAATCCCGAAAAATATTGAGCGGGCGCAGGGAATCGGTCTCTGCGCTGTGAACCGGAACGGTAGTTGAAGCCATTTCGTGTATTATAGCCCTGACTCAGGGAAAATTTAACACAACTCTAATGCGGGTTGAACAATTTGCTGACATAGGTTTTGTTATAATGCCTGCATGTAAATTGAGGATCACAGCGGGGTCGCTAAGACAAAAGACAAGATTTCTCTGCTGTGTACCTTGGAGGATTTTCCTATGATGCGATTTGATCGTTTTACCGAACGTGCCCAAGAAGCCGCCCAGCGCGCCGCGGAAATTATCCAGCGCTACGGCCATAACCAAATTGACACCGAACACATTCTGCTGGCTTTGATCGAACAGCCCGGCGGCGTGATTCCACAAATCCTTGAAAAGTTGAACGTCAGTCCTGACGCATTGGTCGAGCGGCTCGATGCGACTTTGCGTTCCAGCCCGAAGGCAAATATTTTTGGCGGAGGCGCAGGCCAGATTTTCATCACGCCGCGCGTCAAGCGGATTATTGATCTTGCCAATGAGGAAGCGAATCGTTTGAAGGATGAATACATCTCAACCGAACATATCTTTTTGGCGATTCTGACCGAGCGCAATACACCGGCCGCGCGCATTCTCGAATCCGCAGGCTTGACCCGTGACCGGGTCTATGATGCGATTCAAGATTTGCGCGGCGGACAGCGCGTCACCGATCCGCAAGCGGAGACGCGTTATCGCACCCTCGAAAAATATTCGCGTGATCTGACTCAGCTGGCACGCGAAGGCAAACTCGATCCCGTAATCGGACGCGATAACGAAATCCTGCGCTTGATTCAAATCCTTTCACGCCGCACGAAAAATAATCCAGTGTTGATCGGTGAAGCAGGCGTCGGCAAGACAGCCATTGTGGAAGGATTAGCGCAAAAGATTGCTAATAACGATGTGCCGGAGATTCTTTCCGGCAAACGAGTTGTGGCACTTGACCTTGGTTCGATGATCGCCGGCTCGCGCTTCCGCGGTGAATTCGAAGAGCGACTCAAGGCTGTGATGGAAGAAGTCCAGCGCTCGCAAGGCGACGTCATCATGATGATCGATGAACTCCATACGGTCGTCGGCGCGGGAGCCGCGCAAGGCGCCATGGATGCGTCCAACATGCTTAAGCCCGCGCTTTCAAGAGGCGAATTGCAATGTATCGGCGCGACAACTTTGGATGAGTTCCATAAATATATTGAAAAAGATGCCGCCCTCGAGCGCCGTTTTGCACCGATCTATGTCGAAGAGCCGAGCGTGGATGACACGATCAAAATGCTTCAGGGTTTACGCGATCGTTATGAAGCGCATCATAAAGTCCGGTTTGCGGATGATGCACTGGTTGCTGCGGCGCGTCTCGCAGATCGTTATGTTACGGATCGCCGCTTGCCCGATAAAGCGATTGATTTGATGGATGAAGCTGCTGCAAAATTGCGCGTCGCGCTTTATTCGATGCCTCCAGATTTGAAGGAAATGAAAGCGGAGCTTGACCGCTTGCAGGCTGAAGAAGATGCGGCTTCGAACTCGCGCGATTATCAACGCGCGGCGGAAATCAAAGTGGAACGTTTACGCAAGAATGATGAATATCACGCCAAGCGTGATAAATGGGAATCGGAACATCAGCTTGATGATGTCGTGGATGTGAATGATATTGCCAGTGTCGTTCATCAATGGACGGGCATTCCCGTCACACAGATGATGGAGACCGAAGCGACCAAACTGCTTAATATGGAAGCAAGATTGCATGAGCGTATCATTGGCCAGGATGAAGCTATTCATGCCATCTCCGATGCAATCCGCCGGGCGCGTTCTGGTTTGAAAGATCCATCACGGCCGATCGGTTCATTCATCTTTATCGGACCATCGGGCGTTGGTAAAACTGAATTGGCGAAAGCGCTCGCATGGTTTATGTTCGACGATGAAGATGCGCTGGTTCGTATTGATATGTCCGAGTATCGCGAGCAGCACACAGTCAGCCGATTGTTCGGTGCGCCTCCCGGTTATGTCGGTTATGAAGAGGGCGGTCAATTAACGGAAGCAGTTCGCCGCCGTCCGTATCGCGTGTTGTTATTCGACGAAGTTGAGAAGGCTCATCCCGAAGTTTGGAATGCGCTGCTTCAAATTCTTGACGATGGCCGCATGACGGATGGTCAGGGTAATGTGGTGGATTTCCGCAACACGGTTCTCATCATGACCTCGAACCTCGGCACTGAATATGTGAAGAAAGGCGGCACTCTCGGCTTTCTCCAGCAAAAGACGGATGATGAAGAACGCGAGGCGCACGAGAAGATCGAGAAGGCACTCAAAGGCACATTCCGACCTGAGTTCCTCAACCGCGTTGACGAGATCATTATGTTCTCGCCGCTCTCGATTGACGAGATGGAACAGATCGTGGACCTGCAAATGAAGGAAGTGCATGACCGATTGACCGAGTACCAGATCACAGTCGAGTTGACTGAGTCAGCGCGCAAATGGCTTGCCAAGGAAGGTTACGATCCGGCATTCGGTGCACGCCCATTGCGACGCGCCATCCAAAAATATGTCGAGAGTCCGTTATCCGTTGAATTGCTCGGCGGAAAATATAAAGACGGTGCGACGGTTCTGGTAGATGTCGATGAAACTAATAATAAGATTTTATTTCACTCGACAGAACTGCTCAAGAAAGCCGAACAACCTGCGACAGCTTGAGTTTAATATTCTATAGGATCGAATACCGCGCATCTTCAAATGCGCGGTATTTTTATATAAACTTCCTAAAGCAGAATTAAGCGAATTCAGGTAATATGGTAGCAATTTAATCAGGAGAACATCATGGATCAACCCGAACCCAAATCATCCACGCGCGGCTGGATCATTGCCATCATTGTAGTTTTATGCTGCATTTGTTTAATCGTCATTTCGATTGGCGGATATGCATATTATTACTTGAACAAGAATAATATTTTTGAATCCGTATCACCAAGCCTGCCTTCCAATAACAATGTATCACAGGAGCCGACGGTTCCCGTGGCGCGTACGCCGGTTGCATCTATTTCCGATGAAACTTTAAACACATTGGATCAGATCGTTGTTCCATATAATGATCTCAATGATCTCGCCTGCCGTTTGAAGGATATTTGCAATGTGCCGCGCACTTTGCCCGCGCCTGTTACGCCGCTTCAAGTGGGCGCCCAACAACAATTCTGGGTTGCCAACGTGGAGACCGCTCAGAATTTTCAGGTCAATGCAACTTTATTTTATATCACGCCGCACACATATTTCTGGGTGCAGAACAATGTGCAAGTCAATCAGCCGGATATGAAGCGGTTGATGGATACCTTTGAAAATAAAATCTATCCGACCGATCGCCAATTCTTCGGAAGCGAATGGACTCCCGGCGTGGATAATGATCCGCACATTTATATTCTTTATGCGCGCGGCACCGGCACATCCAACGCCGGTTATTTTGATTCGGCTGATGAATATAATCCGCTGGTATATAAATATTCCAACGGTCATGAGATGTTCGTTTTCAATGCTGATAATTCAACGCTCTCTGATCCGTACACATACAGCGTGCTGGCTCATGAGTTCCAGCATATGATTCACTGGTATCAGGATCGCAACGAATCGACTTGGCTGAATGAAGGTTCATCGGTGCTGGCGGAATTTATCAACGGTTATCCGCCTTACTTTGATCAGATGTATGTTCAAAACCCTGATCTCAATCTGACCGATTGGCTTCCGGACCCCGCCGATAACGGTCCCCATTATGGAGAAGCATTTCTCTTCATGGATTATTTCCTCGACCGCTTCGGCAACACAGCGACTCAGGCATTGGTGAGGGACAAAGAGCATAGTCTTACCAGCGTGGACGATACGTTAAAGAATCTCAATATCACTGACCCGCAAACCGGCAAACAGATTACCGCGGACGATGTGGTTATGGATTGGTTCGTAGCGATGTATCTGAAAGACGGCTCGGTGGGCGACGGACGTTATACATATCACAAATATTCGGATGTGCCGCAAACTCATGACACGCAGACCATCACCACTTGTCCGCAAACGCCGACCAATTTTTCTGTCAATCAATATGGCGCCGAATATATTGATATTTCCTGCGCGGGAAATTACGCGTTGTCTTTCAAAGGTTCAACGGAAGTGAATCTTTTGCCGACCGATCCGCACTCCGGCAAATATATGTTCTGGTCGAATGAAGGCGATGAGTCTGATATGACCATGACACATGCATTCGACTTCACCGATGTGACTGCGCCGATTCAAATGTCTTATTGGGCGTGGTACGATCTTGAAAATGGATACGATTATGCGTACTTGGAAGCGTCAACCGATGGCCAGCATTGGAATATCATCAACACGCCGTCTTGCTTCGATAAAGACACATCAGGCAATGCGTACGGCTGTGGTTATACCGGCAAGAGCGGCGGCGGAGACTCGTCTGAATGGTTGAATGAAAAAGTTGATCTTTCGCAATATGCGGGCAAGAAAATCCAATTGCGATTCGACTATGTCACCGACCCGGCCGTTATTTTAAATGGCTTGGCGTTGGATGATGTTTCCATACCGGCGGTCAATTACACGTCCGATTTTGAGGCGGACGATGGCGGATGGCAGGGGAATGGCTTTGCGCGCGTCGAAAATGATCTGCCGCAAACCTTCCGCCTCGCGCTGATTCTCAAGGGCGCGAAGACCACTGTTCAAAATATCATGCTGACGCCGGATCAAACCGCGGACATTCCGCTCTCATTGCAGGCCGGACAAAACGCGGTGCTGGTAGTGACCGGCACAGAGCGTTTTACGCGTCAGCGCGCAGGATTTACACTTGAAGTAAAATAACCTGAGTTCGGGATAAGGGGCTCAATGGGATAAACTTGGATTTGCGAAAACAAGCATTCCAAGGAGCCCCTCATGGACAGTCTAACCGAATTGTTTTGCGATGTCGATGACTTTTGTCTATCCTTTGTACCTGCTTGGCAAAAGCAGATGCTTTCGGCAGGTGAAATACAGAGGCAGCGGAAAAGAAGTTTGAGTATCAGCGAGATCATCACCATACTCATCCATTTTCATCAATCACATTACCGTAATTTCAAAGCGTACTACACAGAATATGTCATGGTGCGTTTGCGAAGAGAGTTTCCTAGCTTGGTCAGCTACAACCGCTTTGTCGAGTTCATTCCTTCGGTTTTGCTAGTCTCGTGTGTCTATCTTCGCACTTCCGGTTTCGGAAGGTGTACAGGTATTTCCTTTATGGATTCCACAGCCTTGGCTGTATGCAAAAACCCAAGAATCCACTCGCACAAGGTCTTTGCAGGGCTGGCTCAGCGGGGAAAAACATCCACTGGTTGGTTCTTTGGTTTCAAGTTGCACCTGATTTTCAATGATCGCGGCGAATTACTCAACCTCTTGCTCACACCTGGCAATGTCGATGATCGCAAGCCTGTTCCAAAGTTGGTTCGAAAACTCTTTGGGAAAATATTTGCCGATAAAGGCTATATCTCCCAAGCGCTTCGAGAAGAACTGCTACGCACGTTCAATATTCAGTTGGTGACTGGTGTTCGTTCCAACATGAAAAACGCACTCCTGCCTTTGATGGACAAACTCCTGCTTCGCAAACGTGCCATTATCGAAACCATCATTGACCAACTCAAGAACATTTCTCAGATTGAGCATTCGCGCCATCGAAGTCCAGCAAATTTTCTGGTCAACCTGATCTGCGGACTCATCGCTTATTGTCGTCAACCCAAGAAGCCATCCCTCGGGCTCGGCACTCTGCCTGCTCTTGTTGCCTAACCCGAACTGACGTT
>JBAUMB010000057.1:0-22996 GCA_049578465.1 Anaerolineales bacterium
TGCAAGCAAGGCACGCCGCGTCGCAGCACCGATCACCGCACTCCTGGCCTTACCGCCTTTTCCTCTAACTACACGAACCAATCCTGTGATCATTTCCACATCACCCCAATTCAAGTTCAGCACTTCCGAACGCCGAAGCCCAGTATCTACCATCACCAAAATCAGGGCTTTGTCGCGCGTGTTACATACATTCAACACTGTTCCTACCTACGCAGCACTCAGCGTTGGTTGGCGCTTTTGTTCCACCTTTGGCAAAACAAAGTTAATGGAAGCATGCATATATTTTTCCGCATACCAGAACCTGAGCAGAGTACGAATAGCGCGACCAAAACCATTCACCGTCCATGAAGTTTTTTCTTCGGCTTTTAGCTGTGCTAAAAAAGTTCGAACATGATGAGTTTCAATATCATCGGGGCGTGATACATTTTGCGCTTCAAGCCAATTCAGAAATCCGCCCAGTGTGTAATCATAGAACTCAAGGGTACTATTTGTAACCAACATAGCCTGCCGCGACAAAACAAAATCGGTGTAGGCATCGCGCAATGCGGACGAGGTAAGTGCTCTTTCTTGTTGCGTTTCTGATTTATTAAACACAAAAGCCGCCTTTCGATTAGATTGGTGGCTTCTTTCGTATGATTTTGACAAATAATTGGGATTTAAAAAGCAACCCACAACCATCTGCTTAGAAGGCAGGTGCTCTATCCGTTGAGCTACAGGGGCATCAGCCCTCAAGCTTCAATTGTAGACGCTTCGTCCACTATATTTTCTTCCGGCTTCGACAGACCCAGCGGCCGCAAGCCTCGATAAATACGCGCTCCGCTCAACGTTCTGAGAATAGTGATCGCTGGACGATGCAATTTTTCGGATAGATCTTCAGGGGTCATTGGTTGATTGCCATTTGCCAAGAAAATGCGGAAGACTGCCTCAACCATCGCAGTGTGCTCGTTGACAAAATCGGGCTGAAGCGCGCAATGACTCATCAGGGCATGTTGGATTCCATCCACCGGTTTGACCTCCGCTGTTTGCGGATCGATCCAATCGATCAGCTCACCTTCTTCAACGCTTGCCAATGATTGTTGATGTGTTAGGCATAACAGCGAGCGTAGAAACACATGCCAATCACTTTCGTTTTGTTTCCACCAATCAAAGTCAATGTGAAAAGGCGTCTGGATACCGGGCTTAAGCAAACTCATTGCTGTTCCTCCAGACGGAAATGCAAATCGCCCACATGAATGAAGCGTGGTTGACTCGCCAGCAACGCAAACAATGGCGCGGGAGGAATCCTTCGAACCAGATTTACAGCTGCATACAATTCCTGCGCATGAACATGCCCTTGAGGATTAAGTTTGGTCAACTCGCGCATCACCATTACAACTAAATCTTCAAAGGAGCGTTTCTTTTCCCAAAGCGGATCAAGCACTTTGAAATCAGCAACATAAATCGCCATACGGTCATTGAACTCCGCGGTGATCGGCTGCTTCAACATCGCGAACACCAAGCCGCCATCCGCGCCTACGATTAGTGTGCGTATCCAATCTTTAGAAGCTCTCTGTGTCTTGGCTTCAACGATTACTTCACCCGGTTTCTGTCCGCGTCGCACCGCGACCAAACTTCCTGGGATCAGTTGATGAGTCTTATACCATTCGCGGAGGCCAAATACGTATCCGTATTCGCGCACGACCCATCCCGGCATTTTGATTCCTGATCGGGCATCCACTAATGTGAACCGAACACGCGGCGATTCGTACGCGGTTGGAAACAACGAGCGCGTCCGCGCTGAAAGTGGCAAAGTGCCGGCCCGCAAATGAGGATAAATCAAACTGATCGTTACTTCCCGAATATCCTTGTGACTGGCTATTTTCTCTTCGCTCAGCTCATCATCCAATTGCATCTCAAGCTTCAACATAGACTCGTCTAAAGCAGAGCGATCAAAATCAATTTTGTCGTAACGCAAAAATGACGGTAAATCACGCACCCCATCCGGCTCTAATCGCCGCAGACACCATAACACTTCACCGGCCGGGCCCACCTCATCAAAACGCGAATCGGATTGCAAGGCATAATTCAACGAGAATTCAGCCAACTTAGTATTTATACCGGCGGGCAATTCAATATCTTTTAAGACTGCCGAGATTGGCTGTGGTTCTCCTTGAGCCATATCCAAAACAGCTTCAGCCAAATTAAGATGGCCCTCATTAATATCTATTAGCAATCCGCGCGGGAACCAGCGTCCGGCAATTTTCACCAGTTCATCATTATTTGAAAATGCTATCTCGATTTTTTTCTCAAGTTCTTCGCCATATTCGCGAAGGATGACTTCTGTATTTAGATCCGAAGCTTCAGATGATTCTGATGACACATTATTCAAAACATGATTTTCCAAAGCAGAAGCAAAAAGACGCTGAACGCCATCCTGCATCTCAACAGTTACAACATCAAACTCACCCGCCTCGGGATTCCGCCCGGGACGCGTTGCCGTTATTTTTCCCTTGGCCCAACCCATGCTTGGAAACAGAACATCCTCGCCAACCGCGTAGCGGGCATTCGGTAAATATATCTTGCCCCCGGATTCGCGCTTCTTGCGTTCGGCATTGACCTCTGTTTTGACACGTGCCTCAATTAATACAGATGTCAAATCGCGCGCCGTTAACGGAGTTTCGATTTCAAACAAATAGGTATGGAGGGTTTCAACGTCTGACTTGGTGATCTCGAGCGTTTTCCAGTAGTCTGCTGGTAATGAAAATGTGCTTGCCATAGATTCCTTGTTGCCTAGAATGCAGAACTCGACTTTCAATTATACACTACCTTGATGAATTATCTTAGTTTCAAGCCACGACAATCATTGTTTAATTGACACATCCTGTGGAATGCCTGGCATAGCAAGATTCCTTGACTTATCCAGCTTTGGGGATTATACTACATTCCTAAGAATAATCAGATTAATCAGATATTAATGTCCAGCAAACATCCTTCGATTGACGTTTCTGAATTTCTACACTACCTTGCTTCGCACAAAGAAGCAGATGGCGGCTTGCCCGCGCTCACGGAACTCAGCGGCGAACTTGGAATCAGCGTGGCGACTTTGCGAGAACAACTCGAAGTGGCGCGCGCGCTTGGTTTAGTGGAGGTCAAACCCCGCACGGGAATGAGGCGGAAACCTTATGCCTTTGCGTCCACCGTCAGGCAGAGCCTCGGATATGCGTTGTTGCTCGATGATGGCCACTTTCAAAAATTCTCTGAACTACGAAATCACCTAGAAGCTGCATACTGGGACGAGGCCGCTAAGAAATTAACCAGGGAAGACAAAAAAGAACTAAAGGCCTTGATTGCTCACGCACAGGCAAAACTTATTGGCGCGCCGGTGCAAGTGCCGCATGAAGAACATCGCGCTTTGCATATGTTGATCTATAGTCGTTTGAACAATCCATTTGTGACTGGTATTCTCGAAGCCTATTGGAATGCATACGAATCAGTGGGGCTGAATATGTATGCAGGCAGCATCAATTATTTGCACAAAGTATGGGATTATCATAATCAGATGGTTGAAAGTATTTGTAATGGTAATTATCCGGCTGGGCGTGAGGCGCTCATCGCACACACTGATTTGCTCACTCAACGCGCATCCGCGTACAAAGGAGACAAATGAATAAAGTAATTAATGATTTCTCGATCACCGTTGGAACCATGAACGGCTCAGGTAGTCAGACGGCCAATACCACGATCTTGCGCGCACTGTTCAAAATGGGAATTCCCGTATCGGGTAAAAACCTATTCCCTTCCAACATTCAAGGTCTGCCTACTTGGTATACCATACGCATAAACAAAGATGGATTCATCGCGCGCCGCGACGAGACCGAGGTGATGGTGGCGATCAACCCTACTTCGTTCGCGCGCGACCTGGCAACGGTTTTACCGGGTGGAGCTTTCTTTTATGCTGACGATATTAAACAGCCCATCACCCGCACCGATATTACAACCTATCCAATGCCGGTCAAACAATTGGTACGTAGTGACCCGAATGTCCCTTCGGATTTTCGCGACCTCGTCAGCAATATGGTTTATGTAGGCGTGCTATCCACCATGCTTGGTATTGACATCGATAAGATTTATGCGGCGTTGAATTTCCATTTCAAGGGCAAGCAAAAGCCAATTGACATGAACTTTAATACGATTAAAGCCGCGGCTGAATGGGCGAAGACAAACCTTGAAAAGAAAGATCCATTCTATGTCGAGCCGATGAATAAAACCGATGGGCTCATCATGACTGACGGAAACACGGCCGCCGCGATCGGGTCTATTTTTGGAGGTGTACAGTTTGCGGCTTGGTATCCAATTACGCCGGCATCGTCGCTCGCCGAATCGCTCAACGATTATTTGCCTCAACTCCGCAAGCGCGCAGATGGCAAACATTCCTATGCGGTTCTTCAAGCAGAAGATGAACTCGCAGCGATCGGTATGGCAATCGGTGCGGGCTGGAGCGGATTGCGCTCGATGACATCCACTTCCGGTCCGGGCTTAAGCCTGATGACCGAATTCGCTGGCTTGGCTTATTACACGGAGGTTCCGATTGTGGTTTGGGACGTACAACGGATTGGACCTTCAACGGGCCTCCCCACCCGCACATCGCAAGGCGATTTGGTTTTTGTAAACTTTATGGGTCACGGCGACACACAGCAGGTTATTCTTTTACCGGGCGGCGTCAATGAATGTTTTGAATTCGGTTGGCGTGCATTTGATATCGCCGAACGAATGCAAACACCGGTGTTCGTTTTGAGCGATCTTGATATGGGTATGAACCAATGGATAAGTCAGCCGTTCAAATATCCAGATGCGCCTATGGATCGCGGTAAAGTATTATGGGAAAAGGATTTGGAAGAGATTAAAGGAAATTGGGCTCGTTACCTCGATAAAGACGGCGATGGCATCCCTTACCGCACCGCACCCGGCAACAAACATCCGATGAGTTCTTATTTCCTGCGCGGCACGGGCCATGATGAATATGCAAAGTACAGCGAAGAAGCGCCTGTATGGTATCGCAACATGGAGCGCCTGAAGAAAAAATATGAGACTGCAAAGAAGTATGTGCCAGCGCCGGTCACGCATGCGATCAAAAGCGCGAGCGTTGGCATCATCGGCTTTGGATCAACCGAAGCGGCTATCCTTGAAGCTCAATATCAACTCAACACACAGCATGGTATCCCAGCCGATTTTATGCGCGTGCGCGCTATTCCATTCACGGATGAAGTGACTTCTTTCATCAAGAAATATGATCAAATCTTCGTTGTCGAAATGAATCGTGATGGACAAATGAATCAACTGTTGAAGATTGAATATCCCGAATACGGTTCTAGATTAAAATCGGTCGCGTTTGGAGACGGCTTGCCTGCATCTGCAAAATGGGTCCGGGAAGGAATCCTCGCAAAGTATGAGGCTCCGAAGAAGTCACAGAAAACAAAGGCGAAAGCCGTTAAAGCTAAAACCGTAAAGACCTTAAAGAAAAATACTTCCGCCAAAAGGAGATAAGAAATGACACAAACACTTCCAATGGCTGGCGCAACCGCACAACTGAATCTCGCTGGGCTTGCCAAGAATGATTACCGCGGCAATCCGAGCACGCTCTGTCAGGGCTGTGGACATAACTCCATCGCAAGCCAGATCATCGCCGCATTGTATGAAACGAACGTTGTCCCAGAGAATGTCGTCAAGTTCAGCGGCATCGGTTGTTCTAGCAAGTCCCCCACTTACTTTTTGAATCGCTCATTCGGCTTCAATGGCTTGCATGGCCGTATGCCTTCCGTGGCGACCGGCGCGCTGTTCGGCAATTCTCACTTAAAAGGCGTGGGCGTTTCCGGCGACGGCGATACCGCCAGCATCGGTATGGGACAATTCAAGCATGTGATGCGCCGCAATCTGAACATGGTCTATATTGTGGAAAACAACGGCGTATATGGATTGACCAAAGGACAATTCTCGGCCACTGCCGAAAAAGGTCTTGAACTAAAAAAACAAGGCGCCAATCAATATATGCCGGTGGATATTTGTATGGAAGCGCTGGCATCGAATGCGACTTTTGTAGGACGTTCATTTGCCGGTAACTCGAAACAAGTCAAGGAGCTGCTCAAAGCCGCCTTGGCTCACGATGGCATCGCCGTGCTCGACATCATCAGCCCGTGCGTCACTTTCAATAATCAAGATAACGCCTATCACTCGTACGCGTGGGGCAAGGATCATGAAGAGCCGCTTCATGACATCACGTATATTGCGCCGCGCAACGAGATCGTACTCGAACGCGAGATGGAAGAAGGCGAAGTACGTGAAGTGAACATGCATGACGGTTCCGTTGTGATTTTGAAAAATCTGGAGAAGGGTTACGATCCGACCAATCGCTTCGAGGCTTTGCGCGTGATGGAAGAAGCCCAGCGCAATAACTGGCTCATCACCGGACTTTTATATGTGGATACCAGCAAACCATCGTTAGCAGAAACCTATAACCTAACCGACACACCGCTTAACCGCCTCACTGAAGCGGACCTCCGACCGGCTCCCGATATGATAGACAAGGTCAATGCCTTGATGTTCTAGCAATAAGTAGGGACACAGTAACTCTGTGTCCCTAAATTTTTTATGCTTGAAATCACACCTTTCCTAACAATAGATGAACGCGAGCTTCATTTTGAATATATTCGCGCTTCCGGCCCCGGTGGGCAGAACGTCAACAAAGTCGCAACGGCTGTTCAACTTCGCTTCGATTTGGGTCACTCATCCTTGCCGGAAAATCTCAAAGCACGGTTGATAAAAGTCGAAGCCAAACGAATATCGAATGACGGAACGCTGATCATCGAAGCCAAAAGATTCCGCACGCAAGAACAAAATCGTCAAGATGCCACAAGAAAGTTTATCGCGCTCCTACGCAAAGCGTCTCAAGAACCGAAGCATCGTAAGAAAACCAAACCAACAAAAGCGTCGAGGGAAAAAAGGCTAAAAACAAAGAAGCGTATCTCAGAGATCAAAAAAAACAGACGAAATAAAGTCTCTGATTAGCTAGCTGCTTAAAGTTGTCATTTAGCTGTAACTAAGAGTACTATTGCATGCAGCAAACCAATGTGCTATAAGAAGAGTAGTATCAGTTTTTGAAAGGAGAAGCCAGCATGAAATTTAAACATTTGATTTATACCTTCGTGATTGGCATGTTGCTTTTTTCGTTATCTCTCAGCGGAAGCGCTTTCGCGGCTGGTCGAGGTAATCAAGAAGTTTGTCCGGGACCAGCCCGAGCAGGGAGCGCTCGCTGTGGCGCATGGGTGCGTCCATTCGCCAGTTCAGGGCCCGCTGGTCTAAGCCCGGCGATCATCAAATCGGTATATAACTTTCCTACTAGCCTCACTACTGGTTCCAGTAAAACCGTCGCTATTGTAGATGCTTACGATGATCCGACGGCGGAGAAGGATTTAGGTGTGTTCGACAGTCAGTTTGGACTACCGGCCTGCACCACAGCAAATGGCTGCTTTAAAAAGGTAAATCAAACAGGCGGCACCAGGTATCCGTCTGCGAACAGCGGCTGGGTATTGGAAATCTCACTGGATATTCAATGGGCACATGCGATTGCACCTGGCGCCAAAATTTTATTGGTGGAAGCCAGCAGCAGTAGTTTTGCAAATCTTCTGACCGCAGAGAATTATGCTAAAACCCATGCTCAATATGTTTCGAATAGTTGGGGCGGTTCTGAATTCTCCGGCGAACATAGCTACGACTCTTATTTTGTTCAGTCGGGCGTCAGCTTCTTTGTATCCGCCGGTGATGCAGGTCTGCCGGCTGAATATCCTTCGGCTTCACCCAACGTGATTTCAGTGGGCGGCACCACATTGAACTTTAACTCCAACGGAAACTTTACCAGTGAAACCGGTTGGTCGGATGGCGGCGGCGGTTGCAGTTCATACGAGACAGCAACTTCAGCTCAATCAAGCTTTAGCCAGTACGGTCAGGTAAGTTGCGGCGGTAAACGCTCTACACCGGACGTTTCTCTTGATGCTGATCCAAACTCCGGTGTTTCGGTTTACGATAGCACCAAGTATTCTGGCATGAGCGGATGGTGGCAAGTCGGCGGCACTAGCGCCAGTTCTCCAATGTGGGCTGGTCGCTCGGCGGATGCCGGAGTTGTTGTGAATTCGTCTTATGTGTACGGAAGCCATGTCTCCTTCCGCGATATTACTTCAGGTAATAACGGTGCATCCTGCTTAGCCGGTTACGACCTGTGCTCTGGTCGTGGTAGTTGGACCGGCACAACACCATAAAAACTTGATATACAAAATAAAAACGGTACAGGGTTTGGCCTGTACCGTTTTTATTTCAAAAGATTCTAGAATAATTCTTAATTAGATAAACGGCGCATCCAAACTTGATCTCAAATAAACACTCGATTGCGATTTCCCTTCTGGTCAATCTTGGCCTAACCGCGATCCTATTTGCCGGTTTATATTTCTTGCCGCTCCCCCAACTTTTGCCATGCACTTATCCGTTAGTTGAGAATTTAATCCTCGCCAGTTTTATTGCCTTGATAATTCAATTTTTGGTATTCAAAAATTTTTCGATGGGCGCTGCTTTTGGGATCGCGAGCATGGATCTCGGATTGATCCTGCTTGCGCTTTGGCTGGGAATTTATCCTATTTCACCATTGGGATTTTCAAGTGGTCGTATTCCGATTGCCCAAGGATTTGTATTATCTCGTTCTATGAGAGCCGATGCAAATCTCGCTTCAGGCGAAACAATCAATGTGATTGGCAATTCTGCGATAGCAATTAAAGTAATTACACTTCCGATCAGCAAGAATTGCGTTTGGCTTTCAACCAAAGGCGGATCTCTGGATGATCCGAGGAGCTGCGATATTGCTTATATGCCTCCGACAGATTCTGATTTTGATTTGCTGAAAGTGTTGATCCAACCCTCCTGCCATTTGCCTGAAACTCAAGAAAATATTAAGATTATCGTACTGCCATAGTTATTAAAAGTCGCAGAGATATAATCGGCTGATGCCCCGCAAACAGATTCTCCTCGGTTTATTATCCGGATTGACAGCGGCATCTATTTGGGGCGGAATGTATGTTGTGAGCAAAGTCGTGCTCAATGTCATTCCCCCGTTTACGCTGTTGACCATGCGGCTCGTTCTCGGAATCATATCTTTAGGAATCGTCATCATATCAAGACCTAAGACAAACATGACTCGCTTGCAAGTCTGGCAGATATTTCTAGTTGGCTTTATTGGTTATGGTGTATCGTTGGGATTCCAGTTCGTCGGAACAAAACTGTCCACTGCGTCCAATGGCGCGTTGGTCACATCCGCCACTCCAGCATTCATCTTGATCTTTGCGCCTTTTTTGCTTTCTGAAAAAACAACCACGCGCCGAATCCTCGCTCTGATTATATCCACTCTCGGCGTGATCGTGGTCATTGATCCGCGCAATGCCGAGCTTTCGCCAACATTATTTTGGGGAAACATGAGTCTGCTTGCCGCCGCGCTGACGTGGGCGCTATATTCCGTTTTAGTTCGGAAAATATCTCAAACAACCGATGTGATTATTTCAACCGCAATCATGTTGGCCGGCGGATTACCAAGCGGTTTTCTTCTGAGCGCATGGGAAATAAAAACTCAAGGGATTGGCACGATCACGCCGGAAATCGTTGGGGGGATTCTTTTTCTTGGTATTATCTCGACCGCCATTGCGATGTTCCTCTGGAATTACGCATTCGCTAAGTTGCCCGCAGCGATTGCGTCATTGACTTTCTTTGCCCAACCTGTTGTCGGTACCACCTTAGGTGCGATCTTCCTCAACGAAAAAATCACGCCATTATTTTTATTCGGAGGATTGTTAATCTGCATTGGGTTAGTAATCGCAAGCACAGAAAGCTTCACGATGAAAGGAAATGGACGGATTCGCCTTTTCAAGATCCAATGAATATCAAATGGATTTGTCAGTCTTCAGGATTAGCCACAAATATTCATAGGGTTGGAGAACTAATTTTTCAGAGGAAACAAGCTCATGGGTAAAGGCATTTATAGCCTGATCCACCTTAAGTTTCGCAGTTTGTGCTTGTCCGCTAAGGTTATTAAAAATCAACATTGTTTCTGCTTGATAAGTACGCTTATATCCGGTAATTGCATTGGTGTCTAAGTCGATCCATTCAAAACTGCCGCATCCAAAAGCATGATGTTCTTTGCGAATAGTAACCATATGACGAATCGCATGGAACAAGGAATTTGGATTTGCCATTTGCAATGCAGCATTGACATGCTTTGGAGCGTAATCTCCGTTGAGCAAAGGCGTAAAGGGTTGTGCGTCAGTGAAGCCAGCGGTTGGGCTATCATCCCATTGCATCGGTGTGCGGACGCCATTGCGATCATCGAGCCAGATATTATCGCCCATACCGATTTCATCGCCGTAATAAATAATCGGTGATCCCGGCAATGTAAAGAGAAGCGAATTGGCTAATTCGATCTTGCGCCGGTCGTTGTCAAGTAAAGGTGCCAAACGGCGGCGAATGCCTTGATTGAGTCTCATGCGCGGCTCCGGCGCATATTGTTCCCACATCCATTGACGTTCTTCCGGCGTGACCATTTCAAGAGTCAATTCATCATGGTTTCGCAGAAACGTGCACCACTGACAATTTTCCGGGATGGGAGGCGTGCGGCGCAGGATTGCAAGCAGATCTTCCACCCGTTCTTTTTTGAGCGCCATATAAATGCGTGGCATAATGGGAAAATGAAAAGCCATATGGAACTCATCACCTTCTCCAAAATACGAGCGGACTTCTTCGGGCCATTGATTTGCTTCACACAATAAGATTCGGTCCGGATAATTTGCGTCCATAAAATTGCGCAACTTTTTGAGATAGACATGCGTCTCAGGAAGGTTCTCACAATTTGTGTCTTCACGCTCGAATAAATAAGGAACCGCATCCGCACGAAAACCGTCAACGCCAAGTTCCAACCAGAAGCGGGCAATATTGATCATTTCTTCTTGAACCTTGGGATTCTCAAAGTTCAGATCAGGTTGACTGTTATAGAAACGATGCCAATAATATTGACCAGCCTTTCCGTCCCAAGTCCAGTTGGAAGATTCAGTATCAACAAAAATGATGCGTGCGTCTTCGTATTTCTTGTTCGTATCACTCCAAACATAATAATCGCGGTAAGGAGAATTCTTATCAGCACGCGCAGATTGAAACCACGGATGTTCATCAGAAGTGTGATTCATTACGAGGTCCATGATGACTCGAATGCCGCGTGCATGCGCATTGTTTAATAAAAACTTGAGATCATCCAAATGACCGAAGGCTTTGGCAACATTGTAGTAATCTGAAATATCGTATCCGTCGTCTTTCAAAGGCGAGGGATAGATGGGCATTAACCAAACACAATCCACACCTAGGTTTTGTAGGTAATCAAGTTTTTCCGAGAGACCGCGCAAATCTCCGCGCCCATCTCCGTTGCTATCTTTAAACGCGCTGACGGAGACTTCATAAAATACCGCGTTTTTATACCAAGGTTCGTTGTTCATAAGAATCTTTTTGAAAAATTTAATTTGTTTGATTGATAATGAATAAAAAGTGGACTGGCTAGCCAGTCCACTGGTTTCCTAACCTTTGACCGAGCCTGCCAGTAGTCCGCGCACAAAATAGCGTTGGAAGGCGATGAAAACGATCATGGGTATGATGAAGGAGAGGAAGGCGGCTCCCGTCAAGATGTGCCAGTTCTGTCCCAACGGGTCGATCAAGTTCTGAATCTGCACGGTCAGCACAGGATGAGTGGTGAGGAATATCTTGGCAACCAGAAAATCGTTCCAGACCCAAAGGAATTGGTAGATGCCCAAAGAAGCGATGGCCGGCATCGCCAATGGTAGAGCCAGTCGTCGAAACGCAGTCCAATGATTTGCGCCGTCCAGATAAGCGGATTCAAAAATCTCGCGCGGCAATGAACCAATGAAGTTCCGCATTAGATAAATGGCGTAGGGCAATCCGAAGCCAGTGTGGAAAAGCCAGACACCTAAAAAAGTACTCTGCATGCCAAGTTGGACATAAAGCTGTGCAATCGGGACGAGCGCCATCTGAAGTGGTACGATCTGCAAACCAATTAATAAAGCAAATATCCACTGACGGCCTTTGAAATCCAACCAGGCAAAGGCGTAAGCAGCCAACGCGGCAAGAATGATCGGCAGGATTGTGGCAGGTATAACCACAATAAACGTGTTGACAAAAGCAATACCCATACCGGCCGAATTGAGAATATCGCTTGTGTTACAACTCATCACTGCCAGAGTGCTGGGCACTTTTTGTTTACAATCAGATAGATAATCTGCGGTGCCTTTGTAGCCAACGATCGCGTCAACGTAATTGTTTAACGTAAATTGATTTGAAGTCTGCTTTTGGCCTGAAAGTGTCTGAAGATAAGAGAGCACCGGAGTTAGCGTATTGAGCGCATCTTTGGGAGCCGCAGGCAGGGTTGGGTTGGTAAGATGCGGTTTTCCATTGATCGGCTTGCGCAGCATAATTAACAGACTAGCCGCGCTTTGATACTGATTGAGAAGGCTCGGATTCGATAAGTCAGCGGAGGTAATGGCTTTACCGTTCGCGCCGTGACAAGAGGAACAGTATTGTATATATTCGGGCTGACCCACGGCTTGGGGCTGAGGCAGTAAGACCGCCCACCAGCCGGTAGTTCGCACGGCTTCGCGCGAACGGAACGATGTAACGAACAAGCCCAGTGTTGGGATGATCCATAACAGACACATTAGGATTACAGCAACATGGACGGGCACCTTGCTGAAGAATTTGTTAAGCCGGTCAAGTGGATTCATCGCGCTTCCTCCTCTTTGCGGAATCGTTGTACGTTGAAGATCATGATTGGTATAGTCAGAACAATCAAGATAACGGCGATGGCTGTGGATTGGCCAGCGTTCGTAACGATCAGTTCGAACATGCGGTTGGCGATAACTTCCGTGTCGAAGAATCCGCCGGTCATCACATAGACCACATCGAAAATCTTCAGAACAATAATCGTCATCGTAGTTGTGACGACAACAATCGTCGGCATGATAGAAGGCAACATAATATTTCCGAAGACTTGAAATTCATTAGCGCCATCTACGCGGGCTGCTTCTAGGATTTCGCCGGGAACACCTTTTATTGCTGCCGACAATATCGTCATGCAAAAGCCGGCCCACAACCAGACGCCGACCAACATGAGACAAAAGTTGTTGATGATCGGTGTGCTCAACCAGGCAACAGGCTGACCACCAAATGCCGTGATAATTCCATTCAGGATTCCAATTTGAGGACCGCTGCTCTGATAATCGTAAACGAAACGCCAGATAATGCTTGCCCCTACAAAAGAAATGGCCATCGGCAAAAAGATGATAGATTTCGCCAGGTTTTCATAAGGGACACGGTCAGCTAGCAGTGCAAAGAACAACGCGCCGATGATTGTTCCGGGAACCATCAACAGAATCCACAGTGCATTATTGCGCAAGGCTGCCAACATCTCCGGGTCGGTGAGAGCGTAGCGATAGTTCTCAAGGATTCCCCAACAGGGCTGGCCGCTTGCACAGGTGGTTGCCGCTGAGTTTATGCTGTGCGCATCTAGCAGGCTCAATCGAAATGTTGCAAACGTTGGATAAACAATGAATATGGTCATCAGGATCAGCGATGGCAATAAGTATAGCCATGGCGCTAAACGTCCCTGCTTCATGATTTTTGGAACCATGGTTCCTCCATTCGTTGCCGGGCGAGCCGGGGCATATTCAAAAAATATGTCCCGGTCGGTTTTCAGATTCTACTTCTTGATTCTCTAATCTATTTTATTGACTGGGTCTGAGCAGCCGCAACAGTGTCTAAGTTGGTTTTGATATCTTGCCCTTGCGCAACATTAACAACAGCTTTCCACTGCGCAGTGCTATAAGGATCACCGATGGCATCGCCCGTAGAAAAGGCATAGCCACTGGCGTTCGCAAAGATATTGCTCAATGTAGTCATCAGTGGGTCAGTGAAATGGCCAGTGCTCGCCTTATTGGCTGAGAGGCCCCAATTGGTCGCAGCGAAGTTCTGTCCGCCTAAATCGCTAGTCCAGTAAGCAATCAAAGCCTGGGCAGCCGGTGAGTTACTGAAGGCATACATAAAATCGGCGCTCACTTGCACGCCCTTCGCGCCTGGGAACGCAAACGCATTATAGTCAGTGCCAAGCTTCAGATTCGGGTATTGTTGCGTGATTGAACCTGCCGCGAAGGTGGCCTTATCTACCATCATAGCTTTGGGTGGACTTGAAAAGACCTGAAGAATCGCGTCATTGAAGTTCGTACTGACCGTGCCTTTAGATCCACCGACTGTGTATTTTGGATCGCTGGCCCATTTCTGGTAGATTTGGTAGGCAGACATCACGCCGGGATCGTTGTAAGGTACCTTACCGGAGATGATGCCGTTGACATAGTCAGTTCCTTGCGTAGCAAGCAGTATGTCCTCGATGAAGTCCGCTCCAGTCCAGCCGGTAGCGGCACCGCTTTCGAGGCCCATTGCCCACGGAACATTGCCGTCAGAAGCCATCTTATCTACCAAGGTCTGTAGGTCGGCAAAAGTTGTCGGGACGGTGTATCCAAGCGCTTGGAATTGTGCTGGGCTGTACCAGATCAGGGTTTTCATATCCGATTTGGCAGGTAGGGCATATAGCTTGCCATTGGCCGTACCCAAGGTAATCCAGTCCGAGGCATAGTTGCTTACGTCGGCACCATCTGTATCCATCGGCATTAACTTATCGGAATAGAGCTTGATCGGGCTAAGGTCCGGCCAGAATAGAACGTCGGGCGGTGTGCTCTTCACCATGGTATCCAGCACCGCGGCATCGCGAGTGGATTGGGCGTTGATTTTGATGCCACAAGCATCCACAAGCGGTTTGATAATTGTATTGAAGTTTTGTTCCTCATTGCCAGACCATTGATAGACAACAGATAATGTGTCACCAGACTTTGCGCCCTTGCAATCAATGTTCGAGGCTGGGGCTGTAGTTGGTGCGGGCATCGCGGTCGGCGCTGTTGTCGCTACAGGTGCTGTGGTTGGAGCAGGCATCGCGGTCGGCGCTGGGGTTGCCGCGGTTCCGCAAGCAGTCAAGGCTAAGGATGCCAAAATCAACACACTCACTAGAGACCATACAAAAGATTTTTTGTTCATTTTTCTCCTCACGAAAATTATGAATTTACATCAACAGTTAGGCTTTATCGGATTTTCTTACGATAACCCACCTCCTTCCAAGATTTGGTGATAGCTTGTACACGAATTGCGGACGATAAGCTTTGTCTCGAGGATTTGCCGCTTGATAGGGATTTCTACTCCTTCAAGCAAATCCATAAGAACGAGACAAGCCCTTCGAGCCAATTCTTGTGCTTCCAAGCGTACTGTGGTCAGCGGCGGATCAGCATACTCGGCCCAAGGGATATCGTCGAAACCAAGGATAGAAACATCATCCGGTATCCTGATTCCGGCATCTCGCAAGGCAGCATACGCCCCCATTGCAACATTATCGCTAGCAATAAAAGCAGCTGTAAAATTTTTTTGACCAGTAAGCAGTGACTTCATTTGATCATAACCACTCTTCGGATCAAAATCAGCGTACCGAATCAACTCTTCATCTGGAGTAATCCCAGCAACAGCAAGGGCATCTTTATAACCTAACACACGGTCAGCTGCTGCACTATAGGATGGAGCAGCATTAGTTATACACGCAACTTGCCTATGACCTAGTTCTAATAAATACTTGACTCCCTTTTGGGCAGCGAGACGATTATCAATATCAACAGAATAAAGAGTTGTGCCAACAAGATTTCCCATCAGCACAGTTGGTATATCAACCTGCTCAAGTTTCTTCAGGCCAGAATCGTCGATACGGGGGGTCGGGAGAATCATGCCGTCAATCCGTTTGGCGCGGGCAAGTTCGAGATAAGCGCGGTCTTGATGTGCAACTTCTACCGATTCGATCAAAAGACGCAATTTGCGCTCCTTAACCACTTCCATTAATCCAGCAATAATTTGTGGCAAAAAAGCATCGGAAGAAATATGATGTGGACTACGCGTCATCACCAATCCTATGGCTCTTGTACGACGGCTAGCTAGAGCTTGTGCCGTGGCATCCGGTATATAACCAAGCGTTTCTGCCGCTTCGCGAACCTTCTGTCGAGTTTGTGGCGCAATATTAAATCCCTTAACATCATTTAAAACAAAAGAAACCGTAGTACGAGACACACCGGCTAAGTCCGCAACATCCTGACTGGTTATACGCTTTTTTACCATTTCAATATTTGAAAGTGAAAAGAAATACTATTAACGCGCGTTAATAACGCGCGTTAATAGTATAACAAAAAGAACTCTAATTGTCAAGATATTTTACAGGCAATAACCCGATTCAAATTTAAAAAATTAATTTCCGGAACAAGAAATATTTTACATCAAAACTTAAACTCCCACATCATTCATCCCCCAACTGTATGCAACAACGCCATATTTGGCGGACGCACTGCTCCTACCGGGAAACCACACACCAACACAACCTGCTCGCCCGATTTAACCACTTCCGAGCGCATCAACGATGAATCGACATAGTTAAGCATTTCCTCGAGCGAGTTCGCAAAAGGAACTCGATGCGGATTCACGCCCCACAAAAAAGCAAGCCGCCGCCATGTTTCAAGCACCGGTGTAAATGCCATGATCGGGACGCGCGGACGTATCTTTGAGATGAGCCAAGCAGTTTGGCCCTGCATCGTAAAGCAGGCAATCGCCGTCACATTCTTATCATTCGCCAAGGCTTGTGCAGCGCGCGCCATCGAAACTGCATCGTCGGCAGTAGTCTCTTCGGATGCAGTCGCTTCCTGGCCCCATTCAAGAAAATGACTCTCCGCTTCACGCACGATGCGATCCATCATTTGAACAGCTTCAACCGGATATTTTCCTGAGGCTGATTCTGCGGACAACATCACCGCATCGGTCCCGTCAAAGATAGCGTTGGCAACATCTGAGGCTTCGGCGCGTGTGGGAAGCGGGTTATAAATCATCGACTCCAACATTTGCGTCGCGGTGATTACCAGTTTACCGCTCGCATTCGCAACGCGGATAATATGCTTTTGCAAAGCAGGCACGCGCTCCGGCGGGAGTTCCACGCCCAAATCGCCGCGTGCAACCATCACGCCGTCCACCTGATCCAGAATCGAATCGAGATTATCCATCGCTTCCGGTTTTTCAAGCTTGGCAATCAATAACGGCTGGCGTTTGCTATTTGAAAATCGCTCCATTGCATAACGAACTTTTTTTACATCCTCTGCCGAGCGGACAAACGATATTGCGACTGCATCCACATTTTGCGAAATGCCAAACGCAAGATCATCCTGATCTTTTTCAGTAAAACCCGGAATGCGAAGACGAACACCGGGCAAATTAATTCCTTTGTGAGATGAAAGCGGTCCGCCTACGACGACGCGCGCCACCAAGCTGAGTTCTTTAACGGAAACCACTTCCAGCGTTAGACGACCATCATCAAGGAGGAGCCGATCCGAAGTCCGAACTGAATCGAAAAGTTGATGGAAGTCCACCGGAATCTTTTGTCCATCACCCAAAGGCGGCGTTGTTCCAGTTGCATAAAGATGAATGATCTCACCCTCGGAGAGTTGCAGAGGCGCCGGCAATTCACCCACGCGAATTTTTGGACCTTGCAAATCCTGCAAAATCCCCACGGGCTTATTCAACTTTTCAGAAATGCGGCGAATGATCGCAATGCGTTCTGCATGTTCCTCATGAGTTCCATGCGAAAAATTCATGCGAGCGACATTGACACCCGCCAGGATCAAACGTTCCAAAACAACCTCATCCTGACTGGCAGGTCCGATAGTCGCAACAATTTTAGCTTTTCGATCCATTTAATTTCCTTCCAATAATAAGTCCATATTGAATAACAACTATTGCATAAAACACCCTGCGTCAATCATTAGATACGCGGCTACGATAGATTCTATACAGGGTGCGACGATACAACAACTTGTATCTTCGCACCCTGCACAACTACAGAATCTCAAATGCTAGATATAACACAATTCTTTGGCTTGCTGCTCCATATCCTTGCGAAAATCAGGATGGGCAATTTTGATGAGTTCATGTGCGCGCTGACGGATGGTCTTACCGTATAGATCCGCCACCCCGTATTCAGTGACAACGTAATGAACGTGATTGCGCCCTGTAACTACACCCGCGCCTTGTTTCAACATCGTCACAATCCGACTAATGGATGTTCCATCTTTCATTGTAGCGGTGCTGGGCAAGGCAATAATGGGCACGCCGCCTTTAGAGCGCGAAGCGCCATAGATAAAATCAAGCTGTCCGCCGATGCCGCTAAAAAACTTGGGGCCGATACTATCGGCACACACTTGACCCGTCAAATCCACTTCGATGGCTGAGTTAATCGCAACCATGCGTTCATTCTGGGCAATGATAAATGGATCGTTCACATATTCCTGGCGGTGGAACTCACACAACGGATTATCGTCAGCCCATTTATACAGAGCCTGCGTGCCCAAGATAAAGCCAACCACGATTTTCCCGGGATGCAAAGTTTTGCGGGCATTGGTGATAACACCCTTCTCCACCAAACGAACAACCCCGTCAGAAAACATTTCGCTATGAATCCCAAGGTCCTTTTTATCGCCCAAGAAACTCAGCACCGCATCTGGAATGGCGCCAATTCCCATTTGCATCGTAGCGTAATCGGGAATCAAATCTGCAATATAGCCAGCAATCTTTCGACTGATCTCATCATCGCCTCCATCGCCCATAGGTTGTTCGGCGACTGGATAATTCACCGGCACCATATAATCCAAGCGGCTGCAATGAATAAACGAATCGCCCAGCGTGCGCGGCATTTGTTCGTTGACTTCTGCAATGACGATCTTTGCTGATTCAGCTGGAGATTTGGTCAAACCAACCTCCACACCGAGTGAACAGAATCCATGTTCATCGGGTGGCGAAACATGAATGAGTGCTACATCCACTGGAAGTATCTTATTCTTGAACAACAGTGGGAACTCTGAAAGCAAAACCGGCGTAAAATCTGCGCGGCCTTCCTGTACAGCTTTACGAACATTCGCGCTGATAAATAAAGTATTTACCCGAAGATGCCCTTCCATTTCCAGACTCACATAGTCGGCTGGGCCGACGGATAGGGCCTGGCAAATTTCAACATCCTTCAATTGGGGAGCATATTCTACCAAGGCCGCCAGCAGCTTCTGCGGCACGGAAACATTGCCCGTCATGAAGATGCGATTGCCTGATTTAATAGCCTGGACGGCCTCATTAGCATCGACAACTCGGGATTTATATTGGTTAAGCCAATCCATCTTCCACCTCCCGATGATGCGTCAAGCGCGAAAGATGTTTGTATTCTCCATTGTGTGTACTGACTGCAGGTTCAATGGAAGGATTTTTTAATATTCCGTCGATACCGCCATCGGCAATATCCATGATATAAGACATGGCGCAATTGACAAACGCGTGAGTTGCAGTGCGCGCCACTGCGCCCGGCATATTCGGGACACAATAATGCAGGATGCCTTCCTCGATATACACCGGATGCTCGTGCGTAGACGGACGCGATGTTTCAACACATCCGCCTTCATCGATGCTGATATCCATGATAACTGAACGCGTCTTCATGGAACGTACCATCTCACGCGTGACTAGTATCGGTGCGCGCTGACCCGGAGTCAATACTGCACCGACCACCACATCCGCATAAGCCACGGAACGCTCAATGTTGCGCTTTGTGGATAGCATCGTGACGATGTTGGGAAAGCGATTCCAAATCTTTTGAAGTGCGGAGAAATTATGATCAATGACTGTTACATGCGCTCCCATCCCTAGGAACATTTGCGTGGCGTAGGTGCCGACTACACCTGCGCCGATAATGACCGCTTCTGCTGGCGGAACGCCCGGCACTCCGCCCATCAAAATCCCTTTGCCGCCCCAATTGTTTTGAAGCAAACGCGCCGCGATCTGCGCCGCCATCGCGCCGCCAATTTGGCTGAAAGGTTGCAAAACCGGCAGAGTACCGTCTTCGGCTCTGATCTGTTCGTATGAAATGGACGTTACTTTTTTCTCGAGCAGAACATCGATCTTATCTTGTTGAGCAGAAGCCAAGTGCAGAAAACCTGCCAGGATCGTTTGCGGCCTGATCCAGTCCAACTCTTCTTTCAATGGCCGCGCGACTTTGAGCAATAAGTCTGAGCGACCAAAGGCTTCTTCGCCGGAATAAACCAGACGCGCTCCCACCTTTTCATATTCGGCATCGCTGAAACCAACTTCCAAGCCAGCCTCATGCTCAATGAAAACCTTGTGGCCGTTTTGAGTGAGCATTTCCACGCCAGCCGGTGACAATCCCACGCGCCACTCGAATGGACGCCTTTCTTTTGGTATTCCAATATTCATAGTTCCTCCGATTCCCTTCGCCCATCCGTCGGACAGGTGAGGAAAAATTTATTTCATATTGAGCACTTCGCGAATAGATGGAAGCGCCCAATCAATATCACTCTTTTCGATGATCAATGGCGGCGCGAAACGGATTACGTTTTCATGAGTCTCTTTTGCAAGGATGCCTTTCTCTTGCATCGCTTCGCAAAAACGTCTCGCTCCGCCCGCCGACGGCTTCAACTCCACACCGATCAACAATCCTTTGCCACGCACTTCTTTCACATGCGGACTTGGAATCTCGGATAATTGGTCCATAAAATATGTGCCCATTTCTTCCGCGCGTTGAGCCAATCGTTCATCACGTATCACAGCCAGCGCGGCGCGTGCCACCGCCGCCGCCAGCGGACTGCCTCCAAATGTGGAACCATGTTCGCCGGGCGTGAATAAACCGAGAATGGGTTTATCTGCCAGAATTGCGGAGACCGGATAAAAACCGCCAGCCAATGCTTTACCAATAATCATAATGTCAGGACGAACACCTCCATAATCGCAAGCAAATAATTTTCCGGTGCGCGCCAATCCGGTTTGAATCTCATCAGCAACAAACAAGACATTATTCTTTTTGCAAATCTCAGAAACTTTTTTTAAATAACCTGCGGGCGGAATAATGACTCCGCCTTCGCCTTGAATCGGTTCAAGCATCACCGCCGCGGTATTCTTATTGATTGTCTTTTCCACCGCAGACGCGTCGCCATAAGGCACGCTGACAAAGCCGGGCGTGAACGGACCGAAGTCATCGCGATAAAAAGGTTCGGTCGAGAAAGAAACGATGGTGGTTGTCCGCCCGTGAAAATTTCCAGCGGCGGTAATGATCTCGGCTTGATGGCGCGGCACACCTTTGACTCGATATGCCCATTTGCGCGCCAACTTGATGGCGGTCTCAACTGCCTCCGCGCCGGAATTCATCGGCAGAGACATTTCGTAGCCGGTCATCTCGGATAATTCTTTATAGAGAAGCGGCAGTTGATCGTTGCGAAAAGCGCGCGAGGTCAATGTAACTTTCTTAGCTTGCTCGATCAACGCGTTCAATATCTTCGGGTGAACGTGACCTTGATTGAGCGCCGAATAAGCCGACAAACAATCCAAGTATTTTTTGCCATCGACATCATAGACCCAGACGCCTTCCCCGCGCGTGATGACCACATCGAGCGGATGATAATTGTGTGCGCCATATTCTTCTTCTAAAGCTATATAATCATTTGTATTCATAAATTTAAATTCCCGTTTATGCTACGTGGAATAAACGTGCAAGAATGGCTTTCTGCGCGTGCAGACGATTATGCGCTTGCGGAAAGATCACTGAATGCGGACCATCAGCCACTTCATCCGTCAATTCGTGATTGCGATGCGCAGGCAGACAATGCATCACGATCGCATCTTTATCCGCTTCGCTGACCAGTTTCGCATTGACTTGATAAGGCGGGAAAACTTTTTCACGCTTCGCAGTTTCTTCTTCCTGACCCATGCTCGTCCACGTATCGGTATAAATCACGTGCGCCTTTTTGACTGCTTCATGTGGATCACGAATAAAGTTTAGTTTGCTTCCGGTTTTCTTGGCGATCTCTTGCGCGACCTCAACTGCTTTCGGATTCAAGTCATAGCCTTCGGGGCTGGCAAGCGTGAAGTTCCAGCCGAGTTTCGCCGAGACATGCATCAGCGAAACCGCGACATTATTTCCATCGCCGACGAACGTGACGTTCAAGCCTTTGGATTTTTTGCCGAAGTTTTCCTCAATGGTGAGCGCATCGGCCATGCCCTGACAAGGATGGTTGTAATCGCTCAAGCCGTTGATCACGGGAATCTCCGACCATTTTGCCAATTCCAGAACATGCTCGTGCTGGAATACACGCGCCATCAACGCGTCCACATAGCCCGAAAGCACGCGTGCCACGTCGGCAATCGACTCGCGCTGACCGAGTCCGATCTCGTTCGGCGAAAGATACAAGGCATCACCGCCGCATTGCCGCATCGCCATATCGAACGAGACGCGTGTCCGCAGGCTCGGCTTCTGGAAGATCATGCCCAGCACTTTACCTTTAAATATTTTCTTGTTGCCTTTCTTGAAATGTTCCTTCTTTAGATCAAGTGCCAAATCCAGCAAGCCTTGCACTTGCTTGGACGATAAATCGGAAATTGCCAGAAAATCCTTCATAGCCAACTCCTCTTCATAAGTATAGTGGTTTAGCTCAATTGTAACCTGTCTAAATCGTCACTGATTGGATGTGACGTATATCTCGACAAAAAACCGTGTTTAGTTGGGAGATATAAGTCGTATAATTTATACGGAGTATATTATACAGAACAGTTTTCTATAAATTAAGTTGGACGGCTAAGATGATAGTGCAAGGTTTTTTCTGTAATTTCGATCAAGTGTTACCTCGCAATTTTATGTTGCGATTAAGTTGAACCTTCAAAAGTCACATAGGTTCTGCCGGTCAACCACTCCTCGCTGATCTCATTC
>JBAUMB010000058.1:0-15759 GCA_049578465.1 Anaerolineales bacterium
GGATTATTTTCACTCTTATCGGTAAATGCTCTTAGTTTTTGATGGTCGAAATCATAGCGCACTTTGCTATTTTTCTTTTTGACTTCGATTACAAGTAGATTTTCATTATTTTTAGTGCGTCGGTGGACGATAATATCAGGATATGTTGACACCGCTAACAAATCTTCTTCAGCTTTGCTGCCTTGAATATCAGTCTTAATAACTCCGTCTCTGATATCTTTTAGAATGTATAGCTGTTTGCTGGCAAACTCACCTTCTTCGACATTTCTGTTGTACTCACAATCAACATTTAATTTTGGAAATCTGATTTGTAAGTATTCAGCAAGCTTGTGAGTAATTGATCTTTCAGAAACATCATATCTAAGCAAAAGAAAATCCTTGGCAAGCAACTCCCTTAGACACTCATTAACTATTTGCCTAATTTCATCGAAGTTCATGACAGTTCCTCTGCATTCCAAAACGCTTACATCAATCCAGTCTGCTTGAAAACCTCTGTAACCAGTTTATTCTTTTATGGATTCGGACGATAGATAAGTGGTGCAATCCATAGCGCGCCATTGTCTTGCGGCGAGCCACTGCCGTTGGATTGGATGCCTAAAACGAAATCCACTTTCTGCCCTGCCAATGAACTCAGGTCATAATCTTCATTGATCGGTGATTGACCAGCAACATAATGCCAGTCAGCAAACGGACTGTGATAGTTTCCATTGGCGTCATAATATTCGAGTCGAAAGTCTATGTCGCAGGTTGTCGATTCCGATTGACAGCGCAGTGTCGCACGAAAGCGATCTCCGGGATGAACGCTGAAAGCGGGATAACGCAGGAAAACCGCATTAGAAGTTGTGCCAACGACGGTCAGCATGACGGGTGTGTTGGCGGGTAAGCCTTCGGTCACGGGATTGATCACTACAGCATAGCCGCCTGAATGATCTGCATTTGCAGGCGGACAAGCCGTAAGATGTTGAGCGCCGTTCATCCATTGCGCATCGCACATCAATGCGACGAAATCCAATGCAACGGTTCCAAGAGCCGCAGGCAGAGTTGGCGGAACGAGCGTTGGAGGAATCTCGGTCGCGGTTGCAGGCGGTTGAGTCATAACTGAAATAGCGGTCGGCGCGGGTGCAGATGTCGCGGGTGAATTTAGGAATCCGCAACCCAAAACAAAGATCAGAATGAGAGAGAGGACGGCAAATCTTTTCATTTTTGCTTTTTAATTCTGAGCACTCGCTGCTTTCTTGCGGGAGCGCGGCTTGCGTTCGCTCAAGCGCGTGCCGCCTGCCATCTCGTACTCGGACGAGTCATCGCCATAAATGCCTTTGACCGCAGCCCGCAAGCGTTTAACCTTTTTCCACATCTCACCATAGTGCGCGTCACGCCGGTTGCGCTGGTCGGTGAGCTGGATCTCGAGTGTGTTGAGCGTTTGTTGAATGGTGGCGCTTATTTCCAGATCGGTCTGAAGGTCAGCGATGGTCAACTCTCCGACCCGGATGTTTGGGTCAATACTTTTCAACGCATCCGCCAGGGATTTGGCTTGCGCCAACAGGTTGGGTGGGTAGTTTCTTTCGTTCAAGGAAAATCCTCCTGTGCAATGAGATGGGTGTGTACGGCGGTTTTGAACGTTTTCTCCCAGAAATAAAGCTCATCAGTCGCGGAATCAAATATCAAGAACAATTAATAAAACATAAACTACTTGCTTTTAAAGAATCAATGCCTGTGTTTTATATTTTACGCTTAATTTAATCATTTAATACCTGCTATAAAATAAATCAAGCTTGTTGTTAAAGATCTGATGCTTGCCGTCTAAGATAATCCCTTCAAAATCTCTTCGGCTCGATCAATCCGCACAACTTTCTCGGTCACCATTTGTGCGGCGACCTTTTCAATCATATCACCGCTCGCACCGGCGGCAATCGCAACCTGCCGCGCGTGCAGAGACATGTGTCCGCGCTGGATGCCTTCGGTGGCGAGGGCGCGTAATGCCGCCATGTTTTGAGCGAGTCCAACCGAGACAATAATTTCAGCGAGTTCACTGGCAGTTTTCACACCCATCAATTTGACTGCGGCTTGCGCGGCAGGATGAACTTTGGTCGCGCCGCCGATGATTCCCACTGCCATCGGCATCTCGAGCGTGCCAACTAAATTGCCGTCTTTATCCTTATTCCATGTTGATAATGAAGTGTACTTGCCAGAACGCGCTGCGTAGGCGTGCGCGCCCGCTTCGATGGCGCGCCAATCGTTGCCAGTGGCGATGACGACCGCGTCCACGCCATTCATAATGCCTTTATTGTGGGTCGCGGCGCGATACGGATCCGCGGCGGCGAAGGCGTAGGCGGCGATAATTCCATCACAGACGCGGTCTCCGCTATAGCCTTCGAACCCCAATTCTTTCGATGGAATGACACATCGTACCCGTGCCATACGGCGATCCGCAAGATTGGAAAGAATGCGCAGGTGAACATGTCCGCCGGTAATGGATTCAACGTGCGGCGCGAGTTTCTCACAGGCTGTGTTGACCGCGTTTGCGCCCATCGCATCGCGCACATCATAGATTAAATGCACGACTAGAAATCCGCCGATTGGAGAGTCTTCAATAATGCGAACTTCTAAGTCTCTTGCGCCACCGCCGAATTTTTTCAGCACCGGGTCAATCGAATCAGCTTCGGCGAGCAACTCCGCTTTATGCTCATATAATTTCAACTTGGCTTCATCTAAGTTCACAACATTGATGACTTGCATTTGACCGATCATCAATGGCTCGGTGGTCGTCGTGACGAATCCGCCGCTAGCACGGGCTAGTTTCGCCATAAACGATGCGCCAGCCACTACCGACGGTTCTTCGATTGCCATCGGTATTAAAACATCTCTTCCATTGACCATAAAGTTCAATCCAATCCCTAATGGCAAGGCAAATGTGCCGATCGCATTTTCGATCATGTGGTCGGCGGATTCAGCGGAGAGTCCGTTCGTAAACGGAAGCAGATCATCGGGAGTGAGTTGCGAAGCGTTGGCTAATTGAGCGCGGCGTTCTTCTAAGGTCAAATTGTAAAATCCGGAGATGCGTGAGGTTGTCATTTTTCACCTTTGTAAGTTATATTTTATGGCATAGTTCTGCCAAAATCTATCAAATTTTGTGAGATAATTATTACGAGGTGTCTTTGAATGCTCCTGACGCGTGAACAATTACAGGAACGCCTGATAGCTTTGCATCGTGCCAGCCTAGAATTGGTCAAGGATGTTTCGCTTGACCATCTCTTGGAACGAATCGCAACGCTGGCGTGTGAACAGGCGGAAGCGCGCTATGCCGCGCTCGGCGTGCTCGATGACGAGGGGAAATTAGACAAATTTATTTCCATTGGCATGACAAAGGAACAGATCAAACGAATCCCGCATCAGCCAGTTGGCTTGGGATTGCTTGGCGCGTTGATGAACACGGAAGAACCTCTGCGTGTGCCGGATATTGGTAATGATCCGCGTTCGGTCGGGTTTCCATCCAATCATCCGAACATGACTTCCTTTCTTGGCGTTCCTATCCGCACCAGCGATCGTCAGTTGGGACAGATTTATCTGACCGATAAAATGGACGATGCGGAATTTAATGCGGATGACGAAAAAATTATTCAAATGCTGGCGGCTTATGCCGCCGCGGCGATTCAGAATGCACGGCAAGTCGAACAGATGCAAGAGCGCGATGCCGCGCTGACGCGCCGCAGTGAAGATCAGCTTTTGCTCAATAATATTGCATCGGCTCTCACCTCCTCTCTCGAACTCGATGAAATCCTCAATAAGACTCTCGCTGTTGTTTTGAATTATATGAAGGCTGAAGCTGGCGAGATTTTTCTGCTTGAAGACGATGGTGAAACATTGCGCATGGTTTTGCATCGCGGTCAGGCGGCGGAAGCTTTCTGGACTCGAAGCCGTTTCAAAATGGGTGAGGGAATCATTGGATTGGTCGCTGAAAAAGGCGAAGCGGTTCTTTCTTCAGACCTCGAAGCGGATAACCATTTCCTGCGCGAAGCCGTAGCGAAAGCTGGATTCCGTCAAATGATCTGCCTTCCAATGCATTCCGGCGAAAAAATCATGGGCGTGATGACGATTGCGTTGCGTAGTTCCGATCCGGTTGATGAACCAAGCGTTCAACTTCTGGAAGCAGTCGCTACTTGGGCCGGTTTAGCCATTGAAAATGCGCGCCTTCATCAAAACGCGCGGCGTCTCGCAATCTTAGAAGAGCGTGATCGCATCGGGATGGATTTGCATGACGGCATTATTCAGTCCATTTATGGCGTTGGGCTTTCACTGGATAACGCTTTGCATACCCTTGATGATGATTCTGACCTGGCAAAAGTCCGTATCAAAGAGTCTATTGACGGTTTGAACCAGGCCATTCGAGATATTCGCGCTTATATTTTGGATCTGCGTCCGCGTCAATTGGGGAATGACGGCTTGATGGACGGTTTGAAACGTTTGGTGACCGAATATCGCGCTCATACATTTGCGGAAGTCTTGTTGAGCGGTCCAAAAAGCGGGCTGGATCATCTGCCTCAAACGAATTCATTGGCATTATTCCATATTTGCCAGGAGACTTTAGCGAATGCAGCGAAACATTCGGGCGCAAAGCGAGTGAATATCAACGTGTGGACGACCTCGGATCGTTTGATGATGGAGATCCACGATGATGGTAAAGGCTTTGATTTGGAAAAAATGGCGATGACGATTGGTCATGGGTTATCCAATATACAAACGCGCGCACGATCTGTGGGCGGTGAAGTGGATATCACATCAGTGATCGGCGATGGTACGACCGTTCTTGCATGGGTTCCGCGCCGCGCGCATCAATAAAAATATAAACCCTCGATTCTTTAACATTTGAATCACTCAAACGCGATATTCATTCAATGCGAATCAAAGTTTTATTGCCTTGCGTTTTTTTAAGACACAACTTTTTATAACGATGTATATAGTGTTCACAAAGTCTTCAATGCCTATATATGGGGGCGATCAAGTCTCTGAGTATGCAGTTGGCTGAAACACCTGTTCTGACTACGCATCGCTTTTCTATCGTACGCGCGATGATTCTTTAACATTGATCAACCTTAAAAAAGGAAATGTTTTTAACTAAGCGTAGGTGAAAAGTGTTGTTATCTGAAAGACTTTTCTGCTAGAATGTATTCACGCTGAACGAGAGGATGCAAGCACTTTCGCATCTGAAGTCCCTGATAGTTTGTTTGATCCAACCACATATTTTTTTATTTCACTGAGCCGCGGGTTTTTGGCGGGCTAGCTCAATATACTCTAAATTCTGACTTGAGGATCGATCTATGAACCCAGAACATGCATGGCAGTCCGTGCTCGGACAACTACAAATGGAGATGCCTAAAGCATCCTTCGACACCTGGGTGCGAGATACTCAGCCTTTATCTTATGAAAATGGCATCTTAACCGTTGGTGTGCGGAATGCTTATGCGCGGGATTGGCTTGATAATCGTCTGGCAAGCACGGTCGATCGTTTGTTGGTTGGGATTCTCAACTCGAGTGCCTGTGTGGATTTTGTTGTAATGCAAGAAGATAAAGCAGAATCGTCCGAAACGGGAACCGCTGGAAATGTCCGCGAAGATGCGGAGGAACCGCCAGTGCGCAATTCCACTCTCAATCCGCGTTATACTTTCGAAACGTTTGTAGTAGGCGCGGGCAATCGTCTCGCGCACGCGGCTTGCATGGCGGTCGCAGAGAAGCCCGCCCGCGCTTACAATCCGCTTTTCTTATATGGTGGGGTGGGACTCGGCAAGACACATTTGCTTCATGCCATTGGTAATTCATGCCATGCCCGCGCACTAAGCGTCTTATATGTTTCATCCGAAGAATTCACGAATGACATGATCAATGCCATCCGGACTCATACCACTCAGGCTTTTCGTGAGAAGTATCGCTCGATAGATGTTCTGTTGGTTGATGATATCCAATTTATCGCGGGCAAGGAAAGTACGCAGGAAGAATTCTTTCACACGTTCAATACGCTTCATGGTCAGGACAAACAAATCATCGTTTCTTCTGATCGTCCGCCCAAAGCGCTCGTGACTCTGGAGGAGCGGTTGCGCTCACGCTTTGAATGGGGACTGGCAGCGGATATTCAACCTCCGGACTTGGAGACGCGCCTCGCGATTTTGCGTGCCAAAGCGGAACGCACCGGTCGCTTCATCTCAGATGAGATTTTAGAGACCGTTGCCCGACGGGTTGAATCGAATATCCGTGAATTGGAAGGCGCCTTGAATCGAATCTTAGCTTTTGCGGATTTAAGCGGTTCATCCTTGACTCCGCAATTAGTTGAGATGGCGCTGGTTGACCTTCTACCTCAGCGTCAGAACATCCTCCCTGAAAAGATCATTGAATTGGTCGCGCGCGAATGGCAAACCAGCGCCGAGGCTTTGCTGGGACGGGATCGAACACAGAAAATCGCTGAACCTCGTCAGGTTGCAATGTATCTTATGAGAAAAGAAACGGATGCTTCTTTGCCAATGATCGGTGAAGTTCTTGGGGGACGCGATCATACGACAGTGATGTATGCGATTCAAAAGATTGCGAACGAAATTGAGACCAAAGCCGATTTGCGTAAACGCATCATTAACGTGAAACAACAACTTTACAGCCAAGCGGCTGTTGCGTGAAAATCAATCGAGCCTCGACGAATTCGTCGAGGCTCGATTTTTATTCTTGCTCGTTTATTGCAAATGAGCGGCCGGAATATTGTGCCTGCCAGTGTTGATAAAGATTGAGACTGGAAATATAAACATACCCGAGCCAGTAAACGCCCATCCATGGAACGATAGCCCATCCTAAACGAGGTTGGAGAAGCGCAATTGTCAGCAGGGCATAAAAACTCAGACCGATTTCACCCCACACAATTTGGCTGATGGGCTGCAGATAGGAGCGGTCAATAATCTGTCCGGTTGAGTTTGGATTGTTGGTCAGATTCAACTTCGGTGTCCGAATGAACGTGCCGCTTTTCCCCATCAGCGCCTCGATGATCGCGATTGCAGAGTTCAGCGAAATACCAAATCCGATAATTGTAATCACCGGCAGAATCTTAAGTCGTCCCGTTAGTGACGGAGTTTCCCGCGCACCGGCTAATGCGTAAAGCATCGGCGGTCCGAAGGTAGCAACAAATGAGATGGGAAAGTATGTGAAAAAGAGAGGCGCAAGCAAACCCACTGGCAAGGTAAGAAATAGTATAGCAATCATCAGCGGATGAACCATGTAGGCGGTTAAATGCAATAAACCGCTTAAGCGTTTATACCAAGGGATATTTGGTTGCGTGAAGAGACGCTTTACGGTTTTTCGCGTGACTTGAATACTGCCCTTTGCCCAGCGAAATTGTTGTTTCTTAAGCGCCTCCACCGATGCCGGCAATTCAGCCGGGACGACTACATCAGGGAGAAACCCAAATTTCCAGCCGCATAATTGCGCGCGAAAACTTAAGTCAAGATCCTCGGTTAAAGTATCAGATTGCCAACCGCCAGCGTCGTCGATGCAGGCGCGGCGCCAAATGCCAGCAGAGCCGTTGAAATTCATAAACAAATGATTGCGTGAGCGGGCGGTTTGTTCCACGATGAAATGAGCATCCATAGCAAGCGCCTGACCACGCGTGAGCAGATTGTATTCGCGATTGGTGTGTCCCCAACGAGTTTGCACACAACCCAGTTTTTGGTTTTGGAATTGCGGTACGGTTATTTTCAACCAATTGGGAGAGGGAATAAAATCTGCATCAAAAATCGCGATGAGATCGCCGGTGGCAGTTTCCAATCCTTTTTTCAACGCCCCAGCTTTATATCCGCCTCGTTCAGTGCGGAAGATACATTCGATATCGAAGCCGCGGGCGCGATATTCTTCCACGAGGCGGGCGGACAGCAGGGCGGTGTCGTCGGTTGAATCGTCCAGCACTTGGATTTGGAGCCGGTCGAGCGGATAATCGAGCTTGGTTACCGCCCATAACAATCTCTCCAGCATATATCTCTCATTGAAAACGGGAAGTTGAATGGTCACCTTGGACCATTCTTTAGGTTCTAGCACAGGTTGTTCATTGTTCAGGCGTCGCTTCGTAATAATAAAAAGGATTGCTGTCGCCATTGCATTTAATCCATAAAGCGACATGGCAATCATACAGAGCAAATATAGACTTCCTGCGATATAGCCAATCAAAAGCATAGTTTCCTTTTCGGTTGTGAAAGAGAAACCTCCCCGCTTTCGTAGGGAGGCTATCATCAAGAATAATTATATCCGCGTTTTCTGAATCGTGGATTAAGGCGATTTGATAATTCGATTTGTGTTTAAAGATTCTATAGAAGGCAATACGAGCTGGCTCGAAAATATTTATGGTATAATCCCGCCGCTTCATTAGAGGCACATTTTGCCCGGGACGGGCATCAAGCGTCCCTGAGCGGGTTTATATTCCCGCTAAACTCATCCGTTCCGCGCCAGCAAAGTCTGCGCGTTGGGAGAACGGAAATTCAAGGAGAAACATGGCTGTTATTTCTATGAAAGCCCTGCTTGAGAGCGGCGTCCATTTTGGGCATCGCACCAACAAGTGGGATCCGCGCATGAAGCCGTACATCTTCACGGAACGCAACGGCATTCATATCATTGATCTTCAACAAACCGTCAAGTTGTTGAATCAAGCATATAACCTGGTCCGCGATACCGTTTCGGCTGGCGGGAGCGTTATGTTTGTTGGTACGAAACGTCAGGCACAGGATACGGTGAAGGAAGAGGCAGACCGTTGCGGCATGCCTTACGTCACAGAACGTTGGTTGGGCGGAATGCTTACCAACTGGTCTACGATGCATGCACGTATCCAAGAGCTGGATCGCTTGGAGCAGTTGCGCGATACGGGTGAGATCAATCGCCTCACCAAGAAGGAAGGCTTGCTCATTCAACGAGAAATTGATCGCCTGCTGATTCGCTTATCAGGCGTTCGGAAGATGAAACGTGTGCCCGAATTGGTTTTTATTATCGATGTCGGCCGCGAAGACGCGGCGGTACATGAAGCTAATTTACTTAACATCCCGGTGGTTGCGCTCGTGGATACGAATTGCAACCCCGAAGGCGTTGATTATGTCATTCCATCCAACGATGATGCGATCCGGGCAATAAAACTGTTGGTAGCGAAAATTGCGGATGCTGTGTTGGAAGGCAAAGCAATGCGCAAGGATGAGGAACCAGAAGAAGAGATGGCGTCCACGCCCGCTGCTGAGGTCAAGACGGAAAAGCCTAAGGGACGCAGAGCACCGAAGGTGGTCGAGTCCGATGAAACAGTCGAGGAAGATGCGTTGCTCGGTGAAGCCACGCTGGCTAAATTGAGTGCGACGCGTAAGCCGGACGAGCCCGCGCCTCATAGTGATAAATCCGAAGAGAAACCAAGCGAGCTTAACTCAGAAGACAAGCCCGCTGAATCAGAACAAGCGAAATAATTCGCTTGTGGGTCGAGGAAAGTAAAATGGAAATTACTACTGACATGATCAAAGAGTTGCGCACCGCGACGGGTGCCGGTGTATTGGATTGTCGCAAGGCGCTTCAAGAATCGGACGGCGATTTTCAAAAGGCTGTGGATTTTCTGCGCGAAAAAGGGATGGCAACTGCTGCCAAGCGCGCCGACCGCGATGCATCCAATGGAACGGTCGAGCTTTATTCTCACGGCGGCGGACGCGTGGGCGTGATGGTCGAAGTCAATTGCGAAACGGATTTTGTGGCCCGTTCGGAACCGTTCCGCAACATGGCGCATGAGATCGCATTGCAGATCGCCGCTTCCGCTCCAAAATATATCAAGGCTGAGGAAATTCCCGCCTCCGAGTTAGATCACGAAGCGGAGATCGCTCGTGCCCGTGCGAAAGAAGAGGGCAAGCCCGAGACGGTTATGGAAAAGATTGTGGAAGGTCGTCTCGAAAAATTTAAAGATGAAGTCGTACTTTTACGCCAACCTTATATTCGCGATGAAGCTATGACGATTGAGAAGCTTCTCTTGCAAACGATTGCCGCGACCGGTGAGAATCTGATCATCCGCCGTTTCCAGCGCTGGGAATTGGGTGAAAGTATCAATCAAGAATGAGAGAGAAGGTCAACCTTTAAGGTTGACCTTCTTCATAAACAAAACTTTATTGCAGTCTCTTTTATTCCAAGCAACCGAGAAGGAGTGAAACATGTCTGAATTAAAATATAAACGCATCCTGCTCAAACTTGGTGGGGAATCGATGGGAGGCCCATCCGGGTTCGGCATTGACGTGGATGAAGCTGAATCAATCGCGAGCAGAATCAAAGATGTGTATAACCTGGGCGTGGAAGTCGCGGTTGTAATTGGCGCGGGGAATCTGTGGCGCGGCAAACAGGGTTTGGAACGCGGCATGGATCGTTCCACTGCTGATTACATGGGTATGCTCGGTACGGTAATGAATTCGATGGTCCTGATGGATGCGCTGGAACGGATCGGTGTGTTCACACGCGTGATGTCAGCGATTGAAATGCGCGCGGTGGCTGAGCCTTATATTCGTCGGCGCGCGATTCGCCATCTCGAGAAAGGCCGCATCGTGATCTTCGGCGCGGGGACCGGCAACCCGTTCTTTTCCACTGACACCGCCGCGGCATTACGCGCCTCTGAAATTGATGCGGACGTCGTGATCAAAGCCACGAAGGTCGATGGCGTGTTCGATTCTGATCCGAAGAAAAATCCAAAAGCAAAACAATTCGATCAACTGAGTTATATCGAGGTTTTAAATCGCCGCTTGGAAGTAATGGACAGCACGGCGGTTACGTTGTGTATGGAAAACAACCTTCCGATTCTGGTGCTTAACTTGTGGGATCCGAAAGCATTGATGGGCGCGCTTAAAGGCGATAAGGTCGGAACGTTGGTCAGTGCGTAGAATTTAGATAATATGCAATGAAGGAACGGGCTTATGTAAAAGCAATTGCATCAGCTCATCTTCTTTGTTGATTTCCCATAGCGTATTTTTCTATTTTAGTGTATCCTTAACCGAGAACTTATTTTGTGGAGGCCGACATGATTAAAGACCTTCTGAAAGACGCTGAACATCGCATGCAAAGTGCGATCAAAAATTTGAACGATGATCTAGCCGCTATCCGGACGGGGCGCGCCAATCCGGCGCTGGTGGAAAGATTGATGGTCAATTATTATGATACGCCTACGCCTCTGATGCAGTTGGCAACCATCAATGTTCCGGAAGCGCGTTCGCTGATGATCAAACCGTTCGACGCGACCCTTGTTAAGGAAATCGAACGAGCGATTCAGGCCTCGGACCTGGGATTGAATCCCAATAGCGATGGCAAGATTATTCACCTCAATCTGCCTCCGTTAACCGAAGATCGCCGCCGCGATCTGGTCAAGCAGGTTCATGCCCGTCTCGAAGAGACGCGCGTCGCCGTCCGAAATATTCGCCGCGATTCTCATAACGATATGCGCGATTTCGAGAAAGAGAAGTTGATATCGGAGGACGATTTGAAGAATGGCGAAGAAGACCTGCAAAAAATGACCGATAAGTTTATCGAAGATGTGACTGAGGTCGGAAAGAAAAAAGAAGCCGAGATTATGGAAGTGTAATGAGGTTGTCGTTGCGACAATCTGTTCGCAGTGACATTTTATAATTATGCCCAAAGCATCCATCGCCGCCCCTCTTGAAAAAATTCCTCGTCATGTTGCCATCATTATGGATGGCAACGGGCGCTGGGCGCTTTCGCGCGGCTTGCCGCGTTTGGCAGGACACAAAGCAGGTACGGAAAACTTGCGGCGCATTATTCGCGCTTCGGTTGAATTCGGAGTTAAGTATCTGACCATTTACGCATTCTCCACTGAAAATTGGGGACGTCCGCCCGAAGAGGTGGATGGATTGATGCACATCCTTGAGGACGTGATTGATCGCGAATTAGCGGAACTCAATAAAGAAGGTGTCCAATTGCGGCACATAGGGCGATTGGAACGTCTCGCGCCAACTTTGCAGGAAAAAGTTCTGGATGCAATTGAGATGACTAAAAATAATGATCGCCTTGTTCTGAATGTGGCGTTCAACTATGGGGGACGCGATGAGATTGTTCAAGCCATCCAGCATATGATGAAGGATGGCATTGAGCCCGAAAAAGTTACGGATGAAATCGTCAGTCAATATATGTATACCGCGGGCGTGCCCGATCCGGATTTAATTATTCGCACCTCTGGTGAATTGCGCGTTAGCAATTTTTTGATCTGGCAAGCGGCTTATTCGGAATGGTATATCACGCCGACCTATTGGCCAGACTTTGATAAGGAAGAATACCGTCGTGCGCTCGAAGCATTTGCCCAGCGTGATCGCCGTTACGGTGGAGTTTCGCACGCGGTAGCAAATAAGAGCAATGGTTAGGCGTACGCTTACTGCGCTTGTTCTGCTCGTGATCGTTGTGCCTGCAATCGTCCTTGGGGGGATTTTATATTTTCTTCTGATCGGTTTCTTTATGGTGCTGGCTTCCTGGGAATTTGTGCAAATGTTTCGCGAAGCGGAATATGAGCCATCCGTTTATTTGTCGGTGGGCGGGACGCTCGCCATTCTAGCAGCGCGCGCCTTTTGGCCCTTCGCTGCGGAACCCGTTTTTACATTCCTTATTCTTTTGGCAATGGCGGTTCATCTCATCGCTTACGAGCGCGGCCGCGAGCAGGCCGCGTTTGATTTTCTGGTCACGGTGGGATGTTTTGTTTATATGGGTTGGATCGGCTCCTATCTGGTTGACTTGCGTTCTTTGCCATACGGTGCCTGGTGGGTGATGTATGCATTGCCCATCGTCTGGTTAACGGACTCGGGTGCTTATAGTTTCGGTGCGCGTTATGGCAAGCATCGCATGACGCCGCGCCTCAGCCCGAAGAAATCATGGGAAGGATATTTGGCGGGCGTCTTCATGGGCACGTTCTATGGCGGATTCTTTGCGTTTGCTTATACAAAGTTTGGCCCTCTTGATGTTACTATTTGGCAGGGCCTTTTGTTTGGGCTTGCATTAAGTTCACTTTCATTGTTTGGTGATTTGGGCGAGAGTCTCTTCAAACGCTTCGGGCAGATGAAAGACTCAGGAAATCTCCTCCCCGGCCACGGCGGCGCGTTCGACCGAGTCGATTCGTTGATCTGGGGCGGAGTGATCGGCTTCTATTGGATTCATTTCTTTTTGCTTAAATAAAATTCGGAGGCAAATATGGATCAGCATGAGCCTACTCGAAACCTCGCGCTGGAATTGGTGCGCGTGACTGAAGCTGCCGCGCTTTCATCGGGACGATTGATGGGACGCGGCGACAAAGAAGCGGCCGATGGCGCGGCCGTCCACGCCATGCGGCTTGTGCTCCAAGCGGTCGACATGAACGGCATCATCGTCATTGGCGAGGGCGAAAAAGATAACGCGCCGATGTTGTATAACGGCGAGAATGTGGGCAACGGTTCGGCGCCGAATGTGGATGTGGCCGTTGATCCGATTGATGGGACTCGTCCTTTGGCTTTCGGAAGATCGAACGCTTTGGCAACGGTCGCGATTGCGCCGCGCGGCACGATGTTCAATCCGGGTCCGTTCGTTTATATGAATAAGCTGGCGGTGGGACCGGAGGCGAAAGGCAAGATCAACATTGAAAAATCAATCACAGAAAATCTCAAAGCGATTGCGAAAGCCAAAAATAAAGATGTCGAAGATTTGACGACGATTGTCCTTGACCGTCCGCGTCACGATGCAGTAATTTCCGAAATAAGAAAAGTCGGTGCGCGCATTCGCATCATTCCCGATGGTGATGTGGCTGCGGCGCTGATGACAGCCTGGCCCGATGCCGGCGTGGATGTGTTGATCGGAATCGGCGGCACGCCGGAAGGCGTGTTGGCGGCCTGTGCGTTGCGCGCCATGGGCGGAGAGATTCAAGGTAAGTTATATGCGCGCGATGAAAATGAATTGCACCGCGGACGCGAAGCCGGTTATGACTTCGATAAAATTTTGACGATGGACGATCTGGTTTCATCAGAGGATGTGTTCTTCGCCGCGACCGGCATCACGGATGGTGAATTGCTCAAAGGTGTACGTTACTTCGGCGATGGGGCACGCACCGATTCGATTGTAGTGCGCGGACTGACCGGTACTGTGCGACAGATCACGGCCACGCATCGAATTGACAAGTTGTTTGAATTGAGCGCCATCAAGTATTGAGATGTCATTGCAAGCCAGTTCGGGAGAATGACATACCAAAGAGTTTGTTAAGGGAAGGTTGTAATGAGAAAAACCTTCGGATTGATTCTATTGCTCGGCATCTTAATGCTTTTGCTGACTGCGTGCGGCAGTGCCGCGACTCCGACAGCAGCCCAGACGTCGGCTCCCGCTGCTACCAGCGCGCAGATTTCCACAGAGGAAGCACTAACAGAAATTCCAAACACACCTTCTATCGGCGATCAATTAGCGCAGATTGACGACATTCTAAAACAATCCATCAGCGCCAGCATTGCTTACAACAAACCGCAGTCCATGCTGTTGGATCAAACAACTACTGTCCAACTTTTGCTCAATCCATCGCTTTCGCCGGAAGCATTAAGCACACAAGTTACAGCCAATGGGAAAGTTGCAAGCGCCAGTGTTCAGATCACGCCGCGTATGAAAGCGGTTTTGCTTTCGGATGACGCGCAAGCATTTTCGATTCAGCCTGAGCAGGATAATCCCGAACAACTTGTCAGCGGAACGGAGACCACGCAGTGGACTTGGTTAGTGACCGCTCACAAGAGCGGAACGCAAACGCTGACATTGATTCTATATCGCTTCATTCAATATCAAGGTCAGGATTATTGGCGTGAGGTTGAATCGTATCAAGCAAACATTGACGTGAAAATAACGGTGTCACAACAACTCGGTTCACTCGACTGGGAATGGGTCGCCGGTATTGTGTTGACCGCTCTGCTCATCCCGGCTTTTTGGCGTTGGATGGATTATCGCAAAAAGAAAAAGCTTGGAGTGAATCCAAAGACAACGGACGCGAAGAAAAAAGTTTCATCGAAGGAATTAAAATAATCATTGCACTTCATTTGTGATGAGGCTTGACATGCCTTTGCCTTGACCGTATAATCCCCGTCGCCTTCCTCGCTAGCTCAACGGCAGAGCGGGCGGCTGTTAACCGCTAGGTTCGAGGTTCAAATCCTCGGCGAGGAGCTTTTGAAGAAAAAAATTGCCTTTAGCCTTTTGGCTAAGGGCAATGTTGTTATATATAAAATCAGATTAGTGATATACTAATTTCCTAGTAGATCAAAATGTCAAGCATTGATGTTTTTTTGATTGGCAAGTTAGCTGATCTAGCCGTGCAAGTTATCGCATCGTTGATTGCCCTAAAAGCATGGGAATTACTAAAAAAAATTGCAAATGGTTCTTCTTAGGCTTTTTTCTTCTCACCCATTCAAGAAACTCTCTAATCAAAACCGAGTCATCCTGATCGTCTGATATTGTCGCTTTTCCTAAAGCGCCTATTCTGTTTTTTACCTCGCCATCATTCAAATTTGAATAAAACTCATCTGTGATTTTCATGCTAGAGTGCATGACGTTCATGCTAATCGCTTTATAATCCTGTATGTCTTTAGACTGTTCTAGCCCATAGTGGATGTGTCCATGCCTAAATTTATGGAACTGTTCGAAAAATTAAGCCTTATAATAAAAATGCTTGTCAATTTTTCAGATCCACAAGGAGATGCATCATGAGAACATTCATCAACCTTCTTATGCCCCTCACTCCAGCGC
>JBAUMB010000059.1:0-2506 GCA_049578465.1 Anaerolineales bacterium
GTCCCACACATTGATTGCCTTCTGCGAGCCGATCATCGAATTGCTTCTTGAACATGCCGCTGATGGTTGCAACAAATCCGAAGATTGCAACTAAGGCACAGGCAAGTTTCCAGCCGCCATCGTCCACTTGCGCCGCGGCTTGCGGGAACATTTGATTGCCACCAATCGCGGCGGCGACTCCGGCCAGCAAAGTCGCGGCGGCAGGCGAAACGACATTCGCCATAAAGAGTTGCGAATCTCTGCGGCGAATCGCATCTGTTTTTTGTTTGGCTGTATTCAAGCTGGCTTTCACAGTTTGCGCAAAAGCGGAATGATCCGATGCTGTTTTATTTGTTTTGATTGCTTTATCTTCAGCCATATCTTCCTCCGGATTTAAATGATTAAGATTTGCCAAATATACATCAAGTCGGATGACAAATCAACAGAAAAGCCCGCCTCAATCTGAGACGGGCTTTGGATTTATCCAAATTTGTTTTTGATTACGCTGGAACTTTTTGCGCAGCTTCATATCCGCGCTTGAGCGCTTCAAAATTTTTCGGCAATAGATTCTTATGTCGTTCGGGCATGTGAGCTTCAAGCGCCTTCTCGACGTCTTTGATGCTCAATTCAGGCAACACTGTCAGCAGCGCGCCGATCGCAACCATGTTCAATAATTTGCGGTCGCCAATCTCTTCGGCGATTTCATTGCATGGCACAAAGATCACATGGATGTCATTGCGCTTCGCTCCGCGATCCACCATAGATTGATTGACGACTAGCGTGCCGCCGGTCTGAAGTTCGGCTTCATATTTATCGAAGGACGGCAGATTTAGCGCGATTCCCAACGGCGGATTCTTTACCAGCGGCGAACCGATCTCGTCATCTGCAATCACAATCGTGCAGTTGGCTGTTCCTCCGCGCATTTCCGGACCGTAGGATGGAATCCACGTCACTTGTTTTCCGGCATCCATCGCGGCATAGGTTACAACTTGTCCGCCGAAGAGCACACCTTGTCCGCCAAACCCAGCGATGATAATTTCTTTTTGCATAGTTTACTTCGCTTCCTTCTTCTATAAATATTCGATATTTGGATTTCCCGTCTGCGCCCGGCTTCTAAATATCGAATGTCCGAATCGCTAAACTTTTATCTGCGCCACACCCGAACTGACCTTGTAATCGCCAAGCGGAAAATACGCGACCATTTTGTCTTCCACGAACTTAAGTGATTCAGTCGGCGTCAGGTTCCAATTGGTTGGACAGGTCGAAAGCAGTTCCACCATCGAGAAGCCAAGTCCGCGCACCTGTGTTTCGAACGCGAGACGGATGGCTTTCTTCGCAAGACGAATATTTTTCGGATCATGCAAACTGCGTCGCACTACATAACCAGCGCCATCCAGCGTTGCTAGCATTTCCGATGTGCGGATTGGATAACCTTGTGTTTCTACATCGCGTCCATTGGGCGATGAAGTCGTCTTCATGCCGGGCAATGTAGTCGGAGCCATTTGTCCGCCCGTCATGCCGAAGTTGGCGTTATTGATGAAGATGACGGTGATGTTTTCTCCGCGTGCCGCGGCATGGACAATCTCGCCCATGCCAATCGAAGCGAGATCGCCGTCGCCTTGATACGTGAAAACGATTCGGTCGGGAAAAACGCGTTTGATACCGGTCGCCATTGCCGGTGCGCGTCCGTGAGGCGCTTCGACAAAGTCCGTATCGAAATAGTTGTACGCGAAAACCGCGCATCCCACCGGCGCAACGCCGATCGTTTTTTCAAGCAATCCCATTTCTTCCAGCACTTCCGCAACGAGTCGATGTGCTACGCCGTGTGTGCAACCCGGGCAATAATGGGTAGGCGTATCGGTAAAACCTTCAGGTCGTTCGTAAACCAAATTATTTGCAGTCGCTACCATATAAGCCTCTTTTTATTTCGTTGCAACCATGCGCTCAAACCACGCATCACGCGGACTCAATTCGCTTGGAACTTTGTCCGAGATCATGCGCTGGATTTCGCTTAGAACTTCATCCGGGAACGGAACCACGCCGCCCATGCGACCATAGAATTCAACCGGCACGCGGCCTCCAACTGCAAGGCGGACATCTTCCAACATTTGACCTGAATTCATTTCGACAACTAAGATGCCGCTCACGCGTTTGACCAGTTCATCGATCACTTTCAGCGGGAACGGACTCACCGTCACCGGACGCAACAACCCAACCTTGATTCCCTGCTGACGTGCGGCGCGCACTGCTGAAAGCGAGACGCGCCCAGCGGTACCAAAACCGATGACAACGAACTCAGCATCATCGAGGAAATATTCTTTATAACGCACTTCATTCGCTTGTATTTGTTTCCAGCGTTCCAGCAAACGCAAATTTGTTTTTTCTTCTTGATATGGATCGAGATAAATGGAGGTCAGGATGCGGCGCTCGCGTTTGCCCATTTTTCCGTTTGTTGCCCAATCCCAATCCTTGCGTTGAACGGGTTTCATCTCGGGAAATTGGATTGGCTCCATCATTTGTCCGATGC
>JBAUMB010000060.1:0-19397 GCA_049578465.1 Anaerolineales bacterium
GGCGCGTCGCATGCGACGCGCCTGCTTTGTTATCTATTTTTGAGGCATCATTTGAAAATAATGCCGAAGATTTTCTTTACACAAAATGTTCGCGTCGCGCAATTTCCATAATCTGGCTTCTTTGCTCGGCAGACAACTTATCATATTCCGAGTTATGCTCATCCGTATCGTAATTTTCCGTCAACAAAACCGAAGCGTCTCGGCTGAGCAAAATCGTATGCCATGCAAGCCTCTTTACATTATAGATGCGGCCAATCTCCATCGTTTGGGATAAAGCACCTTCGCTTTTAATTCCATTGCCTCCCAAAATCAATGTTCCGCGCCCGCACAGCACCACGAACACTTCGTCCGTCTCCATATGACGCTCCATGCTGTCAATTCGATCTGGCTGAAGCTCGTCCAGATAGCGAAGCATCGCCACGCGCCAACTGCCAAAAAAAATCAGCGGTTTAAATCCTGCACCATCATAATCTTGAATTTCCAGCAACGATTCATCCATATGTCCTCAACCTTTTTGTCTTACAGCGAAATTCTTTATCCAACTTTGGCGTCGACTCTCACGCTCTTCGTTCCAACCAGCGGAAACGGTATGGTCGTTCCCGTAATCGCCTTTCCATCCACTTCCAGAGCGACTTGATTGCCGCTTCCTCTACGCACGACTTTGATTTCGTATCGGACGCCCCGATAACGGCGCACCACTTCAAATCCATCCCACGTTGACGGCATCACCGGCGATACACACAGCCCATCAAACGTCGGACGAATGCCTAATATCCATTGCGTGATCGCCACATAATTCCAAGCCGCCGTGCCGGTAAGCCATGAGTTCTTGGCTTCGCCATGAGTCGGCGCGTCGCGCCCGGCGATCATTTGAGCATAAACGTATGGTTCGCATCGATGTAAATCTGCCAGTTCCTCGCGCGCTGACGGATTGATCCGCAGATAGTAATCCATGGCGCGGTCGCCGTTTCCGGTGCGCGCTTCCGCAATCATCACCCACGGATTGTTGTGACAGAAAACGCCAGCATTCTCCTTGTATCCGGGCGGATACGATGAGACCTCACCTAAGTGAAGATAATATTTTGAGTACGCGGGCTGAAGAATCATGATCCCATGCGGCGTCGCAAGTTGCTCATTGACCGATTCCAACGCCTTCTTTGCCATTCCATTTTCTAGACCCACTCCAGCTAAAACGCAAAAACCTTGTGGTTCGATATAAATTTTTCCTTCTTCACATTCCTTTGATCCGACTTTATTACCAAAATCATCATAGGCGCGCACGAACCATTCGCCATCCCAGCCATGTTGATAAATAGTTTGCGCCATTTGATTCACTAATTCGCGATAATATTTTGGCGGATGAATTTGAAACGACCAATTATTTTTTTTGTTTCGAGAAGAGTAATGCTCCGCAAGATCAGCCATTGCATGTGTTGATTCGACAAACAACCCGGCAATGAATACGCTCTCGGCAACTTTTCCATCTTTACTCGTTGTGGTCTGAAAGCTCTCGCCGGGAACTTCGGAAAAGCAATTCAAGTTGAGGCAATCATTCCAATCCGCGCGTCCAATCAACGGCAAGCCATGTGGACCGAGTCTATCCAATGTATATTGAATTGCGCGTTGCAGATGATCGTAAAGCGGCGTCTCGCTTCCCACTTGATTATCGTATGGAACGCATTCTTCAAGGATGCCCCAGTCTCCCGTCTCGCGCAGATACGCCGCAACTCCAATCACGAGCCAATGCGGATCATCATTGAAGTTCGAGCCGATGTCGTTATTGCCGCGTTTCGTCAGCGGCTGATACTGATGATATGCGCCACCATTTGGAAGTTGAGTCGAGGCGATATCCAGGATTCGTTCACGCGCCCGAGAAGGAACCATATGCACAAAACCAAGCAGATCTTGATTCGAGTCGCGGAAGCCCAAGCCTCGTCCAATCCCCGACTCATACAAGGAAGCTGAACGAGATAAATTGAAAGTGATCATGCATTGATAGGCGTTCCAGATATTGACCATTCGATCCACATGTCCGTTCGATGTTTTGATCTGAAAGCCGCCAAGCAAATCTTCCCAATATGCATGAAGCGCATCAAAAGCAAAATCAACATTCGATTGCTGAAGATACTTTTTGATAATGGGCTTGACCATTTTCTTGTTGATGGTCTGCGAATCAGGTGGATCAAACTTCTGGTCTTTCGGATTCTCGTGATAACCTAAAAGAAAAATAATTTGCTTTTGTTCGCCGGGTTTCAAAGATAAATGCACATCAAAAGAACCAATCGGCTGCCAGCCGTTTGCTATTGAATTACTACTTTTCCCTTGTTCAACCGCAAGCGGACGATCCCACGAACGATAACGTCCAAGAAACGAATCGCGCTGAGTATCAAAGCCTTCGCATTTTTCCGAACATGCAAAATAAGCAAAGTGATCGCGGCGCTCGCGATATTCCGTCTTATGATAAATTACTTGATCTTCAACTTCCACTTGACCGGTTGAGAAATTACGCTGAAAGTTGGTCGCGTCATCCAAAGCATCCCATAGACAAAATTCAGCCACCGAGAACACGGATAATTCTGCTTCCGCATCGCGCTGATTTGTAACGGTCAATTGCCAGACTTCAAGGTTTTCTCCGAGCGGGACAAAGTAACGCGTCTCGGCGCGGATGCTGCTAAAGGTCGAAGCGATGATCGTATATCCCATTCCATGACGGCACGAATAATCCTTCAACTCGCGCTGTGCCGGTTGCCACGAAGGAGACCAATAGGAGCCGTCTTTTTCGTCGCGCAAATAAAGATAGCGCCCGCCAAAATCAAGCGGAGCATTGTTGTAACGATAGCGCGTGATGCGGCGCAAGCGCGCATCTTTATAAAAAGAATAACCGCCTGCCGTGTTGGAGATCAGACCGAAGTAAGCCTCAGAGCCAAGATAGTTGATCCACGGCAAAGGCGTATCGGGACGTGTGATGACATATTCACGATGTTCATCATCGAAGGAACCATACTTCATTATTGTTTTCCTAATCACAGAATTAACGGGCAATCATGCCCGAGTTAAATCATCGGTCAATGCTTTGATCGTGCCCGGTGTCAACATTCCAAAACCATGCGCCAATAGTTCATCAACCTTCAAATCAAGTTTTTTATGAGACTCTGGAAAAGTCAGCCATTCGCCGAGATGCCGCTGAATAATGATTCGTCCGGATTCATCTTTCATAATTTCGCGCAAAGTCATATCGAGATGAAATCGCGCGGAGTCTTCAGACGCGAGAAGAGTCGTGTTGGCGCGCAGGCGCAAGTCGCGGCTCGAGGCGCCGATCATGATTTCAAACTCGCCGGGCTCAACGATCCATCCGTTTTTGGCTGGGTCGTAATACCAGAATGCTTCCTTATCGAGATGAATAGAAACGGTTTTTGTTTCACCTGCATCCAGAGAAATTTTGCAAAATGCTTTAAGTTCTTTTTCAGGTCGCCGCAAATTTGATTGAACATCGTGAACATAAACCTGGATAACTTCTTGTCCGGCGCGCTTGCCACCATTGCGGACCTTGAACGAAATATCTAATCCGCTTGCTACTGTAAAGCGATCCGTATTCAATTTAATATCGCTATATTCAAAGTTGGTATATGAAAGTCCATGACCAAATGGAAAGAGCGGCTCGACTTTTTTTGCATCATAATAGCGATAGCCGACAAACAATCCCTCACCATAAACCACTTCCCCATTCTCGCCGGGATAATTGATGGCAGCAGGATTATCTTCGTATCGAACCGGAAATGTGGTGGGCAACTTGCCTGACGGATTCACATCGCCGAACAATACATCCGCCAACGCGTTGCCGCATTCCTGACTGTTATACCATTGCTCCACAATTCCCGCGACATCCTTGACCCACGGCATACTCAGCGGCGAACCAGCATTCAATACGACAATCGTATTCGGGTTCACGGCCGCGACGCGTTTGATCAATTCATTTTGTTCACCCGGCAAATCCATGTTTACCCGATCAAAACCTTCCGCTTCCCACTCATTATTAAGCCCGGCAACAATCACCGCGACATCCGATTGCTTTGCCAACGCAACTGCTTCATCAAGTAAGTTTTCAGCATAAGGCGGCAAATGACCGAGTCGCAACGAACGCCACCAGCGATTGCCATCACAACGATATTCAATTTTCATATCTACTTTTTGCCCCGCAGTAAATTTTCTTTGAATCATTTTCTGCGCGCCGTGAACATAAGATTCCCAATTATCAATCAGGACTTTGCCATCCATATACAGCCGCGCTTGCCCAACACTTGACAAACTAAAGGTATGAAGTCCGGCTTCTTTGGCGACGAAGGAACCGGTCAGCGTGAGGCTGAAGCGTTCCTGATTTGCTTCTTTCACTGACTTATCAAACCAGCCGATATTAAAACGATCGGCGACTTCCGTATAAGTCGGAGAATCTGAAAGATCAGGGTTATCAAACATGCGCAAGGTAAGTCCGTCCTGATGATCTTCGCTCAGTAAATCACTGCTCTCCATTGCTGGCAACTGCTTATGGATAAAACATCCAATTGCATATTCCACACGAACATTCGACGCGTCAGCTCGGGTGCGAATCCCTTCCAGCGGCGAGATTATATAATGCGGCGAGACTTGCGAACTGCCTCCGCCCATTACATTGGGCCAGCGAGCCAACTCGCCGATCACGGCAATCGTTTTCACTTTTGGACTCTCAAGTGGAAGCACATTATTTTTATTGGCGAGCAAAACAATGGTCTCGCGCGCCGCGTCTCGAATCAGCTTGCGATGTTCAGGTTTATCATCGCTTCGTTCATCGGCAAGTTGCGGATTTTTGAATGCACCAGCCAGTTCGATGATGCGTAAAATTCTGCGAACTTTGTCGTTTAATTCATCAATCGTTAATTTGCCGTCATCAATTGCTTGCTTAACAATTTCGGCGCCCATCCAGCGCGCCGGGCCGGGCATTTCCAAATCGAGCCCGCCAAAGGGAACTCGATCCGTGTAAGTGCCGTACCAGTCCGACATCACGAGTCCCTCAAATCCCCATTGCTCTTTGAGAATCGTTTTGAGATTAAGTTGATTCTCACTTGCGGGAATTCCGTTGACGTAATTATAGGATGACATGACCGCCCACGGCTTCGCATCTCGAATCGCAATGCGGAACGGTTCTAAATAAATTTCATGCAAGGGACGCTCATCAACCTTTGCGCTGATCGTACGGCGCTCAAAATCTTGATCATTGCAGACAAAATGTTTGATGCAGGCGCCCGCTCCATTATTTTGAATGCCGCGAATATATGCGGTTGCCATCTTGCCGCTCAAAAATGGATCTTCAGAATAACATTCGAAGTTGCGTCCCGCAATCGGTGTTCGATGAATATTCACCGTCGGCGCAAGCAGGATATGTGCGCCTTTCGCTTTGATTTCCTCCGCCAGAAGCGCACCAATCTTTTCGACAAGTTCCGTATTCCAGGTTGCACCGAGAGCAATGCTAACCGGAATTAAATTGGATTTCGGTCCGAGGTTGCCCCATGCGCCGCGCGCTCCATTGGGTCCATCCGTCACTTTGATCTGGGGAATCCCAAGTCGCGGAACAGGAACCGTGCGCCATAAATCCGCACCGGCAAGTAGTGAAATCTTTTCTTCGACTGTCAGTTTTTTAATCAGCTCTTCGATATTTACCATTTCATTTTCCTTTAGAATAGAGCAATCCTATAGTTCCGAATTTGTTTTTAGGAAATCAAGAATCTCATCAAGTTTCGCAAAAGCCAACGCAGTCACTGTATCGGCTCCGCCATAATAAATTGCAATTCGCCCAGTCGGTTGATCGTAAAGCGTGGCACACGGAAAAGCCACGTTCGGCACATCGCCGACACATTCATAATAGGTTTGCGGCGAAAGCAGATATGGAGCGCTGCGATAAATTACTTTCCAGGGCTGATCCAAATCCAAAAGTGCGGCGCCGAAACTATAAACGAATCCATTACAAGAAGTGAGGACGCCGTGATAAAACAAAAGCCAGCCTTCGGGTGTTTCGATCGGAACCGGACCCGCGCCAATCTTCGTACTTTGCCATCCGCCTTTTGTCCCCATCACAAAGCGATGCTCGCCCCAATGAATCAAATCCGGGCTCTGACTCAAATAAATATCGCCAAAAGGTGTGTGACCATTGTCGCTGGGGCGGCTGAACATTAAATATTTGTCCTTAACTTTTCGAGGAAACAAAACCCCATTGCGATTAAACGGCAGTAACGCATTCTCAAGAAAAGTAAATTTCTCGAAATCAAAAGTATATCCAATTCCGATTGTTGGACCGTGATAGCCATTGCACCAACTGACATAATAGCGATCCTCGAGCCAGAGCACGCGCGGATCGTAGCGATATTGAAAATGGCTAAGCTCCGGATCATAGTATTCCCAATCAATCGGATCATTATCTAATTTCCAGTTGATGCCATCCTCGCTAAAACCGCGATGCACATTCATGTCGCGTTTCTTATTATCACAACGAAAGACGCCCGCAAATTTTCCATTGAAAGGCACAACTGCGCTGTTGAAAATGCTATTCGATGACGGAATCAGATTGCGAGGAATGATCGGGTTTGCATCATATCGCCAAACCACATCCGAACTTCCGGCAGGTCGTTCTTGCCATGGAATATTGGGAAGAGAATTGTTGTTCATCAGAAAACGATTTCCTTTTCTATGGAATGTAAAACACGCTCAAGGCGCATCCACTGTCTGGTATATTGCCTTGACAAGCGACAAATCTCCGGAAGCATCGTCGTCCAGATTCCAAAACATAATACCGCCTGTTTGTTGCACGGCAATCTTTGTTTTCGCTTGAATGGTTGGAATACCATTATAGTTTTCCAGCGCACCAAGATAATTAAAACTATCCACTTGGGCTGCGGTGGGATTCGATGCTACAAGTTTAGAATACGGCACTTCACCGGGACGGCTATAAAACGGCACACCCACCACCGTCTTTTCGCTAGATAAGCCTCGCGTCTTCCAATAACTCAATGCTTGGTTAAACTGATCCATCGTCCCGTGATCGGGACCATCGTACGCCATCACATTGACAAAATCCAAAAGAGCAAACGCATCGGTCGGGACGCCGAGGCCGTTCTCGTCACCATAAGCAACGACCGCCGCGGTTAGCAATTTCCCGTTTAACGCCGCTCGAAGTTCTTTTATCAACACCAAAAAGTTTTGCGAGGATTGTCCCGGTTTTGGATATTCCCAATCAATATCCGCACCGTCCAATTGATACTGATTAATAAAAGCTGATAAATTTGCAACAAATGCAGAACGCGTTCTTGGATCCAAAGCCATCTGCTCAAATTGCTGATCGGTGCCCCAGCCGCCCACCGAAATCAGCACGCGGACATTATGTGCATGTGCTTCAGAAACTATTTGCTGAAGTTTCCATGAATCGATCAACGGCACAAAAGTTCCATCGCTATTTGGGACGAGGAAAGCATAATTAATATACGTCAATTGGGAATAAGGGATTAAATTTGGAATGACTGCTTCCGTCGCATATGCAACGATGCGAAATGAATTCGCTGGCGAGGTAGGATGAGAAGCAAAGGTTGGAGTCATATAACCCGCAAAGAAAGAAGAAGTTAAAGTTGGAGAAGCCGAAGCCGCGCATCCGCTTAATATAACGGTAAAAAAAACAAAGATCCAGAAAGATGCGATGCGGCGCATAAGCGTCGGCTTAATTTTACTTCGAGTCAAAACCAGATTTGTTTTTAGAATACTGCAGATTACTCCAAACCATGCAGACTATTTTTCCACGCCAGTAATGACAATACCTTGAATAAAAAATTTCTGTGCCAGGAAGAAGAGAAGCAGCGGGAACAATAATGTCAAAAACGATCCGGCTTGGATCAGGTCGGGGCGCGAACCGTAGATGGTGTTGAAACGCGCCAGCGCCACAGAGATCGGCTGCAAGTCCATCCTGGTAGAAAGATAAATCAGCGGCCCAAAATAATCATTCCACGTATAAACGACATGAAAAATGGTCACTGCGACAATCACCGGATACGACTGAGGAATAATCACCGACCATAAAATGCGCAAGGGGCCGGCGCCATCGATCATGGCAGCCTCGTCCAAATCACGGGGAAGGGTCATAAAATATTGTCGCAACAGGAATGTGTCATAAGGATTGGCAAAGAATGTTGGAACAATCAACGGCCACCATGTCCCCACCCATCCGATTTTTTCAAAGACGGTGTACGTAGGAATGATCGTTACCGTGGTCGGCAGAAATATAATCGCAATCAAGACTATGAAAAGAAAGTCGCGTCCAGGAAAGCGAAAGCGAGAAAACCCATAAGCGACTAGAATGCAGGAAATTAAGACTCCGACAGTCGTAGTGGCTGTATAAAAGAAGGTATTCCAAAGAAGCTGAGGAAACTTGCTATCTTTCCACATTTCCGGATAATTACTCCAATTGGGTGAGAGAACCCATGGACGTGATAATCCTTCATAGTAGCCGTTCCACACAATTGGATCCGCGGTGGGAGTTGCCGGGTCAATGAAGATGCTGCTTTTCTGAAATCCTTTTAGGAGGGCTAAATTTTTGGTCACTCCGTTTCCTAACGGAACAGAGTAAATTCCCAATTCCTGGCCCTTATAATCATTCATGTTTATCACTTGATCTACAACAAAGCCCGACTTATTTACTTTTAACGTGTATGTCTTCGTGTCCTGTCCAGGATAAATATAAGTAGGATTCTTTGCCGGCCAGATCGGCGCTCCCGGAGTGGATACCTGAGTGGAGTATTCCAAAGAAGTGAAGATCATGTATAGAAACGGCATCAGGAAGATCGCCAAGAGAATCGCAGCGAACACCGTAACAAGGAGAGGCGAAAGAAAACTTTTTCTTATTCCATTCCAGGAGATTTTGACGGATGTTCTGGTCTCTGATTTTTCTTGCGGGATAGCAGTTGCACTCATAATGAATCTCCTTGGCTATTGCCTTTCTCCGGCATAATAGACCCAGTAACGCGCGGTAGCGAACAGAATGATCGTAACAATGAATATGAGTACGAAAAGAGCCCAGGCCAGCGTAGCGCCGTAAGACATGTTCTGGTACGAAAAGAATGTCTTATACAAGTATAAATTGTAGAATAAGGTAAATCCGCCGGGTTGGCCTGTGCCTCCGTTCAAAGCCAACGGCACGAGGAAGTATTGGGACAAACCAACGATCGCTAACACCAAATTATAAAAAACTACTGGGGAGATCATCGGAAAGGTAATGTTTAAGAATGTGGCAATACCCCCAGCGCCGTCGACCTTGGCTGCGTCATAGAGCTCGGTCGGCACAGCTTGCATGCTTGCCAGCATGGTCAACATGGCATTGCCAATTCCCCAAATTCCGAGAATAACTAAAGCCGGGTATACCCAAGATGTATCATTTAGCCAGCCGGGAAGACTGCCTCTCGGTACGCCCACGGTCAGCAAGAGTTCATTTATCCAACCAAATTGGGGGTTGAGTACACCATTCCAAATAAAAATACTTGCAATAAAAGGAACGATATAAGGCATATAAAACATAGAACGGAAAAACGACTTCCCTTTGAGGTTTGGATTATTCACTAAAAGGGCGATGCCCATGGGTACTAATATGCCGACTGGAAGGGCAATCAGCGCATAACGGAGCGTTACCCACAGTGCGCCGGGAGAAGAATTGGAGCGGGCATTCATCACCGTTGGATCTTTAAAGAGAGCTACATAATTATTGATGCCAACGAATTTGGATAAATCAAAAGGGTTATCGGTTAGCTTGAGATTCATGAAGGAAAATATCAAAGTTGCCACCATCGGAAGGAACGTAAAGGCGATAAAACCGATAATCCACGGCAGGAGGAAGAGCATGCCATTTCGGAACTCACGTCTGGCCAATGGCGACATGCGACGCAAAGATCCCACAGAAGGTAATTTAGGTAGATGAGTTAATTGTTCCATGCTCTACTCCTTAAAGAATATCGTATATTAAGCGGGCCAGTCGTGACTGGCCCGCTTAATTTTACAACTTAAAGTTGTTACTGTTGTGCGTTGAAATCGGACTGCATGGTGCTCAAGAAGCTTTGCTCTGCCGCGTTGAGATCGAACGAAGCATTATTCTGTCCATTAAGGATCAAGCTATAGAACGTTCTCGTATCAGCAAAGGATTTGTTGAAGTTGGGCATATAGGCTTCTGCGCTAGGCACATCGGGATAACCCAATCCATCAATATAGGTCTGCCAATTCTGAACGCCTGGGAACTGTTGCTGCTTCGCTGCAAGCCAGGCCGCCTGCTGTGATGTACGAGCGGGGAAGGCACCATACGCTGATGGCGCACTTGCACTGCCCACGACCAATTGTTGAACGCCTTGAGTCTCCAGATAGAGCATCGCATCGTAGGCTGCTTGCGGATTTTTTGATCCCTTTAAGATACGGAAAGTATCAGCATCAATGCGGCCGCCAACTTTACCATTGTATGTTGGCATGATACCGATATCCCATGTCGGCTTGCCAGTGGTGGTTCCGTCAGAGGTAACATGACTCAAACAGCAAGTGTACCAAATTGGCGCATCAATCATGGCAACGTGACCGCCATCAAAGGCATTTCCGCCATTGTTTAGGCTTGATTCGTAGTTACCGTTCGGAATATAGGGTTGAGGACCCCAAATGCCGTTGTACGTCCATTGCCAGGCCGCTTTCCATCCATCCGGAAGTTGAGCGGTCTTGCCATCGGCTCCCACCAAGGAACCACTCTGCCAGAAGGATCCTACGTAATTAACACTATTCTCGAAGCCCCAAGTGAAACCGTAGTTCACAATATTGGTCTTGTCGAAGGTGGCAGACGTAGCGTTATTCCCGCTTTTGTCGGTAGTGAGCGCTTCGGCAACTTTTGCGACGGTATCCCAATTCCAATCTACCATCGTGCCGTCTGGCATCTTGTACTGTTGGCCATATTTCGCAGGCGGATAACTATAGCCGGCGGAATCAAAAATGGTCTTATTATAGATAATGGCTGATGGATACACAGCAAACGGCAGACCGAGATCGCCTTCACCCGAAATGAACATTTTAACCAAAGCGGGGTTGAAGTCGGATGTGTCAGTTTTGGCAATATACTGTGTTAGATCAAGCCATTGACCATGGAAGGCATTCGAACCTGCGAAGCCCACGGGTCCAACAATATCGGGACCATTGCCTGATGCAATTTCTGTCGATAAAACATCGGTCGACGAAGCGTTAGGTACGACTTCCAGAATCAGTTGGACGGCGCTTTGAGAAGCGTTGTAAGCATCTACGACAGCTTGTTGCTGGGGAATCTGATTAGCAGACGTACCCGTGCCTAGACCAACAAACCAACGAATACAAGTTTTCCCAGACTGACAAGCAGCAACAGGGAACGGAGTTAAGGTTGGGGTTGGCGGCACTGCAGTTGGCGCAGCAGTTGCTGCTGGCGTATTGGTTGCCGCGGGAGCGGCAGTTGTTGCAACCGGAGCAGAAGTTGCAGCCGGAGCAGTTGTAGGAGCTGGGGTAGCCGCGCTACCGCATGCCGCGAGGATCATTGAAACCGAGACGATCAACGCGGTCAATAGAAATAGTCGTTTCTTCATGGTGAAATTTCTCCTCATCAAAATTTTGAATTAGGATTTAGATTTGAACGATCAAATTGGGGCAGACAATGATATATCTTCTATACTCCTTCACCTCCTTGGTGTCATTGTAAACTTATATCCGAGCAGCCACACGAATGTCTTATGATGACATTGGTGGAGAGCAAGGTCACGAGATCTACAGGCGATCCCTGAATGAGTGCAAAAACATTTTCGCCTGCCACCCTTCCAACCAATTCAGTAGGTGCGCGCACCGTCGTGAGAGGCGGACTGAGAAACGCAGACAACTTCTGATCATCAAACCCTACCAAAGAAACATCGTCCGGAATCCGAAAGCCGGCCTCTTTCAACGCGATCAAGACGCCAATCGCAGCATCATCATCCCCAGCAAAGACCGCATCAAAGACCGGATGATCCGATTTGAGAAAAGCCCGCATCGAAGTCTCAGCGATGTCTCGTTCAAAATCACCTCTGATAATCAGATTCGGGTCAAAAGATATTCCATGCGCATCCAAGGATGCGCGGTAGCCTGCCTCGCGCCAACGCGAATCCTCCTGATAATCTGGACCACGCATAAAAATAATGTTATGCTTTCCATGAACCTCAATCAAGTGATCGATAAGCCTGCGCGTGGCATCTCGGTTCTCGACCGTCACATAAGGAATAGATAATCCGGCTGGAGGCGTGCGATGAATCAACACAATGGGAAAGTTTTTTTCATATAATTGTCGAAGTTGATGATCATCCAAGCTATCCGCGAATACAAGTAAGCCATCGCTGTTATGCGCGCCGATTGGCGTGCGATCTCCATCCCCGTCAACATCACGGCGGTAGGTGGCAACAATCAGGTTATAGCCCTGCATCCGGACAATCGTCTCAATCCCACTCAGTAAAGGTCCAAAAAAATCATTATGCATATTGGTTAGCAACAAACCAATAATGCGAGTTTTACGGCTGGCAAGATGACGCGCTGCTGCATGTGGAACATAATTAAGTTCTATCATAACCTTTTCAAGTCTTTCAGCAACCGCGGGAGATATAGAGGCGTTATGGTTTATATACCGGCTAACTGTAGCAACGGATACGCCTGCCTCGCGCGCCACATCTCGAATTGTTATAGAACTAGACCTTTGTGTCATGGATTTGTAACCGGTTACAGTAACCGGTTACATTCTCTCACATACTAGGACAAAATGTCAATGGGCACTTTCCTTAAAAACTAGAGGATAGTTTTCACAAGCAACGAATTCAATTTTTAGCCCACCCACAGATTGAACGTAAACAACATTACCGACATACCCATAAGCAGTAAACTAGCAATCGTCCAAATACGATCAAATATTCGGTTCCTGCCAAAACCGCCAAGCATCAGATACATAGCGGGCGCGATCAACATATAGCGTGCCATGCTTTGAGCTGAACCGCTAAAAACCGATAGCAAAATGACCGCCAGACTGAAGAGTCCCACCTCCGGCGAGCGGCGGAGCAACCAAATCGCGCCTGCTACGGCGATGATAATCGAGGCGACTTCTATTCCAAAATAAACTTGAGCTTGAGAATTGGTCGGCGCGTACACGAATAAATTGTGTTGCCAACTCTGAATCGAAGCCGGGACACTAAGAAGACCCCGGCCAAAATAAAACGTTTGCAACTCCGCCCATCCCTGCCCTAAGCTGGATGTACGCCACACTATATAAGCTGCCAAAGGTAAAAAGACGCACAGTGCCTGAACAATCCATTTCCAACTCATTGACTTTCCTATTGGGTTTTTCCAACCTATAGTCCGCAATGCCGAGATTCCTAACGGCAAAGCAAGAGCGGCGCCTTGAGCACGCGTCAGCGCCGCAAATGTGGCAAGCACAGATGCCCAGAGCCATTGTTTACGCTGACTCAAAGCAAGCGACCCAAAAGCTAAACCGATAAACATCCCCTCGGTATAAACTTGAGCAAAGAAAAAGGCTGTTGGAAAAATCAACATATAATAGATCGCGCGATAAGCGTGTTCTTCATCAAACAGGTCACGCGTCAAATCCCACAAGGCGATCATACCTGCCAAAGTGCCGAGCAATGACAAAATCACTCCAGACAACGCGGCGGTTGCAATGAGGTTTTTTCCAAAAATCTTTAATGGCGTCATCAGCAACCGCATGGCGTAAGGATATAAGGGAAAGAAGGAATAATTTTTTATCACACTGTGACCATTCGCCGGATCAACAACAGTTCCTGCTTTCGGATCGTTATACCCGCCGACGGCGATGCCCAAATAATATTCCGAGTCCCATGCAACTTGGTTATTTAGAAAAGGTTCAAGTAGATAAATTTTCCCGGCGTCACTACTTACGTTCGTTTCAGATGGCGCCCATTCGACGGCATAATCAGGCCGCGCGATTCGGACTCGCATTTGAACAATCCCTTGAAAGCAATACAACACAACAAACCAGCCAAGCCATATCAAAACAAGGTTACGCAAATTAGATTTCATCGATTCGCTCCCGGACCGAGGGTTTGATTCATTTCAAAAAATGATTTTACTAAGCGTCAAGGTTGAACGATATAAAGCGTGATAGATTGCGGAGGAAAATTAATCGGGGCTGATAAATCAGTGGCGCCTATATCCGTTATCGAATGAGAAGGATCGAAGAGCCATGTCTCTGCTTGTTGCGCCGATTCTTTTTCAATCCTAAGAGATTGAGTCTCTACTTTTAGCGATAAGTTAATCACCATAATGGTTATCGAGCCGTCCGCACGTTTAGCGGCATAAACGCTCAGATCCGAATTACTGGAGGAAGAATAAATTAACTCATTTCCAAACTTGTGATACATCTGATAAACATAATAACTGGGCCGCAGTTCACCATCGCCAATCAAGCCCCAGCCATCCGCATCGCCTTGTTCGGAAGTCAGCATCCACTGATCGGCCATGAAAACTTTGTTGCGCATGAGACGTCCCAAAACATCCGCCGTCCAGATTGCATTGTAATAAGAATCGGGCGAAGCCTGTCCACCAGCTACTTTGGTGTAATCTGAATTAAATTCCGTCACAGCAATCGGCAGGTCGCGCCCGGTTGTTTGATGAATCAAGTTTCGCAAATAAACAATGATGCGATCCCACTGATAAAGATTCTGATGCAATTGACCGATCGTCGTTTCCGAAGAAGTGTTGCTCTGCGGAAAAGGATAACGATGAAACGAAACAATATCCACCAAGTCACCATTGGTTTTTAAAAATTCCGTCATCCAATCGCGCCCGGATGAATCTTTTGGGTTCTGATCTCGTTGATCGGTAAACTGATGAATTTCAGGGCCGATCAATTGAATAGAAGGATCAACCGCTTTCATTGCAAGGGCAAATGCGCGCCAATCTTTATTAAATTGAACTGTATCATAATCTGACTTTGTGTCTGCGGCGTATAGCGATGGCTCATTGCCGATTGCCCAATAACGAACGTTATTTTTCTTCCCAATATTGACATATTGCACCAATTGCGCAGCTTGTTGCGGTGTGCCGTTTTCCAGACGAACATTGATCATGGCGCCTGCATTCATTTGCTTCAAGATACCCATGAAGGTATCGATATTGTAAGGTTGCAGATTATTTTGATCTCCCCACGATCCCCCCGGAAATCGCAGAATCGTAATATCCGAATTAAACGCGCTTTGAATCATATCAAACGGAATCGCAACCCAAGGCCCGTAATTGGAACCAAAAAGATACGGACTGATCGGTCCTAAATCTATGCCGGGATCAACATACAAAGTATTTGGAACAGGTGAAGGAGTGATAGCTGCAGATGGAAATAGCGATGGAGATGGCGTTAAAGTTTGCGCCAATGTGGGCGTAGGAGAAACTGAAACAGTTGAACAGCCTTGTATAATAAGGAAAACTAAGAGAGACAAAATCAAGCCGCGCTTCATTATTATTCCTCTAATTTAGATTCGAGAGGTGATTATAATCGAAGCGAAATGTTCAATCCTTTAATCCGTAAGGTCAATTTCCAGAATGCAATCCATTAACCAAAATCAACTTTTAAGATTATTATTGGCGCGCCTTGAACGCGTCTCGGTTGACTCATATTGGGCGCACCGCGCCAGCGGCGTACGCGGCGGCTTGCTAAGGGGGTTGGAAAAGCTCGAAGCGGGACAAACCGTTGACGAGTCGGCGTTGAAGCGTTTGATGGATAAGGGATTCCAAATCCTCGAGCGAGCCGCACAAGAAAGAAGCAGATGAGACCGACGATGCCGATGTAAGAAGTCATAGATTCCCGTTATCTATGCTTCAAAGGAGTCCCTATGGCGCGGAAAAAGAATCCCGATCTTTATAATTTAAATCCCTCAACAATAATGGTTTACGGCGCGGTGTGGTGTCCGGATTGCAAGCGCGCCAAACAATTCTTTGGCGACCAACGCGTTCAATATTTCAACGTGGATATTGATGATGATCCGAAAAGCGTGGCTTTCATTGAAAAGATCAACGAAGGCAAGCGCATCATTCCGACAATTTTATTTCCTGATGGTGACATTCTGGTTGAGCCATCAAACGCGCAACTCGCTCAAAAACTTGGATTGAAAACCGAAGCACAACGTTCTTATTACGATGCGATCGTGGTCGGCGGCGGACCATCGGGGTTGACCGCCGCGCTTTATCTGGCACGCGAAGGCTGCGATGTGCTCGTCATCGAAAAAGCAGGATTAGGCGGACAAGCCGGAATCACGCAAACCATTGACAACTTCCCCGGCTTCGATGAAGGCATTACCGGTGCAGAATTTGCGGCGCGGCTTGGACGTCAGGCGAAAAAATTTGGCGTGGAAATTTTGCAGGCGCAGGAAGTTCTCGAGATCGGACGCGAGGGACAATATCTCACGGCCGAGGTCGGCTCCGAGATTCATTATCATACCCAGGCGCTTCTGCTTGCAAGCGGCGCACGCTATCGCCGCATGGAAGTTCCCGGCGAAGATAATTTGCTCGGGATCAACGTTCATTTCTGCGCGACGTGCGACGGCGCGTTTTATAAAGGCAAAAAAGTTTTGGTGGTCGGCGGCGGCAATAGCGGATTTGAAGAAGGCTTGTTCTTAACCAAATTCGCGACGCAAGTGGATATCGTGGTCAATTCGACTGAGCCAAAGGCGAGCAAAATATTGCAGGATAAAGTCGCTGAAAAATCCGATATGCACGTGATTCTAAATCACACTATCAAAGAGTTGCGCGGAGAACACAAACTTGAAGCGGTGGTTTTGAAGGACCTTGCGACCGGCGAATCCGAAGAAACCCATTACGATGGAGTTTTTGTTTTCATCGGTTTGACACCGAATAATGATCTGCTCAAAGAGAAAGCCGAGTTGGATGAACGCGGGTTTGTCAAGGCGCCGCACATGATGACCAGCTTGCCGGGCATTTTTGTCGCCGGAGATGTTCGGGCTGGCTCGACCAAACAAGCCGCCTCAGCCGCTGGAGAAGGCGCGTCGGCCGCGTTGGCGATTCGAGATTATTTAAAGTCTCTTGGCTCTTGATTTCCTCAAATAAGTGGAGACAAAAATCATGGCTTTCTTATGGCATTTGGGATTGTAAGGATCGAATAAATGATGAGAGAATCAACCCATGGACGATCTTTATAATCGCTTGCCATCTCAAATCGTGATGTACACCACCGACTTGTGCCCGGATTGCCGGCGCGCCAAAGGTTTCTTCGAAGAGCATCAGATCTCGTATTTGCAAGTTAGCATCGAAACCGATCCACGCGCCGTTCAATTTATATCGGAGATCAATCACGGGTATCGCAGTGTTCCTACCATCGTCTTTCCGGATGGCTCAATTTTGGTCGAGCCTTCACCAAAAGAGTTGGAAGCCAAATTTTCCTAATCACGCATCCAGATAAATTATCCTTGCCGTGCCGCTGGAAAAGGATAAAATATAAATAAAGAACTAAATATGAAACGCGTCGCCTTTGTCTGCGTGTTATTTTCTGTGGTGCTTTCAGGATGCAGTGGCTGGACTGTCCAACCACTTCCCTACACGACTTCGACTCCCTTTCCCACTTCAACGCCGATTATTTCAAGTCCCACTCCGATCATCCTGCCATTACCGATCACTGCAACTTCCGACGTTACACCTCTCGCGCCGACCAATACTTCAGTCGCACCAACCAGCACGGAAACGCAAGTTGCAACTGCAACGACAACCAGCGTACCGACAACTTCTATTCCATTAACCTTGACACCATCACTCACTTCAACACCCTTCAGCGCGGTCAATGCGGAAATTATCAGTTGCAACACCAGCTTTGACATTACGCACGGCATGGGTGAAGTGACAAATGCCTATGTCACAATTCAAAATGTTGGCAGCGCGGATTTGAGTAACATCTGCGCCACACTCAACGCGTTGGATGAAGGCCGCACACATCCTGATAAAACCAAATGCGTAGATTCTCTTCTGGCGGGTTATCAGATCAGCGAAAAACTTACGGTGGATACAACTCTCAAACAAGCCTCGCCGATTCAAGTGGATATTACTTCCGGAAACAACCTGCTTCAACGCGTTGCTCAAAATTCTTGCACCAACTTTGATTTGATTCCTCCGAAGATGAGCAATCTTGGAACAGTCATGCCGATTCCGACTCCATGAGAGTCATTCAGGTATAATCAACCCATGAGTGATGAACAGCTTTCAAATTTGCCAAGACAAAAAATCGCGATGTTGATAGACGGCGACAATGCCCAACCATCCTTGCTTCCGCAAATGCTGGTGGAGGGCGCGCGCTATGGGCAGGTCACCGTCAGACGAATCTACGGCGATTGGACGACGGCCAACATGAATTCGTGGAAAGAGACGTTGAACTTCCACGCCTTCCAACCCATCCAGCAATTCCGCTACACCATCGGCAAGAACGCCACCGACAGTGCCATGATCATCGATGCGATGGATATTTTGCATTCGGGCGTGGTGGATGCGTTTTGTCTGGTCTCGTCCGACAGTGATTACACGCGGCTGGCTACACGCATCCGCGAGACCGGAATTTTTGTGATGGGCATCGGAGAAAAGAAAACGCCCAAGCCTTTCGTCAACGCCTGCGACGTTTTCGTTTATACCGAAAATTTGGTGGCTGGGACGAAAGCCGCACAAGCGCGCTCATCGCAACGAAAATCAACTTCCAAAGCGAAACCCAAAAGCGAGACCGACCCGATGCCTTTGCTAGAACAAGCCTTCGATATGGCGGTTCAAGAGGACGGCTGGGCGCGGCTCGACTTGATGGGCAACGCGCTTTATCAACTTGACCCGGGCTTCGACCCGCGCACTTATGGACAGCGCCAACTCTCGCGGCTTATCAAAAGCTTGAAAGATCAATTCGAGATGAAGGCACAAGAGTTGGATAGCTCGACCTTGTTCTTGGTGAAGATGAAAGAATAATTTGCACTGTATAATCTCCAATTAGCATATTAGCCTACGAACGTTCAAAAGATGTTATACCGACGCCGTATAACCCCTAGTTGGATTGCTATCTAAATCATCTTAGTCGGGAAGAATACGAATATGATTAATTGCGAGCCTATCGAGATAAGTTTTAAGTACGAACCAAAGGACTTCATCCAAGCATGGCAAGTCTATCGAAACTCCATTAGATTAACGTGGCTAAATAACCTGAGTTCGGGATAAGGGGCTCGATGGGATAAACTTGGATTTGCGAATACAAGCATTCCAAGGAGCCCCTCGATGGATAGTCTACTCGAATTATTTTGTGATGTCGATGACTTCTGCCAAGC
>JBAUMB010000061.1:0-2324 GCA_049578465.1 Anaerolineales bacterium
ACTAATACTACAACAAACACTCCCTTATCGCATCCATCGACCGGGGAGTGTTGCTCTCCGTCACTTGGGGGAGGCTGCATCAGAAGCGCAATATAAGCCAATAGGGATCCACCAGAGTTGCGAGAATTCCCCAGACCGATCCAAGCACCATACCTGCGATAACATCTCTTGGATAGTGCGCTCCAACGTAAATACGCGTGAAACCAACTAGAGCGGCAATTGAATACAGGATAATAGATTCTCCCACTCCTAGCTGGAAGCTGTGGATAATTAGAGTCGTTAGGAAAAATGTCTGAGCGGTATGACTGCTGGGAAATGAGTCGCCTTTTTCCTGCCAGCCAATGAGGTGTGTTTTATCAAGCGTAAGGAACGGATGGTGCCGATTCGATAATGCCTTGATCATTTCCACCAATAACCAAAGCATGAGGGTGCCAAAGATAATCTCAAGCGCCAGACGGCGGAAACTCAGTAAAAAAAGAATTAATGCAAAGATAAATGCGGCTAACATATTTCCGAGCTGTGTTGCGAGCCACATGAAGCGATCCAGCCATCTAGGATAGCCGCGCATGTTTAAGAGCATAAAGACGCGGATATCCAAACGTTGACCAGCGGACCAAATCAGGGATAACGTCAACAGAGCAAAAAGGAAAAGTAAAATGATTAATTCTTCTTGAGTATTAAATGCCGATAACAATGAAGTGCGTGCCTGAACTGGAAGCCAAATGAAAAATAATCCCAATCCTATCAAAAGGACTGCCAGGAAAACAGGCCTTCGTCTATTAGCAGACCAAAAAGAAGCCTCGTGTGAGCGCGGCGGTAGAGGCGTCTGTTCGGAATCGTTAGTCATTGATTGCGATCTTTGAATCTGTGAACTTTATGTTGCCAAATGTCCAGTAAGGGCTGAGCCGGCCATCACTGTCAGAGCATGTGGATGGATATGGACAGATAACGAACCTTCACCAAGCAGGGTGCCATCAGCCAGCACAGGCATATGCGGAGTCGAACGGATTCTTACATGTTTAACATGATAGTGCTTAATACCAATGTCTTCAAAATGTCCAATTTGAGATAGCATTGCATATGAAATCATATTCAGTTTGCTCATGTCCGAAAAAGTGAACACATCCAAACGCCCATCTCTGAAAGATACGTTCGGAGAAATCTGGAAGTGCGGTCCGAGAAATGGCATATTTGAAATCACCAGCATATGCGCGGAAGTATCGAGTTTCCTGCGCCCGTCATAGACCATACGCAGACGCGAAGGTGTTGCCGATACAAATGTTGATAACAATTCCCCAATCATGGTTAGCTTGCCGTGTTGGATATCATCCGCGAGGGGATATAAATCCGAGATGAGACCTAGCGCCGCGGCTTCCAGAAACCAGTGACGGGAATGTCCGTAGTGGACTCGTCCAACATCGATCTTTAACCGGCGACCCTTTCGCAACAAGGCAACTGAATTAGCAATATCTCCGGTAATCCCCAAGTTAAAAGCGATGTTGTTTCGTGTGCCGATAGGGATAATACCAAGGGCCGCGTCACTTCCGACCATGGCCCCCAGGATGCTATCGATAGTACCGTCGCCGCCCGCTACAACGATCAACTTGATTCCGGATTTGATCGCGATGTGTGCCACCTCTTCAAGGTCGCTATCGGGGCGCACAGAATAAACCTCAGGCAAAATCTGCTGATCCTGCATTTCTGAAAGAATGCTTGCAAGTTGTTGAGGCGATTCTTCCGGCCGGCCGGAGCCTGCATTAAAGATCAGTTTCGCTCGAAGCGGGCGATAAGCGGATGATTTGATTTTGATTGACATCGGCACCTACATTTCAATTCATGGCTCATTAATTCTAAATCTGACTAACTGACTGCTTCGACAGTTTGAACGATAATCCGCCATCATGCTCCCAGCGCAAAATGGTTTGCTGTTCAATTGCATGATTCATTCTTAGTCTTTATCCGCCCAACCTGTCATTGGTGGGAAGTTGTTCTCTCAGCAGTTGAGCTTCCAACCCAACTAGAATGGGAGACCCAGGAAGCTGCCGCAAAATACGATCATTCTTCATATCCTGTTGTTCAATGAGGAACAGCACATCATCAGGGCAATAGGGATAGGGGGCCTTCCAATTCTTTTTGGGGACAAAAAATTGAGCGGGATCGAAATCCATATATCGATTTTTCTCATTACTTTTAATATATAACCTGAGTTCGGGATAAGGGGCTCGATGGGATAAACTTGGATTTGCGAATACAAGCATTCCAAGGAGCCCCTCGATGGATAGTCTACTCGAATTATTTTGTGATGTCGATGACTTCTGCCAAGC
>JBAUMB010000062.1:0-7170 GCA_049578465.1 Anaerolineales bacterium
CAAAGCTCAACTTGTACGGTCTTTGTGCTTCCAGGTTGAAGAATGCAACATTTTGCAAAATTCTCTGTATGGTCTGATTGAGGGTCTCTCGATTATCGACATCCATCACTATAATAAATTCATCACCCCCGAACCTTGCAATAAAGTCACGTTGCCTAAGACTTTTTCTTAAAATATTGACAGTATCTTTTAGCGCTTCATCGCCTGTGTGGTGTACAGTGTATGCCATACAACTTATATTATCAATCGCCCCATTAAGGCAGGTGACAAATTTTCACCGTTTTTTGCCCCACTCTAAAATAATGCTATACTACAATTGGTGTTTTGTATTTCTCTGATGTGACGCCACCTATACACTAGTTGGGCTTCTGTATTTTAGCAGGTGAAAAAATATAAACATGAAACGAAAAGGTATTAACTACGATATAGGCATTGAATTTCATTTCCATGACTATGTATCGCGACCTATATTTGATACAGCTATCATGCATCGTGAACTTGAAATTATCAAGAACGATCTGCATTGCAACGCAATAAGAATTTCCGGAACTGACATTGACAGATTGACAGTCACTGCTGAATATGCTCTTAAGCAGGGTCTCGAAGTATGGCTTTCGCCTCACTTGCATGATAAGAAACCACTAGAAACAATAGAGTATACAGTCAAGTGCGCAGCCGCCGCCGAAAAATTACGTCAATCCTGGTCGCAACTTGTATTCATTTTGGGATGCGAGTTGACGTTGTTCATGCAAGATATCCTCCCAGGTGACAATTTTATGGAACGGATGGGAAATCCGCTGTCTACGTGGTGTAAGCTTAAGGTATTGGGAATGCACAATAAACCACTCAATGCTTTTTTGGCAAAGGCAAATGCAGCCGTGCGGAAGGAATTTCACGGTCAAGTCACCTATGCATCTGCGCCAATCGAAGCAGTGGATTGGAATTTGTTCGATTTCGTAAGCCTTGATTATTACCGAGGGAAGCAAAATAAGCATTCATATGGTCAACGGCTAGAGCGGCACTTTACTCATGGCAAACCAGTAATTATTACGGAAGTCGGTCTTTGCACATATCAGGGCGCGGAAGAAAAAGGCGGAAGAGGATTTATGATTATTGACTCGAAAAACGAACAACAACTGAATGGCAGCTATGTGCGGGATGAGAGTCTGCAGGCACGCGAACTTATTGATATGTTGCAAATACTCGATAGCGCGAAGGTCAATGGCGCATTTGTCTTTACCTTCGCGTCACCAATACTAACTCATAGCCAAAATCCAATATACGATCTTGACATGGCGAGTTATAGCCTAGTGAAGAGTTTTACCAACCAACACGGTATGACCTACCCAGATATGTTTTGGGAACCCAAAGAGTCATTTAAGGCAGTTGGTGATTATTTTGCTAAACAAAGAGTCTAAGTCTAAAAGCGCAGCCGAACAAAGCGTGCACCCACCTACGGCTATTTATTGCAAGCCGTTAGAGCGTGGAGTCGCCTTTCCTTATCGGGTGTAACGCGGGTGTAACCGCCGTACTACGTTGTAGAAACTTATTGATTTTGTAGACTGATTTCGCCCCAAATATGGAACTATATACGCTATTTAACACTGTTTAGAAGCCATAGACATACTAACCATGAGACTTCGAATCAGTAGGTTGTGGGTTCGAATCCCACCGGGGACGCACAACACAAATACCGATTTGATTCGGTATTTTTATTTAATTGAGCTCTGTTTGCAGGTTGCTGTCAAAGTGGATATGGTTGATGCCGCGACCATGGGCACTATACGAGCGTCTCCCGCGCACACCGTTACCGCTCTTGACAGCGCTCCAGTATGCACACTGGCAGGAAATAAAAATTCGATGACATGCTGGACTCATCATGTCAAGTGTGTCATTCTGGATCCGTAACAAATTTTTATTAATTTTGCTACTGTTCTGGCTACTTGCTTCATTCGCCCCGACTTTGCTAAGTTAAAAAAGGAATCTATCTGATGGATGCGTCTAAAGGCTAAGTTGTTTTAGGAATTTCATTTGGTGTGTTTACTTAACAATGAAGAAGTGATTATATGTCTTCGAAAATCTAACGGCGTCACAGCTTGAACGACCTGATAATTAACCAGAGAAGTCTTTACCAGCCAAATCATCACTGAAGATCAGCCTGCGAAATGTCCATCAGAGAATTTGACGTACCCTGCAACTTTTCATTATTCCCGATAAATTCATTTTGGCGTGGATGCTTGCAAAAATGACCATTTCCGAAAGACAGAGAAAAACCGCGAGATCTGGCGCGTTCTGATGAAAGACAATCAACCAAATCACCCGCACCGGTTACCTTGGCCCGACATTTTCCAATATCGAAAGCACTGTCTGTTTGCGTCTGACTCGCCATGGTCATTCTCTCTTTCTGATGCTCTTGCACCGCTCGGAACTTTCTTCGCCCTTGCACGAAGTGCAATGATGATTGGAGTCATCTGCCCCATGACAGGAAAAACTACAAACTCATAATAGCACAAAAATCGAATGGGTGGGGTTGTTGATTGAAACCCTGTACTGGTACTTGTCTCATCCGCCCGAATTCTTGAGAAAAAAAGGAAGAACAACTAGCGCCGACCAGTTCGATGAATAGTAGTTTTTTCATAACTAGCCCCATGAAAATCGTAAAATCACAGTGTTTTTGGTGAAAATTGACAGAAAGTTTTGGGCGTTTCTGTCCAGTCCCTGCCAAGAGATTTTTTTCTGAACTTCCCACATGGGGAGTTATAAAAAGAGACTTGCATTCGTGCCGGTCTCTTTTTGTTTGAGCCTTGACTCGATTTAATTGCCGAAATGACGGTTACGATGAATGATGGAAGGGGATTCAAATTTCTCTTGCCGATCAGCTTGGCTCGATCATCGCCATCAAGGACAGCAACTGAATTTTGATGAGTCAGTAAACAGACATACCCAATTCAGGTTTGATGAATTATCATACAAGGATGTAATTATTCTTATTCGCTGGAGACGGATTATCGTTGGACACAATCCTAGGTGTGCCGAAGTCCACGTTTTTTAGTCCTACGGAGGCCATATATGAATAAAACCCATTCCTTGTCTACTCTCCTCTTGAGTGATATTGGGATTCTGATTTTGCTCGCACTGGTGCGCATTCTCTTGCAGATTCCTACCAACGGACAATATGGCTTCCATCAGGACGAATTAGTCACGATGGATATCGCCAGACGTCAATTGGCTTGGGGATATGTGGCTTGGCCGCCAGTCACACCCTTTCTTGCGCGCGTAGCGTTGGACTTGTTTGGTTTATCGCCAATTGGTTTGCGCTCCTTCGCGGTTATCGCGGAAGGAATCGTAATGGTGATGATGGGTTTGATGATTCGCGATTTGGGCGGAAGCCGATGGGCGCAGATTCTCGGGACAGTGGCTGTTGCTACAACGCCCCTTTCCATCGTTCAAGGCGGGCTGTTCCAATATGAAACCTTTGATTATTTCTTCTGGGTACTGCTTGCCTTTATGGTCATTCGCTTATTGAAGACCGAAAACCCGCGTTGGTGGTTGGGAATTGGAATAGCCATCGGCTTGGGTATAATGAACAAATACACCATCGCCATTTTGGTTTTCGGACTTATCGCGGGCTTTCTCCTGACCCAGAATCGGCATTATTTGAAGGACCGCTGGTTATGGATAGGCGCTTTGTTGGCGCTGGTAATATGGCTTCCCAACCTGATCTGGCAGTTTCAGAATCACTTTGTTTCGCTCTATTTCCTCGCCAGCATCCACACACGCGATATACAGAATGGTTTGACTAGTAGTTTCTTGATAGATCAGATTCTGTTCAATTTTAACCTGGTGATGTTGTTCTTAGTAATCACTGGGCTATATTATTTCTTCTTTACATCATCTGGTCAGCGTTATCGAATGATAGGCTGGATGTACGTGGTACCATTCATCCTTTTGGTTCTCACTCAAGGCAAAGGCTATTATCTAGCAGCGACGTACCCAATGCTGGCCGCGGGAGGTGCGGTTTGGTGGGAAGGACGCCTCACAAGCATGGTCAACCAGCGAGGCGCACGCGTTTGGCGATGGACGACTTGGAGCATCTTGAGTGCCGTCGCCGCGCTTTTGGTTGCCACGGAACTGCCGATTGCTCCACTTGGGTCCGCGTGGTGGAATACAGTCAGCAAAAGTAATGTTGAACTAAAATCAGAAGTCGGATGGAAGGAACTCACTCAACAAGTTGCGAATGCATACGATTCGCTTCCGGTGGATGAACGAACGGGCGCTGGGGGGATTCTCGCAGCCAGTTCCGGCGAGATCGGTTCGATTGATCTTTACGGTCCCGCGTATGGATTACCGAGAGTCATCAGCGGCTTTGATTCATATTGGCAGTATGGTTACGGCAATCCCCCTCCCACAACGTTGCTTGTGATTGGTTTCGATTATGACTTGCTAAAGAATTTCCAATCGTGCAAGCTGATCGCGCCGATCACAGTGCCTTTCAACGTTCAAAACGATGAAGCAACCAGTCACAGTTCTATTTACGTGTGTCATAACCTGCTCATGCCGTGGCCCGAATTCTGGTCGCATTTTCAATACTTTGGCTAATTGAGTACAATAAAATATGATTAGCGGATTCTATCTTAGCCTAGATCGGCGATGTAAAGCAGATGGCAGGAAACTGATCCCAGTACACTTTGGTTCGCTGTTAATTGGTTTTGTATAGTTATGTTATTGCACAGTTACGAGCAGTGTGTAATTAATTACCATACCCGCTCTGGGAACAACTTGAATTATATAGTCCTGTGTGGAGGGTAGCTTCATGCTGAAAGTGGTTTGCGCAGTCACATAGCGGAGATACGGCTGACCGTCGCTAAAACCGTACATTGCCAACACGCCATTTTTGCCAACTCCATTCAGGTTGAGGTTTATTTGTTGCCCCTGATTAGCAAATATCACATATGAGACATCGCCACCACGTGGAGGTGCAATGGTAAAGCCGCTCGCAGTTTGTCCTGATAGAGTCTCACTGATTGCGCCCTGTGAGAACTGGATGCGCGCTGGAGTGCTAATGGACAAGGAAAAGTTTTCTGCTGATGCGCCACCGTTCACGGAAATATAATAATCTTCGGTGACAGTCAATGGCATATTTAGGTTTTGCCCAGTATTGAGTAGAACTATCCCGCTAGCTGTTTTGATCGTCATGGTTGCATCGCCATTCGTTGAAGTAAGATCGACAATCAAAGGCTGTTCCTGTGATGCATTCAGCACATAATAAAGAACTTGACCCGGCTGAATTGTTCCCATTACGGAACCCGATGTTGCACCGTCCACAAAAGTAAGGCGTGTCGCGGCAGGCAAAACTGGTGTTGGCGGGAGGGGTGAAAGAGTTGGCGAAGGAATAACCGTCGGTGAGATCGCAGTCGGTGTAGCTTGTACTTGTATTGCTTCCATCGTCGCCGCAACGACGGTTGCAACATCGTTAAGTGCAGGCGATGGGACAGCAGTATTCGGGCTACTGCAAGCAGCAATGACAGCAAGTATCACAACCAAAACAATGAATGGTTTCCAAAGAATACGATTGCTATCAAGTGGCTTCATCTAGGATCTCCTTGTTGAAAAGCATATCGTATTTGACAAGACAATCAGTAGAAACTTTTATGGGAAAACAATAGAAACAGTTATCCTTGCCGTGTCTCTATGCTCGCCGTGTTGTTCATAGGTTAGAAGATTAATTAAAGGCAAGTGATTAGTTGACGGTTGTCATAAGATATTGATAGTAGTTATTGTTTATTCTCAGTATCTTTATGGGTGATCGTAAGATATAGAACAAACAAAATAATAAACAGGGTTAAGACAATTGTCGTTCGTCCTGTGCCGAATCCAATACCTCCCGAGTTGGGAGTCCTTCCGAACCAGTCGGCAAATGATGCACCGAGTGGTCGCGTGAATATGTATGCGACCCAGAACGTTACTACTTCATTTGCACTAAACAAATTATTTGCCACGAGTGAGATGCCGAATAGTACGGCAAAAAGAATACCTGAGGTCAAATACCCCAGCCTTAAAGTTATGGCTGTCATATCACCAGCTGCCGTGCCAAGAGCAAATGTTGTCACTACGGCCAGCCAATAAAAGATCTCTCGTCGAGGCGTAAAGATACTATGGATAGAAAGTGTTTTTTCTGTTTTGTGCCAAATGATAAAGATAACTGTGAGCGCAAGAGCAAACGATATCGTCGATAGCCAGTACGGAACTCCCAGCACGATATGTACCACATCCGCTGCCATCGTCCCGAATACGGCAACCATGGTGACAGCGAGCCAGTAGATCCAGGCTATATATTTTCGTGTTCGGAATTGTAGAATAATGGCGATACCAAATCCAATCGCTCCCAGGATCACCGCAATCACCGGATCTATTTGATGAACAAGGTAATCAGACGTTGACTCGCCCATGGCCGTGGTCAAAAGTTTAATGATCCAGAAGAAAACAGTGATTTCTGGGACTTTTCTCGAGCCTTCTGTCGTAAGTAATTTTCTAAGATTTATCAATTTGATTTTCTCCATGCATTTGTATTAAAGCAATAACGATTAGAGGTCTTATTTTCTTCTACAGGACTCTCTAATATTAAGGCATAAGATTTTGCAGAGCGCGCTAAAATCGCATGAGGGTTGCATATCATTATTTGAAACTGAGAAGCAAGAGGCTAGTATAATGCAAACAGCAAGAATGGCGATAGCTGCATAGAAGCACTGGAGGTTGACCGTGTACTATGAAGAAATTTTCTTTGGTGAATTTTAAACAGAAAAGGATGTACTCATGAAATGGATTACTCGTTCGCATGTGCACGTGGATCGCGTGGCTTGTCCGTGGTTGATTACGCGCTTCATTGATAACAAAGCGGAATTTTTGTTTGTCCCAGCAAATCAAATTGAGAAGATAGTTAAAGAAACCGGTGCAATTCCTTTTGACGCGCCGGATGTTAAACTCGGTCATCACGAAAACTGCTGTTCCTTTGAGTCGATTATTCTCAAATATGGATTGAAAGAACCGGGGCTTTTGCGTTTAGCAAAGATTGTCCATGCCGCAGATGTAAGCGAAGATATCGATAAAGATCCAATCGCGCGCGGACTGGAAGCGATTGCCGGGGGTTATAGTTTGCGCTTTCCAGAAGAT
>JBAUMB010000063.1:0-3052 GCA_049578465.1 Anaerolineales bacterium
TGCGCGGCGGCGCGCCCGAAGCGGATTTTCCGGATGCGTCGGAGGCGTTGGCATCGCTGCGTTTACGCAAAGATGATTCTGAAGTCGATGCGATGAAGCAGGCCGTTAAAGTTGCGCAGGTCGCGCTCGAAGCAACAATTCCGTTGATCAAGATTGGAATGACCGAAAAAGAAATCGCATCCGAGTTGACTCTTCAAATGTTGAAGCATGGCTCAGAATCCGAATTGCCATTTCCGCCGATTGTTTCGTCCGGACCGAATTCTGCGAATCCACATGCTTCGCCATCGGATCGAAAACTTCAACGAGGAGATTTATTGGTTGTGGATTGGGGGGCAACGGTGGATGGTTATATCTCGGATTTGACGCGCACGTTCGCAGTGGGGGAAGTCGAACCGGAGTTCATGAAAATCGCGGAGATTGTGTTGAAAGCCAATGAAGCTGGCCGCGCCGCAGGCCGGCCCGGTGTCTCGTGTGCGAACGTGGATAAAGCCGCGCGTTATGTAATCGAACAAGCTGGTTATGGAAAATATTTTACGCACCGCACGGGTCACGGCATTGGCATGGAGGGACATGAGGAGCCGTATATGCGCGGTGATAACATGCAAATGCTTTATCCCGGAATGGCTTATACGGTTGAACCGGGAATTTATTTGCCGGAGCGCGGCGGCGTGCGCATTGAAGATAATGTAGTAGTTACGAAAAATGGTGTAGAAATTTTAAGTGATATGCCGCGTGAACTTCGCATCGTCGGCTAATTTAATTATTTTGCATTTATTCGCGGCTTGCTGATGGCTGTAACTGGACAAGATAGATGCTTTCAAGTATTATTGCGTCGATTGTAATCAATTACACATATGCCCGGATAAGAACCTTATCCGGGTTATTGTACATAAAACAAACCAAGTGATGAATGACAACAATTTTAATCATGGCTACGGGGAACATTCTCACAACATGAACAACTTGTGGAGGCGGACGAAATGACGGATTTGATCAAACAGATCACCGGCGATTTACAAAAACAAATCGAAAGCTTTGAACCGCAATATGAAATTAGCGACATCGGCACCGTGCTGGAAGCCGGTGACGGAATCGCCCGCGTGGGAGGCTTGGAAAAAGTCCGAGCACAGGAATTGGTTCAATTTTCTAATGGCGTGATGGGCACCGCATTCAACCTTGAAAAAGACAGCGTGGGTGTGATCATTATGGGTGATTACACCGAGATCGCTCAAGGGATGACTGTGCGCGGCACCGGACGTATCGCTTCAGTTCCGGTGGGGGATGCAATGATCGGACGCGTGGTCAATGCGCTGGGTCAACCGGTTGACGGCAAAGGCCCCATCGCCACCACCGGCTTTCGTCCGATTGAACGCATCGCGCCGGGGGTGGTTCAGCGCCAGGATGTGGATACGCCGGTCCAAACCGGAATCAAATCGATTGACGCGATGATCCCCGTGGGACGCGGCCAGCGCGAATTAATTATCGGCGACCGCCAAACCGGCAAGACCGCACTTGCCATTGATACGATCATCAATCAAAAAGGCAAAGACCTGATTTGTATCTATGTCGCCATCGGTCAAAAGAAAGCCGCCGTTGCGCGTACGGTTGGCATTCTCGAACGCTTCGGCGCGATGGAACATACGATCATTGTGCTCGCGGCTGCGGATGAGTCGGCCGCGTTGCAATACATTGCTCCATATTCTGGATGCGCCATCGGCGAAGAATTCATGGAGAGCGGACGCGAAGCGCTAGTGATTTATGATGACCTTTCCAAACATGCTTGGGCATATCGCCAAGTTTCTTTGCTTCTTCGCCGCCCGCCTGGACGTGAAGCGTATCCCGGCGATGTGTTTTATCTCCACTCGCGTTTACTCGAACGCGCCGCGCGTCTCGCTAATAAATATGTAATCGTCAAAAAAGATTTTAACGACTCATCCGCCGCTGAAAAAGATTCGGTGGATGGAAAAGTTTTTGACGGTCCGCTTTCCAAGGATCAATCCGAGGAAGCGCGCAAGGAAATGAAAGATGCCGATAACTTTAAGATTATCAAAATTAAAGGTACAGGTGGTTCGCTGACGGCGTTGCCTATCATCGAAACTTTGCTTGGTGATGTGTCTGCTTACATTCCGACGAACGTGATCTCGATTACGGATGGACAGATTTATCTGGAGTCGAATCTTTTCAATGCCGGTATCCGTCCGGCAGTCAACGTGGGTATCTCGGTCTCGCGCGTGGGCGGTGACGCGCAGACCAAAGCCATGAAGCAAGTCGCAGGCCGCTTGAGACTCGATATGGCGGCGTATCGCGAACTTGCTGCGTTTGCTTTGATGGCATCTGATCTCGATAAAGCCACGCAACAACAACTCGGCCGTGGTCAGCGGATGCAGGAAATTCTCAAACAGCCGCAATATCAACCGATGTCGCTTTCCGATCAAGTCATCGCGATCTTTGCAGGCACGAACGGTTATGCCGATCTCGTTCCCACGGACAAGATGGCGAAGTGGCAAATCGATCTTCTCAAGTTTATAGAATCATCCTATCCTGAAATCGGTAAAGCACTTGCTGATAAAAAAGCAATCACCGATGACATTCGCGCAAATCTACAAAAGGCGCTGGATGTCTTTCGCAATACATGGATGGCATAGATGGCGTCTGCGCGTGAAATGCGGCTCCGTATCCGGAGCGTAAAAAATATCTCGCAGGTGACACGCGCGCTCGAAGCAGTGAGCGCCGCGAAAGTCCGCAAAGCTGTTCAAGCCGTGACTGCGACGCGTTCCTATGCGACCAAAGCCTGGCAGGTGCTGACTCACGTAGCGGCTCAACCCGGACGCGAAAGCCTGCATCCGTTATTGACAGAGCGTCCCGCGCCGAAAAATTCTCTGGTCATTGTCGTCACCGGTGATCGAGGTCTGGCAGGCGCGTATAACACAAATGTGATTCGTTTCGTGGCAGCTCACTTTGATCATTATCGGCTGCCCGTTCGATATATCGCGGTCGGACGCAAAGGCCGTGACCTGCTCATCCGCCGCCGCAAAAATGTGATTGCGGATTT
>JBAUMB010000064.1:0-3734 GCA_049578465.1 Anaerolineales bacterium
ATTAGAAATAAACCCCGGCGAATCATTTGCTTCTACTGCTTCCTTGCTCATGACTTTGCAAAGTTCGAGCGTGGTCTTGAGCGTCTCTTCGCTGGTTGCGAGTCCTTTGATAACCTCCACTAACTTCATCAGCGGCACGGGATTCATGAAGTGCATTCCGATGACTTTATCGGCGCGCTTGGTCTGCGCCGCAATCTTTGTGATTGAAATGGAGGATGTATTCGATGCGAGAATCACATCCGGACGTGCAGCCGCATCTATATCTTTAAATATTTTGAATTTCAATTCCGGATTTTCCGTCGCGGCTTCGATGACAAAATCAGCGTCTTTCATCGTGTCCATATTACTGACGAATCGAATCGCGTCGGCTCGCGACTTTTTTTCTTTAGTGAGCGTGCCCTTCTCAACCAACTTTGATGTAGATTTATCAATCGTCGCTTTGGCTTTTTCCAACGCGGCGGGCATTACATCCATGCACGTGACTTGATAACCAGAAGTCGCGGCAACTTGTGCAATGCCATTGCCCATTGTCCCCGCGCCGACCACAAAGATATGTTGGATTTCCATAACTTCTCCTCTTACTCGATGTCATTGCGGGCTATCTGCTGCAGTTCGCAATGACATGTTAGTTTTGTTTCTGCACCCTCTCTACGGTCTTCTTGATCTGTTCAATGTGATCCGGAATGTGGCGCGCATAAATATTAAGCCACCTCTCGAAAGTATATGGTTCTGAATATTCTGGATGTATCACCGAATGCGTAAAGACTTCATCGGGTAGAGTCTTCAATAAGTTATAAGTCGTCTGTCGTACGTATTTGATGATTTGTAATGCATCATCCACGCTTTGCTTTTTATAGCTGAGTGCGTCGGCCCATTTGGCTTCTTCGTAACCCATCAATGTGCTGCCCGCTTCCACGATCAATTTGCGGACTCGCAACGCCGACATTGATTCACTATCTGCCAGGTGGACGACGATCTCGTGAACGCTCCACTCATTTGGTTCTGGTCGTATTTCCCACGCTTCTTTCGGGATTTTAGCGAGCGCGGCCGTCAACAAATCAAATCCGTGCGCATATTGTTCGATCTTTTCATTGCGTTCTGTTATATTCATGGTTGGTTCCTCATTGTGTTTACAAGTTGACCGGATTAAACTTTCAACATTCTAACTTTCGATTTCAACCGCCATCGCGACTGCTTCGCCGCCGCCGAGGCAAAGAGAGGCGATACCGCGCTTCAAGCCGCGATCTTTCAAGGCGTAGATCAACGTTGTCAGAACGCGCGCGCCGCTTGCACCCAGCGGATGACCGAGCGCAATTGCTCCGCCGTTGACGTTGATTCTATTCCAATCCCAGCCTTGATCTGCAAGAGCATAACCATCTGCAAGCACTTGCGCCGCGAACGCTTCATTGAGCTCGATCAAATCAACTTCGTTTAATGTCCATCCGATTTTCTTTAACAATTTTGGAATCGCGTGTGCGGGCGCGGCGAATAAATATTTTGGTTCAAGCGCGGCTTGAGCGTAACCCACCACACTCGCCAATGGCTTGAGATGATTTTTCTCCGCATACGACCGCGACGAAATTACAACCGCTGCCGCACCGTCGTTCATGCCCGATGAATTTCCGGCTGTCACTTTGCCATCGGCTTTAAACGAAGGCTTGAGTTTTGCTAATGACTCAAGCGAGGTATCTTTGCGCGGTCCCTCATCCTGATTGATAATGATCGTTTCGCCTTTGCGTCCCGCGATTTCAACCGGGACAATTTCATCTTTAAACTTTCCCGTTTCCATTGCTTGAATTGCTTTTTGATGACTCCCTAATGAAAATTGATCCATCGCTGCGCGCGCGACTTCATACTCGTCCGCGATAAATTCAGCCGCGTTGCCCATGCCCCAATTCTCGAACGGATCCCATAACGCATCATTGAGCAATGCGTCGGTTAATGATTGATTGCCGAATTTCAATTCGCCGCTTCTTCCATTGACCAGATATGGTGCGCGGCTCATCGATTCCATTCCACCGGCCACGAATAATTCCGCGTCGCCGGCGCGGATGGCTTGCGCGGCGCTCATTGCGGCTTTCAATCCCGAGCCGCAGACTTTGTTCATCGTGGTGGCGCTGACCGTTGCTGGCACGCCCGCATAAATCGCGGCTTGACGCGCCGGGGCTTGTCCCACACCGGCCTGCACTACATTGCCCATCAAAACTTCTTCAATATCTTTTGCATTAATTCCAGCGCGTTCCACCGCGGCTTGGATGACAATTGCTCCAAGTTTCGTGGCGGGCAGTCCGCTCAACGCACCCTGGAATTTTCCAATGGGCGTACGAGCTGCCGAAAGAATCACGGCTTCTGTTTCTTTGCTCATGGCTTCTCCTTGGCTGGTCCTGACGCCGGTAATTATAGCCGCAATGAAAAGAAATATTATCTGGCTTCACCTTGCGGAGGAATATATCGCACAAGGTAGACTCCGCTTTGTTGTTCATTGAAATAACTAAAGGGCGTGACGATAATTATCCACGTGTGACCCGGCTTGAGCGGCGCAGTCGAACCGTCTGTATTGACGAATTTAATGGGACGTTCAAATCCGGTTTGTTTTTCGTAATCGCCTGCCAGCGTGTTCCACTTGATTTTGTACATCAAGCCATCGCGGAAAAGAAACGCGTCGCCGCTGTTGCCTGGGTCAAGGTGAATATCGAGATTGGTAGGCTCAACGACATCCGTATCCGCCATCACGACGATCACATTTTCAAAATGCAGTTGGCGTCCGTTGAGACGATCCGTATCCAAATGCAAAATGCCGGCGCTATTTGGATCGGAAGTGTCCGTAGACCTCAGCCAAGATTGGTATAAAGGATCATATGTCCAACCCGATTGATTTAAGTTTGCAAAGTAAACATTGAGTTGCGAAGCGGGCACACCTCCGACTAGCGGCTCGTCGGTGTAGAGGTTGCTCGTGTAGTTGAAAGTTAAATCGGATTTCTTTTGATTGTCCAAGCTGATCGCTTTAAATCTTTGAAGGTCAAGCATGTTTCCGCCGCCTTCCACATCATGGACAACACAATAGCACATTGGAATTTTTGCCAATACTTCCGGCGAAGCAAAGGCATAAACGAGTCCGCTATCCGTAAAGAAATGGGAAATGTATTTATAAAGCAACCGACCTGAACGCACGGGTCCGATGGAGGCTTCAGGTAATGGAATTGATGTGCCGGTCGGAGTTGCCGCGTTTGGCGAAAGGGTCAAGCCAGCATCCCAAGAAAGATCATCACCGTTCACATCGATCACTGGCGTTCTTCCGTTTAATGGATTGGCATCGCTATCGTGACTGTCATCGCCGACATTTGGTTGCGTAAATTCCATGCCATTTGGTTTGACAAATTCAATCATGTAATCTTCGCCGCTTTGAACATTGAATCCATAATAGCCATTAGAATCTGTTGTCGTTTGCTGAATGAGATTTCCGCTCGCGTCATATAAGTTGACGCATACTCCGCCGACACCTTCTTCGCTGGGATCTTGAATCCCGTTTCCATTCGCGTCGAGCCAAACCTGATTGCCAAGGATGGTTCCGGTTTTGATAAATGCCCCTTGACGCACTTCGCATCCACCCGTTACAGGATTTTCAGGATAAGGAAATTCGCCATAGAACGCGGTGAGAAAACGATCATCGCCTTGAGTGATGGAAAACTCAAAGACGTACGGTGCAAATGAAAGTCCGGCCTGCGGACGCGCCG
>JBAUMB010000065.1:0-8719 GCA_049578465.1 Anaerolineales bacterium
CCCTATTATGTGCGCGTCAGACCGTTTGCGATTGGATCACATAATTGGAATATCTACATACCAAATTATCCAACGTGGCAGCGTCCGTATGATTATCCTGCAACCTTATTCCTACAGCATATTCTCAACGTATCTGCATGGACGACGGACACAGAATATATCAATCTCACCGGCGCATGGATGAATTCCATGGCGAATCTGAATGGTTCGGGGTGGAATTATTTGCAGAACTCTTCAGATGGAACATTTTTCAATGGAAAGAAATTAGGCGTGGATACTTTTCCCGGCAATGTTCTTCTTGTGACCGGTAGAAAATATCGGCGCGGCGAATGCTGGGATTCGATCTCGGCTTTTGCTTATTCGGATCTTTATTCGGAAGCCGCGCTCGACTTGCCTCATTTGCCGGTCTATCAGCTTGGACTGCAAACAGGGATGAATTATTCGACGCCAAAACTGGTCTATCCTGCCCCAAATAATAATGGCAATATCTTCGTTCCCATCATTAGTGAGCACGGAGATTTGTGGCTGGAAGATAATGATGTGGAAGCGTTTCCTTCTTTGCCAATGGATATTACTGTAACAACGAATGCACTGAATATAACGTCAGATACTGATGCGAAGTCGACAGTTGTTGAAACCGCATCTAACGGAACGCATCTCAAATTAACTGACTATTCTCCTATTCAAAGAAACACATTTGGTCAGGTGATTGATCCCGCAACAGGAAAGACAGGTTACGTTTCTTTATTCAATTGGTCGGCCTATATGACAGGTTCATATACAACGACCTGGCAAATGCAAACTTGGCCAGTACCGCCGGGTTAATTTGAAAGATATGGCTGTCTCAAAAGCCTATGAGTGCGTTGAATATTTACGGCGTATAATCGTGAACATCTTATGAGCTTCATCTTCACGCTTCTTGCGGGCTTTCCGAATCTGCTCTTGCCTACGCTGTTTGGCTGGGTGATATGGCTGGGCTTATTGGGATTGATTATTTTTCTTCTGATTTATTGGAAGGGTATTCATCTCGCATGGGCTCGTCGTTCATGGGGATTGTTCATTGGTTTGTTGATCCTCGTTCCGATCACAAGTTTATTCATCGGTGCGCGATTGCCCACCGGTTCCGCGCTGCCTTTGCCGAATTTTCCCGCCGATTATTCGCCCGGCTCTTCAATGATGCTCTTCTCCGCCGTTCCGTGGATTTTGGCGGGCGGTTTGCTCGGACCGTTGGGCGCGGCATTGGTTGGACTCTTTGCCGGTATCTTGCGCGGCGCGTGGGACACCTATAGTTTATTCACCGCGCTTGAATTTTCATTATTGGCTCTTTTATTTTCGGCCAGTGTTCGTCAGCGTTATCGCACGCCGATTTATCAACTGGCGCGTCAGCCGCTGGCTAGTGCGTTGCTGATGATTCCTTTGCATCTTATATTATTTATTATCGGTGCATTCTTTAGCATTCCATCCAATGTGCCCGTTGCGGCGCGGCTTGATTTTGCGTTGAGCAATTCTGGAATCGCCGCGCTGACTTTTGGCGGCGAAATGCTCATTGCAGGAGTCGTCGCTCAATTGGCGGTGACAACTTTCCCGTCCGCGTGGGGCGAGAAGAAACCTCTGCAACCATCGCCTGCGGAACGCAGTCTCGAAACGCGCTTTGTATACGCCACTGGCACGTTCATCATCGCGTTGTTATTGACTTTATTGATTGGCGATTGGGTGGTGGCGGGGCAAGCCGCCAATGGATTGTTAAAGGATCGTTTGGCGGGCAGCGCACAAGCCGCGGCCCAAAACGTTCCGTTCTTTCTCGAGACCGGACAAAATCTCGCTGTGCAATTAGCGTCCGACCCGCGCCTGCTTTCATCGAACGCTGTTGATTTAAATGCGCTTCTCGCGCAGAGAATGCAAGCGGTTCCATATTTCGATCAATTCTTTGTGCTCGATGCAAGTGGAAAAAATTTATTGGGCGTTTACCCGGATTCTGCGCGAGGAAATTTTTCCTTATACGCTCAAGAAGCCGCTGGCATTCCGTTAGCAGATAAAGGCGTGTTGACTCAAGTTTATACGATCCCGCCGGCGTCGTCGAACGATTCGACGCGCGTTTCATTTTTGGTCGCGGTTGCGGATAGTTCGCATCAAGTGCAACGCATCTTGATTGGGCGCACAACATTATCCACTAATCCATTAATACAACCGCTGATCAACAGCCTCGATAATCTATCGCAATCGGATTTAAATGGCGCCGGTTTTTTGCTCGATGAGAATGGCAATGTAATTTATCGGACCAGTGGGAGCGCGCTTGCGACGTATAGCGGATCGCGTGGCGACCAGCCTTCTTTTTCCAACGACACCGCACCGGATGGCACGCGGCAGTTGGTTTATTATCAACCGGTCGAAGGCGGATCGTGGGCGGTTGTGTTAACGATTCCGGCGAGTCAGGTCCAGCAATTGGCGCTCAATATTGCTTTGCCGATGTCGGTCATGATCATTTTGTTAGCTATTTTAGCGCTCATCTTATTGCGCTTTGGTTTGCGTGTGATCACCGGTTCATTACAAGGTTTGGCATTCGAGGCGAATCGAATCGCACAAGGCAAACTCGATCATCCATTGCAAACCACGGGTGTGGATGAGGTCGGTCAATTGCGCGGCGCCTTTGAGTTGATGCGCGTTAGTTTGGCGGCGCGCCTCGATGAACTTAATCGTTTGCTGGTTGTGAGTCAGGGTGTGGCATCCAGCCTCGAGATGCGCAACGTGGTCAAGCCGGTGTTAGATGCGGTCATATCAACCGGCGCCAATGCGGTGCATGTGGTGTTATTGCCGTCTATTCTTCCCGAAACGCCTGCTGAACTTCCTACGCGGTTTGTCGTCGGACCTGCCAAAGATTCTTATGCCCATCTCGATGAGCAGATTTTAGCGATGGCACAAAAACAGGAGCGCATCGTTTTTCCGAATCTTTCGCGGACGCGCGAACTGACCCTTGATCCAAAGCGGCTCAATCCTGCGGCCTTGATAGCTGTCGCATTGCGCCATGAAAATCGTTATTACGGCGTGATGTGGGCATCGTATGAACAGCCGCGCAATTTCTCGGAAGCAGACGTTCGTTTTATAGCCACGATTGCCGGTCAGGCTTCATTGGCGGTTGCGAATGCACAGCTCTTCTTGAACGTGGAAGTGGCGCGGCGTCAACTGGAAGCGATCATCAACTCCACGCCAGACCCGGTGCTTGTCACGGATCAGCGCAACCGTTTGATTTTAGCGAACCGCGTCGCCGGCCAATCATTTGATATCAATGTAAATCAAGCCATCGGTCAAGCCATCGAGAAAGTGATCGTACAGAAACCGCTGATCGATCTCTTGTTGGCTTCCAGTGAAAAACAATCAGCCGAAATTATTCTTTCGGATAAACGCACTTATCTTGCCACGGCTTCGTCTGTGGTAGCGGAGGGCCGCCCGATGGGCCGAGTCTGCATTCTGCGGGATGTGACTTATTTCAAAGAGATCGATACGATGAAATCGGAATTTGTCGCAACAGTCAGCCACGATTTGCGCTCGCCGTTGACGCTGATGCGCGGCTATGCCACCATGCTTGACATGGTTGGCGATCTGAATGACCAACAGCATGGCTATATCAAAAAGATTATATTCGGCGTCGAGAACATGTCTCGATTGGTAAGCAATCTCTTGGATTTAGGACGGATCGAAGTCGGCGTCGGCTTGCAAGTGGATAATGTTTCCGTGCTGGATATTCTCGAACGCGCGACCAGCCTGTTGCAATTACAAGCGAGCGAGAAGAATATTGTTTTGAATTTGGAGATTCCAAAAAACCTGCCCGCTACGATCGAAGCCGATCAAGCTCTTTTGCATCAGGCCGTGTATAACTTGATTGAAAACGCAATCAAATATACGCCGGGGAATGGTTCGGTCACGGTTCGAGTCGAGACCACGCCGATTGATCTGCTCTTTGAAGTGGAAGATAGCGGCATCGGCATCGAACCGGACGATATGCCGCGTTTGTTTGAAAAGTTTTATCGCGGCAAACAACGCGAAGCACGCGCCCAACATGGAACCGGGCTGGGACTCGCTATTGTTCGATCCATTGCTGAGCAGCACAGCGGCCGGGTGTGGGTCGAGAGTCAATTGGGCAAGGGCAGTACCTTTTTCTTGCAAATTCCCCTTACACAGCCGAAAGCAAAACGCCCCGCTTGATGAGGTATAATAGCGCCTTGCCCTCGCTGGTGGAGGGCATATATTTTTTTCTCTTTTTGGAAAGCAGGAAGCATGTCGCATTTGGCTCCCACCGAGTCTTTTGAAAAAGAATATAAAGAGCAAGAGGCACTCTTCAAAGCTCAGCCGTCTATCGTCCAGCGTTTTTTGGAAGCACAGGCGCGGCAGGTGGCGGATGTATTTGTTCAGCGCGGCTCGCGCGTACACTTTTCATTGCCTGACCGCGTCGCTGCTGAAGTGAACGGCGCGTCATCCACATTAACTGTTCCACAAAATCTGCGCGAGCAATCGGTGGGGAGTCTGCGAGACCGCATTACTGGGAATGATATGCATGTTACTTTGCGACAGCGGCTTTCACAACTCGAGCAATCTCCGGAACGCGCGGTGGTGCTCAGCGCGCAGTTGATTCGTCATGCGACGGCGGTGCACATGATCTATAACATGCTGCCGTCCGGCCGGTCGGTGACTTATATGTCTGCCGAGGATGAAGATGTGCCGACCATTCCAACAGGGGATTCGCTTGAGCCAGCCTCAGCGATCACCGCTTCCACGGATGCGATTGCAGAAGAAGGAAAAGCCGAAGACGGACGCGGCAGTTTGTTGGTCCCGTATGTTCCGGCGGCGCGTCGATTCTATCTTCCGCAGTGGGTGGCTTTCGACGATAACGATAAGCTATTGGTCAATTCCATTGGCGAGGCGGAAGCCCACATCGCTTCGATGCAGAAATTCCTGACCGTGATCTTCGCAGCGCGTTCGCTTGCTCCGTATATGGTTGCGGATGATGAATATCAGAAGAAACGATACGGGATGTTGGGACAGCTGATCAATCAGGGACGCGCGTTGGCGCGTTATCAGACCCGTGAGATCATCCGCGTCATCAAGGAACGCGCCGCCGCCCAAAGTTTGAATCGCGGTCTGAGTTTGAGTCTGCCTTATTTCAATGATCAGGAATTGAAGATAGAGACCTATCACTTTGTCGTGATTCCCGCCGGCCGCATTATGTTCATTCCATCGTTTGTGGTGCGAGCCGCACGTGAAGAAGAGGTCAAGGTGGATCAAGATACCCGCTTTGATATCTCAACCCGCAAACATTTATTAATCGAACTCAAATTGCTGCAAGACGCTTTTGAGTCTACAAAGCAGTCAGCGAATTCAAGGGAATAACCCTATGTTGTTTTCAGGTCTATTGTTAATCGCGATTTTTTACGTTGCCTTCCGAATCGCTCCTCGTGAAAAGCAGGAAAATGCTCAAATCCATGGTGCGGGACAGATTGCAATGTTGGCCGCGCTGGCACTCTTTGGAATAGATTTCTTTACATCCTATTATTACGGTACTGGCGAACTCATGAGTGTTCTTTGGCCTTATGGGTTGCAGCGTTACGGTTTTGTTGGTGCAGGCCTGATTGCCTTTGCCAATATATGTTTTGGCGTGCTTTACATGTATTCGCTGGCTCCGTTCAACGAGGGAGGTGGTTCTTATACTGCCTCCATGCGTTACTTAAAGCCCACGCTCAGTTTGATGGTGGCGGTTACGTTAATTGAAGATTATGTTTTGACCATCGTAGTTTCAGCTTTATCGGGTTCTGATCAATTGCTTTCGATTACAAACTCCTATAGTGCACCTTGGTTTTGGCATTTTGCCATCGGGGCCGTCTTGGCAACCGTTACTTGGTATTTAACCATACGCGGGCGAGGCGAATCTTCCTTTGTTGGTTTCGGATTCCTAGCAGTCTTCGGTATGCTCACGCTGATCAATTGGGGTGGATTGATCATGGCGGTTCGCAACGGAGTGCCGCCCGCGCCAGCCATGGCCGCTACACAATCTGCGACATTAGCGGATGGCCTTTATCACATCCTCACAGGCACAATGAAGGGCATGGTGGCCCTCACCGGTCTGGAGGCCATGTCAAATGGTATTCAGTTTGTTATTAACGAGGATGTTCCTCTGGTCAAGTGGGGCAAGAAAAAACTTCCGAAGTGGAACAAGGTATGGAGTTTTTATAGCGGTAAAACCGGAGTGGGACGCTTTGTGCAGACGGCATTTGTATTCTATGGCGGTGTAACGACGATCATCCTCACGGCGTTTGCTGTCCATTTCAACGTTTTTGATGGTACAGGTGGCAAAACTCTGGCGGGTAATCTGGCGTGGATCGGCTTTGGGCAGATTCCTGGCGGAATTCTCCTCTATTGGGTTTACCAAGGTTTGGCCGTGATTCTCTTGGCATTTGCATCCATGACTGCTTTCCAAGATGCACAAGCCACTGAATGGCGCGACGTTGCGATCGGGGAGATTCCCGAAGCGATCATCTACCGCGATAAACGTGGCACCTTTACTCGTTCCGTAACCATCACCTTTGGCTTGGCTGTGATCATCATGTTGCTGGTCAAAGGCAATACTGATGTTGCCGCGCCCTTCTATGGCGTTGGGGTGTTCATACCCATTACGATCATGGGTCTCGCCATGCGGCAACATGTTCTGCGGACCTTAAAAGGTTGGGCGCGTCGCTGGGGGGCGCGCGCAACTCTCTTTACCGCCATCTTGGCTGCCTCGGTTTGGGTATTCCAAATCATAGGCAAATGGACAGAAGGTGGATGGGTCCGTTTGATATCCTTTAGTATTCTGTTCTTGACAGCTCATCTGGTTATCCTTTCACCTCTCGGATATCGGGATCCAAAACAAATCCATCGCATTGTCCGCGACAAAGCCCGTATCCAAGGTGCAATGGCTTCGATTGTAGAATGGCAATCGCTCAAAATGCAAGAATATCGCTATAGTCTATTGGTGGCAATCGCCCGATTTTGGCAATTCTTTGGAGTCAATCGACCGGTACGCTATGATGCGCCCGTAGTTGCAGGTGATTACAACGAGGCTTTGCATGTTGATCATCCTGATGCGCCATCGCTTCTGGAACAATATTTGGATAGCAAACCTAGCGAACCGAAACTAGGCGGCGCACCCAAACAGACTGCTCCCGGCGATGAAGAGGGAAAAGTAGACTAATTTAACGCGGGCGAGAAAAGCCTCCCGCGTTTGTAAGCTTATGAGTTCGACACCGATTTATAGTCTGCGTGTGAACGAGGTCTTTCAATCTCTTGAGACCTCGTTACAGGGTTTATCTATTGTTGAGGCCGGCTCGCGCCGTGCTTTATATCGCGAGAATATTTTATCTGAGCAGGCGCGGCCGCCGATGTGGCGCAAGTATGCGGGTCAAGCGGCACATCCATTTGTATTAGTGATGATCGTTGTCGGAGTGATCACACTCTGGCAAAGAGAATTTGCGCTTTCACTCGTCATCTGGTTGGTCGCTGTTGTAAACGCAGGATTTTCTTTTTGGCGCGAATATCAAGCCGAGCAAGCTATTGAAAAACTCAAACATCTGCTTCCCACGTATGCGCACGTGATTCGAGATGGGAAAGATATTCATCTTCCCGCCGCTGAGATTGTTCCTGGCGATGTTTTGATTCTAGCGGAAGGCGATAATATCCCGGCTGATGCGCGCGTGGTGGAAGAATATGGTTTACGTGTCAACAACTCGTCTCTCACCGGTGAATCATTGGCCGCGCGCAAAACAGCCGATGCGTCGTTAGTCAGTGGGATCAGCGAACTCGAACGCCCGAACTTGATCTTTGCCGGAACCTCGGTTGCATCGGGAACAGGAAAAGCGGTTGTTTACGCCACCGGCATGTTGACTCAATTTGGCCGCATCGCTCAACTCACTCAAACCGTTCGGGAAGAATCCTCTCCATTTCAGCAGGAACTTAATCGCCTCAGCCGTAGACTTTCTATGGTTGCCATAGGCATTGGCGCGTTCGTATGGTTGGTCAGTGTGTATGAGCCGAATGTAAGAGAGCGTATCGAAATCCCTCCGATACTTTTAGCTTTAGGCATTATTGTCGCTTTGACGCCGGAAGGTTTGCCAGTTACGCTGACGCTTTCTTTAGCGAGAGCCGTTCAACGTCTGACGACGCGCGGCGTGTTATCCAAGCGGCTTAGCATCGTTGAAACGCTGGGCAATGTCTCAGTGATTTGCACGGATAAAAGCGGGACTCTGACCCAAAATCAAATGACCGTCCGTGAAGTCTGGGTGGCGCGTCAAAATTTGCAAGTGAGCGGCGTGGGTTATGAACCAAAAGGCGAATATCAACCGAACCCAGTCGGCACGCCTTATCAGACAGATTTAAACGCTTTGCTTGAAGCCGCGATGAGTTGTAATAACGCCCGCATCAATTCGCCTTCACCCGAACATCCCACATGGACGAGTTTGGGCGATCAGACCGAAGCTGCGCTCAAGGTCGCGGCGATGAAAGCTGGGATCGCAGAAGAATCAGTGAGCGGGTTATATCCTCGCACGCATGAACTTCCGTTCGATGCGCGCCGCAAACGGATGACCACCATTCATCGTTCGCGCGAGGGTGATCTGGCTTTTGTCAAAGGTGCGCCGCGCGAGGTTTTGCAATTGTGCACGCATATTTTGATCAATGGCGAAACTTTGCCTTTGAC
>JBAUMB010000066.1:0-1816 GCA_049578465.1 Anaerolineales bacterium
CAGAACTGCTTTTAAAGGGGCGTTCCTCTTTGCAGGCGCCTGACATAGACGGGCAGGTTTACATCACCGCAGGTACGGCAAATGTGGGTGATATCGTTACCTTACGCATCACCGATTCGTCTGACTATGACCTGATCGGCGAGATTGTTGATTGAAGCGAAAGCCGGAATGCGAAAGACGTGGCATTTCCCTGTCAAGAGCAAATAGACTTGTCCGGTTTTGTAGCAAATGAATTGTCCGCTTTTGGGAGTGGGAGAAAGCTGCGGAGGGCTTAGCCCGGAGCAGCTTTCTCCCTGGCAAGCGGCGGACAGTTACGCTGCCTTTTGAACCGAGTTTTGAATCTGTTGCCCCTTGTTGTCGTAGGTTCCAAGCTTTCTTGGACCGTGAAATATTGCAAATGTTCCATCAAGATAACAATGTACTCTGACCTTGGCCTTGATGTAATTACAACGATATTCGTTTTTGGAAATTTGTAACACCAAGTTCTCAAACCTTACACAGTTGTTGGGCTGCACAGTTCTTTCGTGCTGTTCGCAGAGGATGTCATCAAGTGATGGCCCGATGTATGAAATGAATGCTGATCCTTCTTCTCTCGCAGAATGAGAAAATTTGCGGTTGAATTCTGGCAGATAGGTTTCGTTAAGATAACGGTTGGCCCCCTCCATAGTGGTGATACCCATGAGGGCCAACTCTTGGGGTAAGCGCCCCTGGTGAGTTTCAAAAGCACGTTCCGACCTGCCCCTGGCTTCTGGGGAGTAGGCAGCTATCATGATGATGCCAAGATGGGCCATGGCTCTGCCAAACTGAGTCAGGTTGCTTTTGTCAACCTTACCACCAGCTTCAGGGGTATACCAGTAGTGGCTGCCTCGATCAGAGTAGAAGCTGCTGAAGAGCCCATGCATGGCGATGGTTTCCTTTACCCCCTGAAAGCTGCTGGCAGTGCCTTCTTCATCACAAAAAAACATGGAGTAGTGTTCGTTAGTGGCATCGTCCATGGTGTTTATGAGATCCCACTTTTGACCTGGGACCCACTCATGGGTACTGCCGTCCTGGTGGATCATCATGCCGGGAAGCGCTGATGCTTCTCGTCGCTTACGGTGGACACCCTTGAGCTTTTCCTTCGGAATCAGCTTTGCCTGTTGTAGCTGATTCTTGACCCAGGTATAGCTACGACCGCCACCTTGTTTGCTGTACCAATCGTGGAAGTGCCGGGCATTCCAGCCTAGATGATGGTTGCTGTAAAGATCAACAAGCGCCATTACTTCATACACCGGGGCTCGACGGTGTGATGTTTGCGTAAGGCGTTTGTCGGCAATACCCTCAAGACCGCTTTCTTCGTAACGGTCAATGTAGCGGCGAAAGGTGCGGTCACTTACACCAAGTATCAGGGCTGCTTCTTCCTGGGTCAGACGGTTTTGCTGCCAATCGCCATAGGCTTCTTTGAATCTCATGCGCTTGGTCTCCTGTAACCATATTGTCCGCTTCATTTGTCGTCTCCCAACGACAATATAAACCGGACAGATTATGTGCTACAAGATAGGACATATCATGTGCTCGCCACAGACGTGGCATTTCCCTTGACAAAAAAAGAAATTATTGTATTATTGCGTCGCCGCGAAAGGCGGTGCATCTGACACACAATGGAGCATATAGATGGTTGAAAAGATGGACGAAATGAAGGCGATTCTGCTCAAGATGAAAGAGGAAACCCTTCAGGAAATCAACAAATCATTGAAGACCGGCTCCGATGTTACAAGCGGGGAGCCGAGCGGCGATATTTACGACCAAGCCTCTTCAGAGCGGGACCGGGAACTGG
>JBAUMB010000067.1:0-19087 GCA_049578465.1 Anaerolineales bacterium
TTTTTTCAATAATCAACGTTCGTCCCCAAGAAACATCTCAGTTTCCATGAATCTCAAATCTGAATCCAGTTATTCTACACTTACCGGACAGACAAATACTCGTTCACCCACCGCCATTTTTTTCTTACCGATAACTTCAAAGTCGTCCCGCAAACGAATATCTTCCGACGAGCTCCCCACCATGACTTTAATAATACCGGGCTCCACAACAAGATTCAAATCATTATCGTAGAACGCCAATTGATTCACAGGAAGGTGAAAAGTGACGTGCTGTGTTTCTCCTGGATTCAAAAATAAGCGCTGGTATCCTTTCAACTCCTTGATGGGTCGCGGAGTGGAAGCAAATTCATCGCAGGTATAAAGTTGTACAACTTCATCGCCTGCGCGTTTGCCGACATTCTTCACAGCCAACAATATTTCTACCTCCTCACCAATACTCGCTCGCTTTTTTTTGATAGCCAAATTACCATATTCAAACGAGGTATAACTTAATCCATGCCCGAATGGATATAACGGCGTCACTTTCTCGGACACGTAATCCACATACCAATGAGATTTTGTTCCTGCCGGTTTAGCATTATAGTAAATCGGAACCTGTCCCACTGAACGCGGAAATGTAATCGGCAGCTTTCCGCCCGGATTCACATCGCCAAATAGAACATCTGCTACCGCACAGCCACCTTCCTCTCCCGGCAGCCATGCTTCAAGAATCGCATCAGCCTTTTCTGACAGCATGGGAAAGGCATAAGGGCGACCATTTATAAGAACCGCCACAACTGGTTTTCCGGTTGCGAGAAGCGCTTTAGCTAAATCATCTTGAACGCCTGGTAATTTCAAATCTGCGCTATCACGTGTTTCCCCGGTTGTGCAATCAGGAGTTAATCCTGAGCGGTCGCCGAGCACTAGTACAATGGCATCCGCTTGTTTCGCAACATTAACCGCCTCATCAAAACCAGATGTGTTATCGCTAAGGTGGTCGCAACCCTTTGCATACAGAATCTTTGTCTCAGTAGAAACAGCAGATCGGATGCCATCAAGTACAGTTACGATTTTTATTTCGTGCCTTGCCAATTCATTAATCTTTTTTTCGTGAGGAGCAGAATCCTCCGAAGTCTTCAATTCCATCAAGTGCCTCATGGCCTCATAGGAATAATCTCCGAGTTGATTGCGGCTATCATTTGCGTTGGGACCGATCACTGCAAGAGTCCGGATTGACTTCGCAAGCGGAAGCAGACTATCGTTCTTCAACAAGACCATGCTTTGTTGTGCAATTTCGCGCGCCAATTTGCGCTGCTGAGATGTTTCAAAAATCTCCAATACTTTACCTTCATCCACGTATGGATTCTCGAACAATCCTAATTCAAATTTCTTTTTCAGATGACGACCAACGGATCGATCAATAAGTTCGAGATTGATATCGCCGTTTTCCAGCGCAGATTTTAGCGGCTGGCCATAACACACAACGGACGGCAATTCAACATCAATGCCTGCATTCAACGCCATACTTGCTGCATAGGAGGCATTGGTGGCAACTTTATGAAAATTGTGGAGCATGATGATCGCTTCGTAATCCGAAACGACGAGGCCATCAAAGCCTAATTGGCCGCGCAGTAAGTCGGTCAAAACGCGGCGCGAGGCGGCAACCACTTCCCCATCCAATTCAGGATAGGCGTTCATAATCGAAGCCAGACCGGCATCGCGTATCGCCGCATGGAAGGGAGCGAGATAAATATCATAAACTTCGTTCATGCCGATGTGGACAGGCGCACAATTGAGTCCGCCTTGTGAGAGGCTGTGGCCAATAAAATGCTTGCCTGTTGCTATAACTCCATTCGCGAGATTGTCTGTCTGTAACCCCTTAATATAAGCCATTCCAAAATGACTAACGAGCGTGGGATCTTCTCCGAAAGTTTCCTCTACACGACCCCAGCGAGGGTCGCGCGCTATATCGAGCACGGGAGCAAGCCCTTGCCGCGCACCGACGGCAAGCATTTGTTCTCGGATGGCGGTTGTCATCCTTTCAGCGAGTTCCGGTTGGAAGGTGCTGGCTAGCCCCAACATTTGAGGATACATCGTCCCGCCTAACATCATGGCACCCGAGCAACATTCTTCATGAACGATTGCTGGGATTCCAAGCCGAGTTTTTTCTATAAGAAATTTTTGAAGTTGATTAGAGGCTTTTGCCACATTGATTGGGTCAAGTGTAGATGCACCGGCGACTCGCGTGATTTGACCAATTCCATGCTTGAATTTATCCGCAATCTTTTCCCAATCAAGCAAAGTGTCTGTTTGAAGCTCGAACATCCAATAGGAACCGATCTGGGCGAGTTTCTCATCCAAGTTCATTTGGGATAGTAATTTATTTACGCGCTGTTCAATAGATTCCATTATGTATTATTTCCTAGAGTTGAATTTTCCATCGCACACCCAATAACAATTTGATAGTCACTGATCAAGACGTTAGTATTAGAAACCGCGCATCCAAACAAGGCAAGAAGAATTATCAACCTTTGAGCGCACCAGCCGTCAAACCGGCTACGATCTGCCGCTCGGCAAATAGGTAGAATAAGATAGCAGGTACAGCAGACAAAACCACAAAGGCCGACATCAACGCCAAATCTGAGCTGTACTCTCCCTGGAACTGCATAGTGCCGAGCGGCAAAGTCCAAAGGGACGAACTGTTAAGAAGAACCAGAGGAGTAAGTAAATCATTCCAACTGACAATCATGGTCAATGCCCCAACCGCTGCCAGCGCCGGGCGCACGAGCGGAAGCAGGATACGCCAAAAAAAGTCAAAGGCAGTACAGCCATCGATAGAAGCTGCATCTTGCAATTCGACCGGCACCGACAGGAAAAATCCACGCAGAATCAAGATGTTACCTGATAGTCCAAAAGCGGTTTGGACTAGGATAATTGCCAGGAGAGTATCAACCAGATGCATTTGGCGTACAACCAGGTATACCGGCATAATCGCAACGGTAATTGGGAACATGAGACCCAAGGTAAGAAAATTAAAAGCTAGATCCTTTCCCCTGAATTGCATACGAGCAAACACGAAGGCGGCTAAACTGCAAATGATTAACACACCAGCCGTCGAAAGTAGCATAACGATAAGGCTATTACGCAGCATCAGCCAGAACGAAGACATACTCAAAATCTTGACGTAGTTATCCCATTGCGGGGGATTAGGAATGGTATATGGAAGCGAATACATCTCGCCACGCGTCTTGAGACTACCAAAAACCAAGATCACAATGGGTACAACAAAAATTAGCGTGATAAAAGAAAGGATCAGATATTGGAAGAACCTAGGTAAGTTTCTTTTGAAAACATTATTTTGGTGAAATGGTTTAGTTGCCACGATAAGCCCTTTCACTATATGCCGCCCAAGTAGTCTGGTTGGCGGGCAAGCCGCAAGTATCCCACCGAAAAAGCCAAACATATCAACAACATCACGAGTGCTACAGCCGACCCATATCCTAATTGGAAACGGACAAAGCCGAAGCGATACATGTAAGTAGCCATAAATTCACTAGCATTGACCGGTCCTCCTTTGGTCATAATCCAGACTAAAGGAAATTGTGTAAGCGATCCTAAAACAGACAGATAAACAGTTGTGCGAATGGTGCTACCAAGCAAAGGTATGGTGATACTTTTGGTCAGTTGCCATTTATTTGCGCCATCGATAAGCGCAGCCTCTTCGACTTCCTTAGGGATATTTTGTAAGCCAGCTAGGTATAGCAACAGGTGTAATCCAAAATATTTCCAAGTGAGAACGATAAAGACACACAACATAACTTCATGGATGTCACTTAAAAAAGTTTGAGCTTGAATACCCGGAATCAGAATCAAAAGCGCATTAATAAAGCCGCGGGATGGGTCGGGGTTTAAGAGACCCAACCAAATAATGGCTGTAATAACTTCAGAAAGGACATAAGGCATGAAAAAGATCGTGCGAAAGATGGCGCGCCCGGGCAAATCGCGTCCCACCATGATTGCCAGCGCCAGCGCTAATGGCAACTGAATGCACAAAGAGAGAACTACAATCAAGAGACAGTCCCCTACCGCTTTCATAAATATCGTATCGGTCAGAACCTGCTTGAAATTATCCAGGCCGACAAAATCAACTGCCGGTCCCAAACCATTCCAATTGAATAGACTAAAATAAACGGATCGAAAAATGGGGTAAACGAGAAAAATGAGAAAAAGTATAAAAGCCGGCGCCAAGAAGAAAGCAATCGTCAGGTAGTCTTGAGCGCGGCGAGGAGAATAAGTCCGCTTGTAAGTTTTCAAGTCGCTCTGTGTGGCTTGAGGCATATTCATGATAATTATCCTTCTGTCTCACAAAAGTGCGGGGATCGGGTCTTTCCAACCCAACCCCCGCATATCCGAGAGAACTTACTTACTTCGTTAGATTCTGCTTTGCTGAGTCTTCAATCGCTTGGGCGGCTTGTTGAGGTGTAGCCGTGCCAGCAAAAATAGTTTGCACTGAATCGTTCAGGGCGGAACCCATCGCTGGAGGCAGATACTGATCATAATACAACTGGAAGTATGTTGCATTCGCTACGTTCTGCTTTACAGTCAGCATATTGGGATCGGTAAGGCCCGCTTCGGCACCCACGACAGGCGGGATGCCCATACCTAATTTAGCCATTTGAGTTTCGTTCGTGGCACTCGTTAGGAACTTGACGAAGTCAATCGCTTCCGGGGGTGCATTCTTGCCAATCGCAAAGCCGTTACCGCCGCCAGCAACATCTGTCTGCTTACCAACGCCGCCCTCAACCGCTGGGAAGTTGAAGAAACCCAGATTCGCAACACCGGTTTTGTCGGCGCTGTCGGCCGATTCAGAGGAGGGACCCCACTGGCCGGTCAGTTCCATGGCAGCTTTGCCGTTACCGAAGGCAGCTTGTTGATCATCTTGGGTAGCGCCAAGATAACCGGCTTGGAAGGGCTGGAGGGCAATCAAGTCCTGGAGTTTCTGGAAAGCTTCGACGAATGGCGGATCCGTGAATGAACCCGTCTGGTTGTAAGCTGCATCAAAGGCGGGTTCGCCGCCGATGCGGGTGGACAGATACATCCACCAATGCATGCCGGGCCATTTATCACCTTCGCCTAAGGCAATGGGTGTGATACCGGCAGCCTTAAGTGCCTTTACATCCGCTAGGAAATCTGTCCAAGTTGCGGGCGTGCTAGTAATGCCAGCCTTGGCGAAGAGGTCCTTGTTATACCAAAAACCTACCATGCCCATGTCCCACGGTACGCCATAATTCTTGCCCTGGTAAGCATAGACAGACAATGCGCCAGCACCGAAGGTACTTCGCCAGGCACCATTATCCGCATCAAGTGCCGGGGTGATATCCTGGAGCAGACCAGCCTCAGCCTGTGAATTCATATCACCGCCACCCCAAGACTGGAAGATATCAGGGGGATTGCCAGATTGCAAGACAGTGGTCAGCTTGGTTTTGAAGGCTTCATTTTCCAAAACTGTGATCTGGATGGTCACATTCGGGTGAGCGGCCATATATTGGTTAGCCAAACCTTGCCAGAACGACAAACCCGGGTCCGCGGTTGTAATATGCCACCACTGGATGGTTACCGGTTTCGGTGCGGCGGTGTTCGTTGCGGCTGGAGCCACAGTCGCGGCAGGGGCTTGAGTCGCGGCAGGAGCTTGAGTAGGGGCACTCGTTGCTGGAGAACCACAGGCAGCAAGAGCGAAAGCGCCAATGAGCACCATACTTAAAATAGTGTAAATCTTTCGAGACATTTTTTCTCCTTTTAATGAAAGTGCAACTAGGTTATACTTTCGCTGTGCGGAGCAACACTCCTCACAGTTGTGCAGGTCTTCTTTCTGTCTGTTAAGGGCTAAAGAGAAGACCTGCTATTTAATTTTGGAACGATACAAGCCTCACCTCCTTCTTTACAAAGTGGATTGTCAGTAACTTCACTGCGCCATCGTGACATCATCTGCTTGGTTGTCTACAATCTCCGGCAGGAATCACGGATAACAAGCTGGGTATGCATTCTGTAAGTCTGAGCATCAAGGGACTCATCCTTGATCAGTTTTATAAGCATCTGTGTTGCAACAAACCCCATCTCTGAAATGAACTGATCTATAGTGGTCAATCCCATATACTTAGATTCCGCTATATTGTCAAAACCGATTACCGAAAGATCTTCTGGAATGCGCATTTTCATCTCTTGTGCAACTTGAAAAACGCCCATGGCGGTCTGATCGTTGGAAGCAAATATAGCTGTAGGAGGTCCATCGAGTGACAATAATTTTTTGGCACATGTGACTCCTGTTTCGGTGGTGTAATCTCCAGGCATAATTAATTTCTCATCGATAGGGATGCCAACTTTATCAAGCGCATCGCGATAACCCTTTAAGCGGCGATTTGAACTTTCCAATTCGGCGCGCCCACTGATAAAGCCGATGCGTTTATGTCCCAAGCCAAGCAGATAATCCATCGCGTCTACAGCTCCCTCATAATTGGTTGCATGAACAGAAGGATAATTCGGATTGCTCATAGTCGGGTCAACAGAAACGATCGGCGCATCTGTAGAAAACTCGCTCGCCACAGGTGCAACTATAATAGCGCCATCCGTTATGGAATTATTGAGAATGGAAACATACTTTTGTTCGTGAGAGGCTCTACCGCTCTTCCGTACATCGCCCGTGGTATAAACCAGCAAATCAAATTCAGATTCAGCAACGGCGCGGTTTACGCCCTTCATCACCTCGATAGCAAAAGGATAAGCAATATCAGGCATGATCAACCCAATCAGGTTTTTCTTTTGACTTCGCATACTTCGTGCTGCAAGGTTGGTCGTATACCCCAAATCCTCAATCACAGACAGGATGCGATCTTGAGTTTCGATCGCAACATCCACCTTTCGATTCAGAACCCGCGAAACCGTGGAAACCGATACGCCCGCGGTCTTCGCAACATCTTGAATGGTCGCCGTCCGTTTCTTCTTCTGCATATCAAATCCTGTGAAAAGTGTAATAATATCGGTATCGTTACCGGTAACGATACCGATATTATTACACATATTAGAAAAAAAATCAACTTGAATTAAATTTCGCCTTACTTGGATTAACGTGAATAATGGTTAAGAGGCCAGCAAAGGCATACCGTTAGGGATGATATTCAAAGAGGGCTTCTTTGGCTGGTGGCAATAGTAATGAGACCTGCGATAATATTGATAAAAGCATTGATCGGACTGCGATGCCGAGCGTGTTCAATTTGAGAAATATTCTTGAGTTGGTCGATGACACTCTCAATGATGGCGCGTTTACGCAGAAGAATCTTATCCACCACAGGAATCCAAGCCTTATTGCACTCAATCTAAACGGTAGTCAGATTCTGGGATGGTATATTCCCGAAACCCAAATACAGACTTATCCCATCAGCCCCATTCATGCTGTGGACATGGCCGCGCGTTTCTCGCTATGGATTCACAAGCGATATGAGACAACAGCATCCTTCCTCGATGTAAATACAGCTATTAGCCCTTCTGAAAAAGAAGACTATAACGCCGGTATGGAACGCAGTGCTCAAATGATGACCACGCTCGATGCATACTCACAATTGCTTGCTTATGAAAGGCTTGTTCATAATGGCCCGGTGCTAGGCGAGGGTGACAACCACGTTATGTGGGCCGGGCTCGTGGACGGAGTGGAGGCGCAATTTGAAGATCTTGATTACACTAAAATTCAGCCAGTTGTCGACTTTGATTTATTGAAGATTCATCCTTTGGCAGTTAACTATGGCATGGGGTACTATGAACGATTTTTTGGGACAGCTGGCGGTGATTATCAACAGAGGTTGGATTTTAGCGATTTCAATCCAGAAGGTTTTTACATGTATATGTCAACTGAGATTGCGTTTTGCCATGCTGGATTCGTTTCTTCTTCTGACCGCTTGGGACATTACGCATGGTTTACCCAAGTACAACGTGAAGTCTCGTTGGTCTTGCCGATACAACAACATTGTGCTTTGGCAAAGCCAGCACAAATCCTTTATAACGTGGATGGGAATATGGTTGGCGTTGAACAGACTTTGATCAAAAATCAAGCTTGACAAGTATTTGTTTCGTGGGATTCAGGATTGCAGGTGTCTGTAAACCGCGATCCATCAAAGAATTGGGTAGGACTCCTCCTTCAATGCAGTCATGGGTAGAATACAGTGCATTGGTAGGTAATTTGCGAAAAGACTATATGGGCAATCAAAGTTTGTCAACGTATATTCTTCCACCCAATGGTTGGGTAGCATTTATACCTTAAATGTATTTGCAAAATCCTTCATGGAAGAGGAAAAGATGTACACAGAACATCGGGGCCGAAAGCGAGAGTTCAAACCTCTCCAGGGGCGCCTCGATATACGCACAGCATCCCTGTACGGTTTTCTAACATCATGACCCAACACAATTTACCTACATCGTTAGCCATCTCATGTATAGGGGGATATGTCCTTGGGAAGAAGGAGGTTGATTATGGTTCGAAGAACAGAACCACTTTGGATGAAGAGTGGATCGTGGATCGGAGTAGATTGAAGGAACTGTGGTTCAAACAGATCATCGACAACTACATTTACCCTATCATCAACTTGGAATGGCCGAACAATCGGCACAAACCAATAAGGGGAGATTTCAATTGCTTAGAAACATTTCATAACTTGTAATAGTCAGGCGAATAGTTTTCGTTTGTTGGGAGATATTTGTCCTCTAAGAATCAGTGACGAATGGGCTATTGGAAATGTGATACAAACCTGAAGCAAGATTGACTTCTAGCATGGCCCAAGCATCTCCATTATCCCAGCGCATGGTAACTTCAGAGTCATCAGTATCTGGCATACTGAAGACACCGTCAAAAGCAGGGTGGCGATTACGAAAGCGGATCAATTCAAATAGCGATTGGACCACCGGGCGTTGAATGGCTCGATTAATCTCTTCAGGAGTGTAATAATGTCGGTTGATATCGCGCCCAACGCCGCTTTGGGCAAGCAAATTCATATCATTCTCCCCTGCCAGCAAGCCTACATAATAGACTTGTGGCACACCAGGAGCAAAAAATTGAATCGCACGCGCTAATAAATAGTCATTATCATTACGCCCAAGGGCATCATAAAACGTACAGTTCACCTGGTACAAATCGAGATTGGAGGCTGCTGCACCGGTTGCCAGGCGGCTCTGTCCATTACTGTTATAGTGGATTTTTTCCACCAGTATATCCAGTTCTTCTGAAGGAATAATGCCAGGACGGTCTTCATAATTAGAGCCATCAGCGGCGATATCTATCACGCCGATGCCATCGTGAGTATCCAGCACAGTAACTGCGTTGCGTGGGCTGATTTCCAGCCATTGTTTCAAGTAACATGCAGTATGGTTGAATATGGCCTGTAATACCAGAGGAGGCAATGCAAAGTCATAGACTCGATCCACCTGGCGGGCGATTTCGATTTGTTTGAGGTAGTGCGAATGAATTTCTACCAGCACTTCGATTCCCATGGCTGCTGCTTGCCTGGTAAGGTACTCAATAAAGGCAAAAGTTTCGGGGATCATGAAGCAACTGCTGCCTGGTTTTTTAACGGCATATCCTATGGCATCCAGCCGCACCATGCGGATGCCATTGTCATGCAGAGTTTGCATCACAGACTGAAGGTAAGCCTTTCCCTGTGGATGCGTTACATTGATGTCGATCTGTTGTTTCGAAAATGTTGTCCACAGTAAACGCTTTTGGTTATTTCTTAGCGTGGTATAGGAAAAGGGCAGGCCAGGTCGCGGTCGGTAAATGGTCAACAGATCAGCTTCGGTGGCGCCATTCGGAAAGACACTGGCCATGGTAAGGAACATGTCCTTATAAATGGATGCATCACCCTTTTCAGAATAATCCAGGAATTGTGGGGAGGATAAAGAGACATGATTGACAATCAGGTCCGCTATTAGATCCACATCCTGCCCCAGTTCCCTGATATCTGCCCAACTACCTAAGCTAGGATCAATCTTGGTATGATCAATCGGGTCAAAGCCGGCATCCACCCCGTGACTGGGATAATAAAAAGGAAGGATATGAACACTACCGAAAAGCTCCGCGAGAGGTCCATTCAACAATTGATGTAGCGTTCTTATATCTCCTCCTCCCAGGCGATCGGCATACGTGATGAGTTGAACATTATTTTTCATGCTATCTATCTCTGCAGTAATGGTTGGGCGGCCAACACCGGCAACCTCACTATAAACCCTTCATGAATTGGAATGCCTGATCACTGAAACCCGGTAGCGGTTCATGTGCGAAATCCGGGAAAATCACCATACTCTTGGGTGAAACGATCTTGTTATATACGGCAAACTGGGTGGATGGCGGGCATATGGTATCCATCAACCCAATCCCCCATAATATCTCCGCCTGGATACGCGGAGCCAGGAATTGAACATCGATGTAGCCCAACTTCTCAAAGATTTTCCCTTCAAGCTTATGAATGGGATCCGAATGGCGAAAATATTCCTGAAGCTCCTTATAGGCATCCTTTGCCTGATCCATCTCCCATACCCGAATGTAATCGCTTAGGAAAGGGTACACTGGGGCGGCACGTTTTATGCGAGGTTCCAGGGCAGCACAGGCTATCGTCAAGGCGCCTCCCTGGCTGCCGCCCATCGCACCAACTCGATTCGCATCCACATCAGGCATTTCCATAACGATCCTAGCGAGTTGGGCTGTATCTAGAAATACCTGCCGGAAGAGCATCTTTTCGGGTTCGTCCCGTAACGCATCATCGAGTCCGCGAATAATATGCCCATGGAGTGTGTTGCCAGAGACCCGGCCTACATCTTCCGATAATCCTGCCTGACCGCGACAATCTAGAGCTGCCACTGTAAACCCTGCCGCGACGTAGCCAAGCTTATCGAACCAGTCTCCTGAATCCCCAGTGTATCCGTGGAACAGCAATATGGCAGGATGGGGAGTTGGAGCATCAGCAGGGCGTAGCAATTTGGCATGTATGCGCGCGCCTCCTAGCCCCATAAAAAATAGATGGAAACACTCAACATGGGGTGCCTGAAATTCAGCCGAGGTTAATTCGACTTGCGGATCGAACTCTCGCATTTCTGTCAGGCTCTTGTCCCAAAACGAATCAAAATCATAGGGACGCGGGTTCTTTCCCTGATATGCTTGTAGCTGTTCGATGGGTAGATCAAAGGTCAAGGGCATTTCCGGCTCCTAACTGTCATGAAATCAATGGTTGGATTGGTTCTTATAACCAGCTTGATAACGTGCCGCCCACAAGACTGCTGCTCATCCCTTGACCGCACCTTGGAGCAGTGCCGTGATGATCTGGCGCTGGAACAAGATAAACACCACCAAGGTTGGCACGAGGATCAGGATTGTGCCGGCACACAGCAGGGGAATGTCGGTGGCGTAGTGGCCCTGGAACGCTCCCAGCGCACCAGCCATCGTTCGTTGCGTTGGGTTCTCGACGAGCACCAGTGCAATCAGGAACTGGTTCCACGTCCAAATGGACATCAGGATCCCCAGCGATGCAATCGGCGCCCGCGCCAGCGGAACGTGGATGCGCCAGAACAAGTCCCAGGTGCTTGCACCATCCACGCGAGCCGCCTCCGAGATCTCGGTCGGCATGTTGACGAAATGAGCGCGCATCCAGAAGACGGCAAAGGGCATATACAAGCCGATCAGCGGCAGCACGATTGCCAGCCGGGTGTTGTAGATTCCCACCGCCCGCTCCAGGAAGTAAATAGGGATGATTATCCCCGGAAACGGGAGCGTTAGCCCAAACACAAACAGGAAGAGCAGAATGCGCGCAGCGGGGATCCGCAGGAGGCCGATAGCGAACCCGGCCATGGTCGAGATGATAAGGGATACGGGCACGACGGCGATGACAATGAACGTGCTCGACGCGAGCAGTGTCGGCATGTCCGCTACTTTAAACGCCTCCACGAAGTTGCCCCACTGCGGAACCGCCGGCCATTCGAGCCCGCCGGGCACAGTCCCTGATGGATGCAGCGCGGTCATGAAGATGCTGATGAAAGGTAGGATCGTGAACGTCATCAGCGCTAGGAGTAAAGCCCGACCTGCCCAGAGTTCGCCGCGCGTTACCCTCATTGCGCCCCCTCCCGCGTCAACCATTGGATCGGGATGATGACCACTACGACGAGGATCATAAGCAGGACGGCCAAAGCAGACGCCAAGCCAACAGATCGCTGGGCGAACGCCAGGACGTAGATCTGGATTCCGGGGACCGCCGTCGCGTTGCCTGGCCCGCCGGCTGTCGCGACGTAGACGATGTCAAATGCGGCGAGTGCGGCGATCACAGTGACGGTCAGGCACACGCCGATCTCGTTTCTGAGAAGCGGGACGGTGATCCCGACGAATTCCTTAAACCAGCTGGCCCCATCGATCCTGGCTGACTCATACAGAGCGGAGTCGATCTTGGCCATGCCCGTCTGGAGCAGGACGATGCAAAATCCCAACAACACCCAGATTCCGATCACCCCAACGGCCGGGAGTGCCCAGTGAAAGTCGCCCAGCCAGGCACGCGTGATCGCGCCGAGTCCAACGGCCTTGAAGATCTGGTTGATCAAGCCCGGGAGGGCGAGCAGCCAACCCCAGATGATGCCGGCTGCGACGAGCGGAATGACCTGGGGCAGAAACAAAACGGTCCGGGCGATAGCACCAAACCGCCCAGCTGCCACTCGGTGGATTACGCTCGCAACGACAAGGCCGAGACCCACCGGAATAAAGCTGAACCACACAACCAGCCAGAATGCGTTGTAGATTGTCCCGATCAGGTCAGGAACCTGAAAAATAGTCAGGTAGTTCTTTAATCCAACCCAGATCGCAGGAGTAACGCCGTTCCACTTATAGAACGAGTACTTGACGGTGAGCACGAGGGGCGTAAGCACGAACAGTGCATACATTACAAGGGCCGGCAATACAAACAGCCAGCCAACAAAGGTCTCCCGGCGGACCTTGTTGTGCAATATGGTTCGCCGGGAGAATACCGGAGCCACGGGATGGTTGTCTGAAGTTATAGAAAATGTCTTCGTTGATTTGGAAGGCATAGGCATCATCACGCAGCTGTCATCACTATTGTTGTGCTAGTTCACGCAGATACTCAGCCTGGACGGCTTTGAGCAATCCTGCCGCATCCTCCTGCCCACCGACCATCTTCTGGAGCTCGGGCGTCCAGCCTTGGGCGAATATCGAGCTGGTTGAGTTTGCGATGAAGTCCATTGCTGTGCCAGCCTTGTTGACCACCGCACCGGCAGCGAGCGTGTCGCTCGTGATTGAGCCTGCAGTCACATTCGGCATTGTGGCATCCGATGGACCACCAGGGTTCGAGCCACCGACGGTTACATCAATCTGGCGGGCTGTGTCATTCGTGGCCACCCAATTGAGGAAGAACGCAGCACAATCCGCGTGCTTCGCTTTGGCAGAAATGCCATAGGTCAGCGGGGAGGACATGGCAGCTGGGTTACCACCGGCCTGTGTGGGCGGCATCAGGAAGAAGCCAACATTGCCTGGCATGTTCTTGTCGTAGTCAGCGTTCTCCCAGTCGCCATTGAAGGTGAAGACGCCCTCGCCCTTAACGAAGCGGGCGTTGGAGTCGGTGTACTCAATGGCATTGATGTCAGGCGGGAAGTAGCCATTCTTGATCCACTGTTGGAGGTCTTGGGCAGCAACCAGGTTCGATGGAGTGTCGATCGTGGCGCCGTTCTTCTGGAAGATCCAGTCGTTGATAGGTTGGGTCGGGCCAACAGACGCCATGAGCGCTTGAAGCGGGAAGGCAAGGCCCATGCCGCTCTTGGCACTACCCCATTGCATGATCGGGAGAAGTCCGGCCCCCTTCGCCTTCGCGAGCAGGCTTTGGAAGTCGTCTAGTGTCTGTGGAGGCTGGGTCATACCGATCTGGGCGGCCAACTTCTTGTTGTAGAAGACACCGGTCAGGCTGTAGTTGAGTCCCCATGCGTAGAGCGTGCCGGAACCGCGGGTACCGTCTGTCGCGAGCCGGTTCTGGTTGATCTGCGCCATCGGCCACTTGTCCCAACCAAACTGCGTTGCGTAAGTATCCAGATTCATCAGGAGACCATCCTTGGCGTATGAGACCATAGTCGGCAGGCGGAGCAAGTCTGGCGGGTTGTCACTCGCCAGTAGAAGCGGCGCCGAGGTGATAAGATTCGCAAACTGGTCCTGACTGATGTTCCATGTTACGTTTGGGTATTCCTTAGTGAATTCTGCGGAAAGCTTAAAGGGCAGATCAAAACCAGTTTCGAAGTAGCCGTTCAGCACGACAGGAGCCGTCCCGCAGTTCGGGCCCGCGGCCGTCGGAGCTGCGGTGGGAGCCATTGTGGCGGGAGCCTGGGTTGCGACAGGGGCTGTAGTTGATGCGGGTGCCTGTGTTGCAACAGGGGAAGCAGGTGTTGCTGCCGCCCCACAAGCAGAAAGCAACAAGGCTATCAAAACCACTAGGCTTGCCAAAGACCATAGTACAGGTTTCTTGTTCATTTCTCGTTCTCCTTTATCATATTTGGATTCGACATGATGGTTAGAGTTTTTGTTTTTCGAATTCGGATAATTCGGACCTCCTGAAGATTGAATATCGAAAGAAAATGTAGTCATCGTGTTAGTGGTATCTTGAAAGCACTTTCATAACGAGTATAAAACTTTTCAATAGTAGAGTCAATATCAAATTTCTACACAGTTTGGCGTTCTATCAAAGTCAGAGGAAGCTTCACATGTCTTGGCGGCCTGGACGGTGATTCTATATGGGAAAGCAATAGTTCCACTGCCAGCCTCCCCGACTCGTCCAAGTGCTGGGAAATTGTTGTGAGATCAACATATTCGGCTATGTCAAGATCATCAAATCCAATAACAGCCAATTGATCTGGTACCTTGAAGCCTAATTGTCGAGCAGCCTTGAGTACTCCGAGTGCCTGAAAATCAGTTGCAGCGAAAATAGCTGTTGGTGGCTCGGGAAGATTCAACAGTTCTTTTGCGACTTTACGCGTTTGTTCTTGTGAATATGGGGCAAGACGAACGAACAGATCGGGTAGCTTAATCCGAGCCTCCTTCAGCGCCCGCCGAAATCCACTTAAACGTAAACTTACGGGGTGAATGGAATACTCGGGCAAATCCGTGTCGCCTAAAAAAGCGATTCTGCGATGACCTTTTCCCAGTAAATAGGTGGTTGCCACATAACCGCCTTCCACATCGTCAATCTCAACACAATTCAATTTGGGATGCGGGTATTCGATGAGGACAGTTGGCAACCCATGATCGATTAAACGGCGCACTTGAGAATCATCTACTGGCAAGGAGAGAATGATAAGCCCATCTAAGTTTCCGGTTAATGGTAGGCTAGAAAGATACCCTTGTAAATGATCATTGGAATCAACGGTATAAACAACCAATTCGTAATTCTTGGTGGACAAAGTCGAAGCAACCCCTCGCAGCCGCTGCATGAAGGAGGGTGCAGTAAAGAAGGGAGAAATTACACCGATACGTCCCGTATGCTGCATAGCGCGAGCTCGAGCTTCTGCTTTTGGGATAAAACCCAAACCATCTATAGCTGCAAGCACCTTCTCGCGTGTTTCAGAATTAACTTTATCTGGTGTATTAAGCATGCGAGAAACAGTCGTTATACTTACACCAGCATACCTTGCAACATCATATATCGTAGGCTTTTTTGTGCTAGACATATAAATCCTCTAATGTAATTCCTCTAATGAAAGCAGAACTGAAAGCACTTTCAGTTTAACATATTAAATGAAGGCGCGTCAATAGTGAAAAGAAATTATCAATGAAACAGCATTCCCGACAGAATTCAGCAAACACAAAGCGACAGGTTATCAATACTTCATTGCCTCGCCGTCAATTTCGGACGGTATTGCAATGCCTCCGCTAAATGGACAGATTGAATATTCTCGCTTCCTCCCAAATCTGCAATCGTGCGCGCCCACTTCAAGATGCGATGATAGCCGCGCGCCGATAGATTCATCTGCCCATCGCGGCGCGGATAAAGGTGTATCTAATTTAGATCACTAACTTGTCTTGGTTGAAGTTTATGACATGCGACCCCTCCTAATTATAAGACGATGAAACCAGAAAATCGCAATCCAGTTTTTGAACATCGATCGCGCCGTGCGGCGCATATTGAACCGCACACTGCGGCTCCTCTATTTTGTTTTCGGTTCGTAGTTGCATAACTTTTTGATGGGACACTTCGGGCAATCAGGTTTGCGCGCATGACACACTTCGCGTCCGAGACGGATCAAATTCAAATGCGCGGCGTAATAGGTTTCGGGTGGAAAGATTTTTTCGAGATGCGGATGCGCCTGCTCGACGGTCATCGCTTCCGGGCGCAGACCGATGCGACCGGTGACGCGATAGATGTGTGTGTCCACGGGAAAGGCAGGACGGTTGAGCGAAAAGCATAACACAATCGCGGCAGTCTTCGGTCCGACGCCGTTGAACTTCATCAGCCAGGCGCGCGCTTCTTCGAGCGGTAAATCTTTCAGAAACCATAAATCCAAATCGCCGCGCTCTTTTGTAATTTCTTTTAAAACTTTTTGGATGCGCGGACCTTTTTGATTCGCCAAGCCTGCGGGACGAATGGCATTGACCACCTCGCTGGTCTTTGCATCGCGCACGGATTCCCACGTTGGGAATTTTGTGCGCAAGGCGTTGAAGGCGCGGTCACGATTGGTATCGTTCGTGTTCTGCGAGAGAATGGTCGAGACCAACTCATCAATCGGCGGAAGCGGATTTCGCCAGGTCGGATTCCCGAAGGCTTCCAAAAGTTTCTCGTGGACTTTGACGGCGCGCTTGGAAAGATTGGACATGTCCTGATTATATGCGGGATATAATCGAACACAAGAGGAGCTGAACATGAAGAAGATCCCGGTAAGCCGCTGGCTGACTCTCTTTGTATTGTTTGCTTTTCTATTTAATGCTTGTTCGACTGCAACACCAAGCCCAACTGCGACTTCAACTATTGAAGTTACATCAACTGCAATACCGACATCAACATCTATTCCTATAATACCAACTCCTCAACCAATCAATCACTTGGAAAGGGTTTGCGATGAGGGCTGGGCAACAACAAATGACACATCAAAACTTCCGGGAAGCTTAGTTTACGGTGCTGACAACGGAATTTTTTTATTTGATATTAGTTCTTCTCATACCAAACATATATTTAAGGATGTAAGGTATTTTATTAACTTTGCCATTTCTCCAGGGCACGATGCTTTATCTACGATTGAGTATAGATTTGTCGGTAAAAGTTCTAAGATAGATTGGCAAAGGATATGGGTTGTATCACAAGATAAAGAAACTCCTATCATATTTCCTGAAACATTCGATGCTTATTTACAATTTATTGATAGCCAGACTATTCTCTTAGTAAACGAAAATGCTGCCGAGGATAACTATGTTGGCAACGGAACAACTGATAAGTTTTATGTTCTCTCAATGAATACAGATCAATTTACTGCTCACTCTGTTTTTCTACCCAATTTTAGTTTGCGAGAGCATCAGTTTTCCGGACCAAATGATAATATGGATCCACCTTGGACATTATATAGTCCAGACTTGAAATATGTAGCCTATCCTATTCAGCAAGATTGGGATAAAAACTTTATTCTAGATATTCAGAACGGAACTACAATTCCATTCGACTGGGGAGTAAGTGGTTTTTTTGCCCCTAATCCATTTTGGATGCCAAACAGTAAAGCGCTCACAATTGTTACGCCTCGTAGTGAGCCACATCAAAATTACTTCAATATTGCGTTAGACGGGCAAGTTACGCAATTGACGCGTCTTGAGGATGTTGCTAAAGACGGATATGATATAAGCGATATAACCGATTCATCACAATGGTCTCCAGATAGTCGTTATTTGGCTTTTCCAATTTATTTTGGAGGCAATGGAGGATACTATTATGGAACGGTCTTCATTCTTGATGCTCAAACAGGAAATATTCTTGATCTTTGCTATTCTGAAGTTTGGCCAAAAATGAATGGAGGATTCTTTTGGTCACCAGATAGCAGATACTTGGCGACTGACGTGGAAGGCAAAACCCAAATTATTGATATTGAAAATAAAATGGTATATGATCTAGATACAAAAAATCAGTTAGGTGGTTTTATTGGTTGGGTAAATTGGCAAATCCCTTGAAATAAAAACTTCGGAAGTTTAAACTTCCGAAGTTTTTATTTATGCTTTTACTAACTTAAACGCTGGTCTCGACTCACCGACCACAATCTCGCGATGATTCTTGATGGGCAAAGCGGGACCGAACTCAGCGAGTTTGTTCAATTGCGAATCATTTAGCGCGCCGAGTTGACGCAAGATTTCCAACGTCACTGCCGGACGGACGCGGTTATGAGTTGCCAAGTCTTCGCCCATGCGTCCTGCATCGCCGTCCGAAACTTTGAAGGCAATCCCAATGCCGCGCGAATCCGCACTCAATGCGCCGGGCAAAAGTCCGATGGCTTGGAATCCCTCCGCGCCGCGTTTGGTGAGGATTTTTCCATTTCCAACTTTCATCAACTCGCAATCGAATTCGCCGAATCCACTGACCATTTCAGAATGCGATGTCATTGCCGATGTGATCTTGCGGCAGGCGTCGGCGCGCGAATTGGGAAGAGAAACCGGATCACATAAACGCGCAAAGCCGAGGGCGGCGTTCCGAAGCGGAACCGCGAAGTTCGGCGCGGAACAACCGTCAGTGCCGAGTTCAACTTTGTCGCGTTCGATTCCGCACATCTCCGCAAAAGTCGTCAAAATATCTTGTTGGATCGGATGATCGCGTTCGAGATATGTTTCGAGCGGCAGTCCGCGCATTTTGGCGTGAGCCAGCATGGCGGTATGTTTGCCGGAACAGTTGTTGAAGTTGGCGGTCGGCGTGATGTGGTTGATAATAACTTTCTTTAACATTTCGGGATCGCCGGGCAGATGCGCGCCGCATTGCAAGTCGCTTTCGTGAATACCGATTTTTTCCTGCAAGGCTTTGACTACATCTAAATGAATCTGTGCGGTTTCATGCGATGCGCACGATAACGCAAGTTC
>JBAUMB010000068.1:0-4770 GCA_049578465.1 Anaerolineales bacterium
TACTTACATCGTACGGATGTTGGCCCTGAAGCGGAGTGCTTTCGTCATAAGGCAGAGTCTCTTGATCACCATAGGCTTTGTCGGAAGATGCAATGACAATTTGTTTCACGCTCGGACTACGGCGGCAAGATTCCAATAGATTCCATGTTCCTGCGATATTGGTCTCGAAGGTTGAAATGGGATTCCGATTTGCAATCGTAACAATGGTTTGCGCGGCAAGATGGATAACGGTATTGATTTCGTATTCCCCGAGCGTGCGTTCGATTATTTCGCGGTCACGAATATCGCCGCGCACAACTTTAACCTGATCAATTAATTTCGCCCGAACAAATTCACTTTGCGGAACCCAATCACGGACGAGACAAACCACATCAGCTCCAGCGTCGATCAAGCGGCGTATCAACCAGCTTCCAACCAATCCGGTTCCGCCAGTAACGAACGTCGGTCGATCCAGCCAGAAGGCGCGGTTTAGTTCCATAACTTCCAAGGTGCGTTACCTTCCCGCCAGAATTTTTCAAGAACATTAACATCACGGAGTGTGTCCATGCTTTGCCAGAAACCCTCATGTTGATATGCGGCGAGTTGACCATCCGCCGCGATCTTTTCTAACGACTCAAATTCCCAGGCTGTCTGATCGCCATCGATATAGTTAACGACTTCCGGCTGGAGGACAAAAAATCCTCCGTTGATCCAGCCTTCGCCAATTTGCGGTTTTTCTTTAAACTGGGTGACTTTGCCATCATCGAGAATCATTTGTCCAAAACGCGCCGGAGGACGAACGGCTGTGAGAGTCGCTAATCTTTTTTGTGCGCGATGAAACTCAATCAGCTTGAGAATATTAATATTGCTTACGCCGTCGCCATAGGTCAGCATGAACGGTTCGTCGCCGACAAATTCCGCGAGACGCTTCACACGTCCACCCGTATTTGTGTTCTCGCCTGTATCAAGCAAGTGTACGATCCAATCCTCGCCACCGCCATCGTGTGTGGTAATTTCGCCCGTATTAATTTTTACGGTTAAATTGCGAGCGCGATAATGATAGTTTATAAAATAATCCTTTATCAATTCACCACGGTAACCCAGCGCGATCACGAACTCTTTGAATCCATAAGCGGCATAGATGTTCATGATGTGCCAAAGAATCGGTCTTCCGCCGACCTCGACCATGGGTTTGGGTTTGATGGTGGTTTCTTCCGAAAGGCGTGTGCCGAGTCCTCCGGCAAGGATCGCAACTTTCATTTGCATCTTCTTATTCTAACTGCGTCTCTATCTTCATAGTTCTAATTGTAAAGGAAGTGAAAGCCTACTAGCATTATCGGCATGAATTTGAAATCAACAACTCTACGATTTCAAATATTTCTTTTGCCATTCAAATAATTTATTTAATGCTTCAATTGGAGAAAGAGAATTTACATCCACCGAACCCAATTCATCGAGCAGGGGACTGGTCTCCGGAAAGAGCGCGGCTTGTTGCGCAACATGCGGATTGATGTTCACCGCGCGGCCGGACGTTTTTTCGAGTTCAACCATAATCTCGTTTGCGCGCTGGATGACCGGCGCGGGCAAGCCAGCCAGTTGCGCGACATGGATGCCGTAGGATTTATCCGCGCCGCCGGCCACGATCTTATGCAGGAATACAACTTTGCCATCGGCTTCCGTAACGGCTACGTTGTAATTTCGGATGCCGGGTAACAGATCCGCCAGTTGAGTCAACTCATGATAATGCGTCGCGAAAAGCGTCTTGGCGCGCAGATGCGGATGATTGTGAATGTATTCGATGATTCCCCATGCAATCGAAAGTCCATCATAGGTGCTCGTGCCGCGTCCGATTTCGTCGAGAATCAACAGCGAACGAGAAGTTGCATGATGAAGAATGTTCGCGGCTTCGATCATCTCTACCATGAACGTAGATTGTCCGGCATGGATTTCATCCTGCGCGCCGATGCGAGTGAAGATGCGATCCACCAATCCGATCTTTGCGGAAGATGCCGGCACGAACGAACCCATCTGTGCCATCAAAACAATCAGCGCAGTTTGCCTCAAATAGGTTGACTTGCCCGACATATTCGGTCCGGTAATGACGCGTACGATCTCGCCTATTTCAAAGATGACGTTATTGGGAACGTATCGTTCTCCGTGAAGACTCTGTTCGACAACCGCATGTCTGCCCTCACGGATTTCTAATTCGATTCCTTCCACGACTTCAGGTCGGATATAACCTCCCAAAGCGGATGCTTCCGCTAAAGCCGCGAGCACATCTATTTCTGCCAACGCCCTCGCGATTTCCAAAAGTTTGCGCGTTGACTTCGATAAAGTCGCACAGATTTCTTTGAACAATCGCAATTCAATTTCTCGGATTCGTTCTTCAGCGTTCAACACCAGCGTTTCATATTCTTTCATCTCTGGCGTGATGAAGCGCTCGGCATTGACCAGCGTCTGCTTGCGAATATAATTTTCTGGCGCCCTATCCGCCGCGCCGCGCGAAATTTCGATGTAATAGCCGAAGACTTTGTTGTATCCAACTTTTAAGGTTTTGATCCCCGTTCGATCGCGCTCGACCGCTTCAAGATTTGCGATCCAATCGCGGGCGTGCTTGGATGCTTCAATCACTGAATCAAGCTCCTGCGAATATCCGGAACGAATGATGCCGGTATTTTGAAGTGTAGCTGGAGGGTCGTCGTCAATAGATGATTCAAGTAAAGAGTATTCATCGTTTGCCATTTCAATTTTTGGCAGCGCGCCAGTTGATTTATCGAGAACATCAACTATCCTGGGTATTTCTTTTAACGTACTCCTCATTGCAATTAGGTCGCGCGGTTGGGCGTGACCTGCAACGACGCGATTAACCAATCTTTCCAAATCAGCCAATGGTTTTAAAGATGCGCGGGTTTCGGCGCGTTTCATTCCATCGTCGAAGAAATATTGAACGCCATCCTGCCTTGCCTTGATCTTTTCAATGTTTAGCAATGGCTGGCTGACCCATTGATGCATCATCCGTTTGCCCATAGGTGTGACCGCACAATCGAGTACTCCAAGTAACGAGCCTTTATATTCTCCGCGCAATGTTTCTTCGAGTTCAAGATTGTGGCGCGTCGAAGCATCCAATGTCATGAATTCATTTAAACTGTAAGAACGGAATCCGCTGAGAAGATTTAGAGAATCGGGTTGTGTCTCTTTGAGATATTGAATAATCGCTCCCGCCGCGCGAATCGCAAGGCTTTTTCCCTTGAGTCCAAATCCTTCCAGAGTCGATGCTTTGAAGTGTGTGAGTAGTGTTTCTTCGCATTTGCCCGGCTCGAAGCGCCAAGCGGGAAAGGGAGTCAGATGACCAGCAATGCCGTCATTGAAGGTTTGATTATCAGGATGAACAATTTCCGCGGGATGAAGGCGCGCTAATTCAGCGCGCAATGATTCGATTGGCATTTCAGTTGCAGCAAATTCTCCAGTGGTGATATCGGCATAAGCAACCGCGGCCGTTTTCTCGTCCAGAATGATCGATGCAAGATAGTTGTTCGCGTCGCCCGGCAGGAGTCCCGGTTCGGTAATCGTCCCTGGTGTCACTACGCGGACAACTTTGCGCGGGAAGATTCCTTTAACGGGTTCGTCGCCCATCTGTTCGCAAATGGCAACGTGATATCCTTTTTCGATCAGACGCGCAAGATAGTTTTCAAGCGCATGATATGGAATACCGGCAAGCGGAGCGCGCTGTCCTTTGCCGATGGGGCGGGATGTTAAAACGATATCCAGTTCGCGCGAAATAGTTTCGGCGTCTTCATCGAATGTTTCATAAAAATCACCCAGACGGAAGAAGAGAATCGTGTTTGGATACTCGCGTTTGATTTCGAGATATTGCTGGCGAATTGGTGTAACGTCTTCATTCGGCATGGGTTCATTCTACGGGAAACGGGAAAATCGAGCAAGGGAGGTTTGCTCGTTGACTTTTATTTCTACCTAGTGTATAACTTTCCTTTAATGCCTTTTAGCGTTTGACTAAAGAATTCACAAGGAAAGGTTTAAAGATTTGGCCATTAAGAATAAGTTACCACATCTAGCTGAGGTCTATCCCGTTTATGCAATTATCGTAATACTAACGTATGGCTGGACAATTTATTGGGCGCTATGGAAATTACCTAGTTGGCTGGACTTCTTACCGCTTAGCGAGATCGGTGCAATCTTCTGTTATCTGATGGCGACTAATTTCATCGAAAGCCTATTAGTGCTTTTCGGTGTGCTTATCATTTCCTTGATTCTTCCGCGGAAATGGTTTCGTGATTTATTTGTGAGCCGCGGAAGCATGTTGGCGGCAAGCGTATTAATTTCGTTGATGATCTTTGAGTATCATTTTGATAAACCCGCGGATTACTTTAATAAGTTTCCTTTATACTTGCCATTGATACTTGTGATTGCGGGTGTTTTGGCTTTTCTGGCTGGATGGATTGGCATTGTCCGCAAAGCCGTTGAAGTGTTTGCTGAGAATGCGGTCATCTTTATCTTTATATCTTTGCCCATCAGTTTGCTATCTTTAATAGTGGTAATCGCACGAAATCTTTTTTAAGGATGACCATATTATGACGCGTCTTAGTCGAAGGGATTTTCTGAAGTTGGCGGCGATGGCGCCTGCGGCGTTAGCTTTTTCGCAGACGATTGTGCCGAGTCCGTTAGGAGTGAATTCGCCGAATATTATTGTGATGGTCTTCGATGCGATGTCGGCGGACAATCTATCTTTATATGGGTATCCAAGAAAAACCACGCCCAACTTTGAGCGGCTCG
>JBAUMB010000069.1:0-12394 GCA_049578465.1 Anaerolineales bacterium
ATCCAGACTCGCGATAACCGCCAAAGCCCGAAGCACCATCGAAAAGATTCGTCGAGTTGACCCACACCGATCCGGCTTTGATCTTGATCGACACATCCAGCGCGAGATTGATATTATCGCTCCACACACTCGCGGCGAGTCCATAGCGCGTGTTGTTTGCGAGTTCAATCGCTTCGGCGGGAGTTCGGAATGTTAAAGAAACTAAAACGGGTCCGAAGATTTCTTCCTGCACGGTGGACGCCGCCGGATCGAGTCCGGTGAGAAGCGTGGGCTTGTAAAAGAGTCCCTTCGATGGCAGCTGAATATTCGGCTGATAACATTCGGCGCCTTCGCTCACGCCCATCTTCACCCAATGATCAATGGTGTCCCATTGCGTTTGGTCAACGATGGCGCCCATATCAATCGCTTTATCGAGCGGATCGCCGACGCGCATGTGTTCCATGCGTGCTTTAAGTTTGCGGATGAATTTATCGGCGACATTTTCCTGAACGATGAGACGCGAGCCCGCGCAACAAACCTGACCCTGATTGAACCAGATCGCATCGACCACGCCTTCAATGGCTCCATCCAAATCAGCATCTTCAAACACTACAAACGGACTCTTGCCTCCAAGCTCAAGCGATAGCTTTTTTCCCGACCCCGCGGTTTGATGACGCAACGTGCGACCGACATCGGTTGAACCTGTGAACGCGATCTTATCCACATAAGGATGCGTGACGATCATCGAACCTGCACTGCTGCTTCCGGTGATGATGTTGATGACGCCCGCAGGCAATCCCGCTTCGGCGACAATCTCAGCAAAGAGCAATGCGCTGAGACGCGTATACGAGGCGGGCTTCAACACCACAGTATTGCCCATCGCAATCGCAGGTGCGATCTTCCACGCCAGCATCAACAGCGGAAAGTTCCATGGGATGATTTGTCCCACCACGCCAACCGGCTGATAATCACGCAATTCGGTTTCCATCAGTTGCGCCCAACCCGCATAATAGGAAAAGTGACGCGCCAGCAACGGCACATCAATATCGCGCGACTCGCGGATGGGTTTGCCATTATCCATTGACTCAAGCACCGCCAATAAACGCGAATGCTTTTGAATATTTCGCGCAATCGCATACATATATCGTGCGCGGATTACGCCGGGAGTCTTGCTCCATGATTCGAATGCAGTGCGCGCTGAAGCAACAGCTTGGTCAACTTCTTTTTGTCCGGCTTGAACTGTTTCAGCCAATAACTCGCCATTCGATGGATCGTGAGACGCATAATACTTTGCGCCTTTCGGCGTGACCCATTCATTATTGATGAACAAGCCGAACTTGCGGTTGTGTTCATCCAACCACGCATTCACCGCGGACGGAGATTCGGGCGCAGGTCCGTATTCCATGGTTTTGAAGATTTCAAGTAAGGTGGTCATGATTCTGCTCCAATTTACAACAAGCAATAGAACACGGATAAGCACTGATTTTGAAGATCAACTCGGATTCTTTTTTTGATTTTCTCCGCGCGAATCAGTTTTGTCCGTGTCATCCGCGTTCCATTCATTTCTTATCCCATCGGCATGTGATGTTTCGCTGCGTAGTGACCCGTGATGAAGTGATACAACTGCCGCTCGAGGTCGGTCAGCAAACTGCTGGCGCCGATGCGGAACAGGTCGTTCATCAGCCATTCATCGCCGAGTTCTTCCTTCATCAGCGATTGCCATGCCATTGCCTGTTTGGCGGTGTTGATTCCGCCCGCGGGCTTGAAGCCAACTTTATAACCAGTGCGTTCAAGATATTCGCGAATGGCGCGCACCATCACGAGACTCACTTCCAGTGTGGCATTGACCGATTCTTTTCCGGTCGAAGTCTTAATGAAATCCGAGCCTGCCATCATGGCAACCAAACTGGCTTGATATACCTGCTTATACGTGCCGAGATCGCCGGTCGCTAAAATCGTTTTCATGTGCGCCGAGTCGCCGCACGTTTTGCGGAATTGTTTGAGTTCGTCGTAGAGTGATTCCCAATCGCCAGTCAAAACGTGATTGCGTGAGATGACCACGTCAATTTCACGTGCACCGGCTTCAATCGCTTGCTCGATCTCCTGGATGCGTTGAGGCAACGGAGTCTGTCCGGCGGGAAAACCCGTCGCAACAGAGGCGACGGGAATATTCGAGCCGCGCAACGCTTCAACCGCATCTTTGACTCGACCCGAATAAACGCACACCGCGCCGACAGTGACTCTTTCATCGCCGACACCGAGTCGCTCCAACATATCGGGGCGAATCGGTTGCTTGGCTTTGGCGCACAAGCGTTTGACGCGTCCGGGCGTATCGTCGCCTGAGAGAGTCGTCAGGTCAATGCAGGTAACGGCACGCAACAGCCAGGCGGCTTGCCATTCATTTTTAACGGTACGACGCTTCGGCAGAGTCTCGACGCGGCGTTCCACCGCGCTCTTGTTGATGTGCGCACCCATCACCCAATCCAAGTCAAGTTCCATACCGGGATTGCGGTTTTGATGAACGGTTTCCAAAGTTTTTTGAAGGTTAAGAGTTGCCATATTTCGCTCCGCTCTCATTATACAACTTGATGGAAATCCGATTCGGATATAATCTACAGCAAGAAATGGATACCATTGCGAAAGGCCGCGATGACAAAACAATGTGGGGACTAATTCTGCTTGCAATCATCGTCGGCGCTTTGTTTCATTTCCTGCGCACGCTTACCGGCAATAATGAAATTGACGGACTTTTCAGCGTGATGCTCGGCTTGTACATTTGCTCGAAGCCCGCTACTCACATTGTAGATATAATGATTTTGGGGCGTAACATCCGTCATTGGATTTCCACCATCGAGTCGAATATTGGGTGGGTGCTGCTCAACTTGCTGGTGATGCTTAGCGGATTGAGTCTCATCATCACGGGCACGACGCGGTATTTCCGCGGAGGCTGATAAATTCCCATTCGTGTATAATAGATTTAAAACGCGATCATAGGAGCATGGATATGTTCGATAAGACGATTTCGGAACTAGAAGATAGGATTGAAAAGGCGGATTCCATCAAAAGCGAAGAACGATCCGCTTTATTGAAATTGATCGGCGAGTTAAAGGTTGAGATCACGGCTCTATCCAAGACACATGACGAGGACGCCAAGAGCATCGCGGGCTTTACTCAAATCGCTGCGCATGAAGCCATGCGAACGAACAAGAACACCGGATTGTTTAATATTGCAAAAGACGGCTTGGAAAAATCAGTGGAAGAGCTTGAGTTGACTCATCCTGAACTGGTCAATACGATCCGCGAAATCAGCGACGTCTTATCGAATCTTGGAATATAAGACTAACTTCTTGACTTTATCAATAGAAAGGAAATCACGATGGAGCGGTATATGATCGAGTCAGCTCATGAGCCTGAAGATTGCGACAAAATCATCCGCGAGATTCACGCCGCCGGTTATCTGCATCATTTTGAATGGGGCTGTCATGACGGAGTTCATTGCGGCTGGGCATTTGTCGAAGCGGAAAGCAAAGAGCACGCCAAGCAAATGATTCCGTGGGAAGTGCGCGATAAGGCGCGGATTATCAAGGTGGAAAATTTTGAGAAACGAGACAAAATCAATCCTCATCCCAAATCATAAGTGTAGCGAAGCAATCCCTGTTTAGGATGAGGAGATTGCTTCGGGAAGAACACCCTCACAATGACATTTTTTAAACACTAAAGCGGCGCATGTTGAATGCGCCGCTTTTTGATTCACAACCTATACAACTAAGCCGCCTTGGCGACCACATCTTCCAACATCTTGGTGGTCAACGACTTCGGACGTTCGATCGGCGAACCGAGGGCGCGTGCCCAAACATAGTTGGCAGTCACACCGAGGGCGCGACCAACGCCAAATAAAACTGTATAAAAATCGAAATCGCGCACGCCATAATAATATTGCAACGTGCCGCTGATGGCGTCCACGTTCGGCGCGGGATTCTTGGCTTTGCCTTGTTCCTTCAACACTTGCGGAACAACATCGAAGACCAAATCCGCGAGGCGGAGCAGTTCATCATCAGGGAAACGCTTCTTGGCAAATTCCATCTGCGCCATATAACGCGGATCGGGCACGCGCAGAACCGCATGTCCGTATCCCGGAATCACATGACCACCATTGAGGGTGTCCCACGCGAATTTATATAGTTCTTCACGAGATGGCACGCCGCCGAATTTATTCTTGACTTCGATCAGCCAGCCGAGACATTCCTGATTGGCAAGTCCATGCAACGGACCAGCCAAACCATTCAATGATGCAGAGAAGGAAAGATATGGATCGGACAAAGCCGAACCGACCAGATGCATGGTGTGCGCTGAAACATTGCCTGACTCATGATCGCTGTGCAAGATGAAATACAAACGGGCCAGGTCTGCATAACCTTTTCGATCTTCAACGCCCATCATCTTCGAGAAGTTCAAACCATAATCCCATTTCGGATTATATTTTGGCTTTTTGGTCTCGCCGAAATATTTATAACGATAGATGAACGCTGCAATCACCGGAAGTTGCGCAGTCAATTCGATGCTATCTTCCAACGCGGCATCCCAATATTCATCCTTCTTCATGGAATGATATTTCTTGGCAAAGACCGAATTGTTTTGCAGAGCCAGCACTGCCTGAGAGAACAACGTCATCGGATGAGTCTCTTTCGGCATGGACTTGATCATCTTGTAAACATAATCGGGAACGACCGCGCGCTTGCCCCATTCGGCTTCGACTTCCCAAGCCTCTTCCTTGGTTGGAACTTCGCCAACCATCAGCAGATAATACAACCCGCCAACGAGCGGCATCTTTCCGCCGCGCGCCTTGGGAAGTTTCTTTAACACTTCAGGGATGGACATGCCTCGAAAACGGATGCCCTCAGCCGGGTCCACGAACGAGACGTCGGTCAACAACGATTTGATGTCGCGCATCCCGCCGACGATTTGTCCGACCGTGACGTGATCGACCACCACATCCGCGTGATCTTTTGCAAGCACTTTCATGCGTTCACGCCAGGCAGGCAGTTGAGCAGAAATTTTATCGTGCAGTATCATAGTTCCTCCAATCGTATGATGTCATTGCGACGTAGCAATCAAGACAAGATTGCCCTACTCGCAACGATGTTAAATTTTTACCAGCTTCTTCAACGCTTCATGCGTTTCCTTGACTGATGCGGCGGATTTATCCAACAATGCTTTCTCATCAGCCTCGAGTTTATATTCGACAACCTTCTCCATACCTTTGCGTCCCAATTGGACTTGCATGCCGAAGAACATGTCGTTCAAGCCATATTCGCCATTCATGTATGCGGCGCACGGAACGATCAGATGCTTATCTTTGAGAATCGCTTCCGCCATTTGCGCGCAGGCCGCGGCGGGCGCGTAATATGCCGAACCGGTTTTCAACAAGTTGACAATTTCGCCGCCACCTTTACGCGTGCGATTGACGATCGCTTCGAGTTTATCAGCAGGCAAATAATCCTTCAATGAAATACCCGCGATATTCGATAGACGCGTCAACGGAACCATTTCATCGCCATGTCCACCCAACACGTAGCACTGAATATTCTCAACGCTGACGCCGGTTTCCATCGCGACAAAGGCGCGCATGCGCGCCGAGTCCAAAACACCAGCTTGACCGATCACTCTCTCGCGCGGCAGTTTATTCAACTTCATGGTGAGATATGCCATCGTATCAAGCGGATTAGTCAGCACAATATAAATGGCATCCGGTGAATATTTCAACGTTTCAGTTGCGGCTTTGCCAACGATCTCGGCATTAGCAGTCAAAAGATCATCGCGGCTCATGCCCGGCTTGCGCGGCAAACCTGCGGTGATAATAATGATGTCAGAGTTTTTGGTCGCGGCATAATCGTTCGTGCCAATGATCTCCACATCCTTATTGATAATCGGCAAAGCCTCCACAAGGTCAAGCCCTTTGCCTTGCGGCATTCCCTCGACCACATCCACCAACACAAGGTCTGCTAGTTCGCGTTCGGCCAGCCAAAGAGCGGTTGTGGAACCGGTCATGCCTGCGCCGATGATAGAGATTTTATTCATTACTCCTCCAAGTCAAAAGATGCGAGTATTTTATCCGATAGTTTTGAGGCGAAAAAGTACAATTTGTCATGTCTTTTTATGCAAACATTCTGACAAGAAAGGGACTTCTCTTGATTGCCATCAACAGAAGTCCCTTCGTTCTTTCGTGACTTTAGCTGGATTCCGCTTCGAGGAAATGTGTCGCCGCGATAGCGGCCGCCGCACCCATTCCCGCCGACGTGACGACTTGACGGAAATGCGAATCCGCCGCCTCGCCCGCCGCGAAGACTCCGGCTTTACTGGTCTGCATTTTATCGTCAATCTTTATATAACCGAGATTGTCCATCTCCAATTGATCTTTGAACATCTGCGTGTTCGGCGTATGACCTATAAAGATGAACACGCCATCCGTTTCAAAGATGGTTTCTTCATTTGTTTTTATATTCTTCAATCGCACAGCTTCAACTTTCTCTGTGCCGATCACTTCCGTGATGACTGTATTCAAAATGAAATTCATCTTGGGATGCTCTTTGGCGCGGTTTTGCAAAAGCGGGCTGGCGCGAAATTCTTCGCGGCGATGAATCACAGTTACAGACGACGCGTAACGCGTAATGAACAAACCTTCTTCGAGCGCGCTATCTCCGCCGCCAACTATGACGACTTTCTTATCCTTGAAGAACCAGCCGTCGCAGGTGGCGCAATACGAAACGCCGCGCCCTGTCAATTCTTCTTCGCCCGGAACTTTGAGTTTATTCGGATCCGCGCCAGTTGAAACGATGATCGTATCCGCGGCGTACTCGCCGCCATCAGCCTTGACGATGAACGGTCGTTGCGATAAATCCACTTCGCTCGCCGTATCGAATTCAACTTTCGCACCAAAATGTTCCGCCTGCTTTTGGAACAATTCTCCCAGCTGCGCGCCGCCCACGCCTTCGGGAAAGCCCGGATAGTTTTCAATCGTAAAGGTGAGCGCGGCTTGCCCGCCGAGTTGAATGCCGGTCAACACCACCGGCGCGAGTTCCGCGCGCGCCGCATACAGCGCCGCGGAAAGTCCCGCCGGACCCGAACCTAACACCAACACTTTGACATGATTTGAATTGCCGTTTGAATTCATTTGAATATCAATACCTTCTCTTAATTTTCGCATCATTGAGACGATGCGTATAACGCGCTTATTACATCTTTATTTTATCAGATGCGCAAAGAGATGATAAATTGCAAGTGGCTTTACGAATCTAAGGGAATCTTTACTATCAGCCTACGTATCATTGAAGTTTTGAAATTTCGTCTAACTCCTTTGAATAGTGGTTTAATTTTTATTCTATGTTATATGCTAATCTTCTTCCAAGTTTTCCGATCAAATTCATTAGCCCTAGTTTTCCTAAAAGGGCGGTGATTTTACCGAATTTTCTATAACCAAAATTGAATAAAAGATACGATGCTCTTTGGCTTTTGTCCTCTGGAAGTCTTTTTAATATATTTTTGAAGGAATAAAATTGATCATATATCCAAAGATACCCTTGATATAGTTCATCAGGTGTCATATTTTTCGGTTTATGAACAACATTTGCAGTATTGTAGTGATTAGTATCGAAATCAATAATTCTGTTCTCAATTAGTAATTTCCTATAAAGTACGGTTCCAGGATAAGGCGTTAGAATATGAGCGGTCATAGTTTCTATTTTATTTCTTACCAACCAATCAAGTGTATTTTTAAATACACTGGCATTATCGTTGTCAAACCCAAACACAACACTTGCGTTTATCATAATTCCTCTCGAATGTAGTTCCTGAACAAGTTCTTCATACAGGGAAATATTGTTTTGTGTTTTATGGACGCTTTTAATAGACTCGCCGTTGATAGATTCAAATCCAATGAATAAGCTTTTGCATCCACTGTCTTTCATTTCATCTAACAATTCTGGCATATGAACGATATTTGCCGAAACTGCTGCATGCCAAGTAAGCTCTAGCGGCTTTAATTTTCGTACAAGTTCTGTTGTGTGGCGAGGGTTTCCGATAAAGTTATCGTCTATGAACATAACTTGTCTGGTTCCTAGCCGTTGGATTTCTTTCAAGATACTATCTACTGGTCTGTTTCTATATTTGTTATGTACATATGAGCTACTGTTATAACAAAAATCACATTTGAAAGGACAGCCTCTGCTCGAACAAATGATATTTGTATAGAGATATTTGGATTTGTTTATTAATGACCAATTTGCTAACGGAATATTTTGGGAATCAGTTGGACATGGATTGTAATACCGCTGTTTGAGCACTCCTTGTTGAGCATCTAGGATTATTTCATCCATGATTTCTTCAGCTTCACCAATACAAACAGAATCAGCATGTTCTAATGCCTCTTCGGGATTCGCACTGATATGAATGCCTCCGAGAATTGTAAGGACATTTTTTTCCTTATATTTTGAGGCAATTTCATATGCTCTTTTTGCAGTGTTCACATTTGCAGTAATACCAACCAAGTCGGGAGAATCATTAAAGTTTATCTCTTGAATATTTTCATCTTCAATATAAACAAAATGCTTATCTTCAATTAACGCAGCGATAGTTACTAATGATAAAGAGGGGGAAATTCTTCTCTTTAATTCAGAGTCCATTGGGCGTAAACTCATTTTGGGTGAGATTAACTTTATTCTCATAGCGATACTCATGATGGTGGCAGTTAGCCATTTTCCAATTTTACTTATGTTTCCAATTCATAAAGTCTTTCAGAATCGAATTACTCTTATTTCACCGCTTGATCCGTAATCTTCAAGGCTTCATCCAAAACATCAAAGCCTTCCTTCAATTGCTCCTCCGTGATAATCAGTGGCGGGATGATCAGCGCGGTGTGCCAATGAATATCCAGAAACAATCCGCGATCGAAGCAATATTTTTTGAAGGCGTTCATCTCCGGGCTTGATCCGTTCCACGGCGCCATCGGTTCTTTCGTTTCGCGATTTTTGACTAACTCGATGATTCCGAATAAACCAATCGAGCGGACATCTCCGACCGATGGATGCGACTCGCCTAAATCACTTAACATGCGCTTCAACACTGGACTCATCGCGGCCGCGTGTTCGACAATTTTATCTTCCCTCATCACATTGATATTCGCAATCGCCGCCGCCAGTGAAATCGGATGCGATGTATACGTCAATCCCGATTTAAAAGCGACTTCATCAAAGTGCGCCGCGATTTGCGGCTTCATCGCCACCGCGCCCAACGGCGCGTATGCAGATGTTAAACCTTTTGCCATCGTTATGATGTCCGGCACCACATTCCAATGATCCACTGCGAACCATTTGCCCGTGCGACCGAATCCACTCATCACTTCATCAGCGATCATCACGATTCCATATTTATTGCATAAGGCGCGCACACCCTGTAGATATCCTTCCGGCGGAATGATGATGCCGTTCGTGCCAATAACAGATTCCATTAGAATCGCGGCTATCGTTTCCGGTCCTTCATATTGAATAATCTCTTCGAGATGATTAAGATAATCGCGCGTGAACTCGGCTTCGGAAATATTCGGATTGGTGCGATGAAACGTGGAGCGATAACGATACGGGTCAAGGAAATGAACGACGCCCGGCATCAGCATCGGTTCCCACGCGACCCGACGCGGATCACCGGTCACAGCCATTGCGCCCGCTGATGCACCATGATATGAACGATAGCGAGATAAAATTTTATAACGACCCGTGTATCCGCGCGCGAGTTTGATCGCGTTTTCATTTGCGTCCGCGCCGCCAAGCGTGAATAAGACTTTCGTCAGTTGTCCTTGCGGTGAAACTTCGGCAACCAATTTCGACGCCAATGCGCGGACTTTATTCGTCATCGATGGCGCGGTATAAGAAAGTTCGCGCGCTTGATTCACCATCGCTTCGATCACGCGTTCATCGCCGTGACCGATGTTGACGCACATCGTCATCGAATTGAAATCGAGATAGCGTTTATCGTTCACATCCCAAAAGTAAACGCCTTTGGCGCGCTTGACCGCAATGGGATTAACCTTCGCTTGCGCCGACCACGTCCAGAAGACATGCTCTTTGGAAAGAGATAGAATTTCATCGTCAGGAAGATCGAACATAGGAGCCTCGTTTCCAAAACGCAATTGCGTTTTATAAATTATAACGCGACGATCAGTTTCGCCTAAGAAGCCAGATAATGAGTTGAGTTATTCCCAACAAAATAATCAAAAGCAACAGAATCGCCCATTGAAAGGTAAACTGTAATTTTATCAGCATGGTAATGCTGGCGGCTGTCATGCCAAGGATGGCGAGTACACTGATTCGGAGCAGATGACGCGACTCGAAGCCGCGCCGCTCCTCGTCAGAGTCAATGAAGCGGACTCGCTCCCAAAAGAAAGTTAAATCAAAAGCCAGCAATCCGCCGATCGCGCCAGCAAACATCCAGCCGGGCGGAAAATTCAAGAGCCACAATCCCAACGCGGCGAAAAGTAAATCGAATACAATCCCGATATATGCGAACCAACGCCAGCGTTGCCAAACTGCGATAAGCCACACTGCGCCGAAGAAAATGATCCAGCGTGCGAATTGTGTAAGGCCCGCCAAGTGGTAGCCGAAGGCAAGCGAGCCGAAGCCAAACATAATGCTGAACAATAAAGGAAAAAGAGTCATGCGCAAAAATTTTACCACTAGATTTTCAGCAATTAGCGGTGATATACTGCCGTTATGAATGCGGACGATTGCGATCAACCTTTACACCCGAAAGCCATCGAAGGTTTGCGTTTATTCAACGCCGGAAAGTATTTCGAGGCGCATGAAGAGTTGGAAGCCGCGTGGAAAGATGAAAAAGGAAAAGTCCGCGAGCTGTATCAAGGCATTCTACAAGCTGGTGTGACGTATCTTCACATCACGCGCGGAAATTATGCGGGCGCGATCAAAGTCTACGGACGAAGCATGAAATGGCTGAGACAATTTCCGGAAACTTGCCGCGGCGTGGAAGTGGGTCAATTGCGATTTGATTTAGAGGCGGCTACTGATGAAGTTAAACGATTGGGAGAAAAACGAATCACAGAATTCAACCGAGATTTATTGAAGCCGGTGATTTGGAAAGAAGGTCGAGATGAGTGAAGAGCCAAAAGAGAAAACGCAAAACGCAATCATTGGTGAGCAAGATCAAAAACAAAAATTTATTTGTGATCGCTGCGGATTTGAAATGTATGAGAGCAATTGCAAAATCATTTGTCCCAATTGCGGCAATCGATTCGATTGTTCGGATTTGAATATTTATTTTGATTGATTAGTTACGGCGTCGGAGTAACTTTAGGTGTCGGCGTATAAGTTGGGAGCGGACTAAAATTCAGCAAAGGATATAACGTCGGGGTTTGCTCCGGCGCAGGAGTCGGGATGAGCGGAATCCATCCGCTGTAACCAAAGTATGCGGTCAGGAACGCGGCGCGCTCGTCAGCAGTCATCGGGCGCGGCATCGCATAATCCTCCAACATGGCAGTCAATAATTCAGTGCTGATATAACGGTTATCATAAATCACATGACGATCAATGAATTCCCAACGCTGCGCGGGCTGGATCGGAATTTTCGGATCGGTGGGATCGGGCGGCTGGTTGCCCATTTGATCGTAAAAGAAGTTTCCCAAGCCATAATGAATGAACGCGCCTTTATAGAATTCCATTTCAAGCGGCACGTGCGCCTGGCTTCCGCTGACGATGACCGCGCCATCATCGGCGACTTGCCGAAAATCATTCAATTGCCACGGCATCACTTGCGGCGAGAAACCTTCCTTATATTGAAACGTGACAATCGGCAAATAACCTTGTGTGCGCACTTGACCGATTTGTTGGGCAAGCTGTTTGTAATCGCACGGATTCGCACCGGCTCTATAATCTGTTGCAAGCGGCTGGGGCGGTTCACCGGCATTGCATCCGATGAACGCGATTTTGTTGCCGTGATTCTGAATCAACAACGGCTGGCTCGCTTCATCGAGATTCGCACCGCCGCCATAAGTTTGCATGTTATTTTGTTTATAAAGATTCAATGTAAACAAAAACGGACCGACGCCGTCGTCCAAAATATGCGGACCGGTCAGCTCGACCACGTTCACGCCAACATCTTTCAGCAACTGAATATATTTCGGATCGCTGCAACGGGGCCACAACGTATTCGGATTTGGCGGCGGGCAACTCGGGGCGAACGAAGTCTTGTTGCTCACATGCACGATATCCGCTTGACGCAGCGTAGCGCCGATATCTTGCGCGGGATAATCAATGCCTTTGACTTCCATCTGATACGCAATCGCATTCACCAACGAGGTCGTGCCAGTCATAATAATGGTCGTTAATTTTGATGCGTCATAGTTTGAAGTCGG
>JBAUMB010000070.1:0-5395 GCA_049578465.1 Anaerolineales bacterium
CGCCAGACTAATCTCCACTTGATTCTTTGACCCTTTGAGTTCGCTCAGGGCGGCGCTGGTAGCTGACTCTTCAACCGTCAAGCCAAGTGATTTAGCACGCCTTTTCAAGCTAACGAGCAATCTCCCAAAAGATCGTTCGCGCTTTCCCATAAAGTAGTCTGCATATTGCCATGCTCGCAATCGCCTTGGCGGCTCACATTCTTCCAAACGCACGGGAATAATATATAAAGTGCCTTCGGGTTTGTAATCGGCATAATCCAAAACGATTCTTAATTCTCGTTGAACGTATCCCTCTTTGGTAATCGAGTTATTGGAAAGACAAACAATAATTGCATCTGCGGATTCTACAGCTTTTTCAATCTCTAAATTCCAATCCTGTCCTGGGTAAAGTTCTTCTTCATCCAACCAAGGTTCAAGCCATGCTTCAGCGCGAAGTTTTTGATACAACTCGCGCACAACGGGTTTATCGTTTGATGAGTGACAAAGGAAAACGCGAAGAGGTCTGTTGGTGGTGGTCATGGGTTACCCGATCAAGAAATTATCAAATTACAAAATATCAACTTCGTTTCCAATTCTAATTGATTCTACCGCCGCGAACGTAGCTTTCGTCACGCCGATCAATTGCTCATAAGGAATCGGCGGCTGACCGCCTTCGCGAATCACTTTGGCAAAAGCAATCATTTCATTCTTCCAGCCTTTATCCTGCGCGGCTTTGATTGTTTTGCGATTGCCATATTCGACCAATTCCAACGCACGGAAATCATCCAACACCGCGATCTTGCCGTCACAAAAAACTTCGACGCGTTCTTTGGGAAAAGATTTATCGCCATTGGCGAGATAATCCACAACGCCAATCGAACCATCCGGAAACGTGAAGGTCATCGAGACATTGTCTTCGCGATATTTGCCATTATCAGGCAAAGCATGAGCAGTCACTGAAACAGGCGACGCGCCAATCAAAAATGTGATGAAGTCAATGAAGTGACAGGCTTCGCCGATGATTCGTCCGCCGCCGAGGGCTGGATCTTGCGTCCAATGATTCAATGGAATGTAACCAGCATTGACTCGATAATGAACATGCAGCGGTTCGGAGTGATCTTTGTAGAAGTCAGATAATTGTTGAGCGAGTGGAGCAAATCTGCGATTGAAGCCGACGGTCAATAGCGATTGACTAGCTTTTAGCTGTTTGCTAATTGCTAAAAGCTGAACGCTATTAATCGCCAATGGCTTTTCCACAAACACGTTCTTTCCAGCCTTCAACGCTTTGATAACTAAATCCGCGTGCGTATCGTGACGAGTCAAAATGGCAACGGTGTTAACATTCGCATCGTTGATGATTTCATCATCCGATGAAGTGGCATAAGCAAAACCGAATTTCTTTCCCGAATGCTGAGCATGCAGTCCGCCGGAAGATGCAATGCCGACGAGTTCAATGTCGCTGATGTTTTGGATAGCAGGCAATAAAGTTGCATTGGCATAGAGTCCCGCGCCGAGAACGCCAAGCTTAACTGCTGAAGGTTTAACGCTAATGGTTTTGAATTCAACTTTCTCGCTTTTGATTTTTCTATCTTGATCGTAAGTAAGCAACACACCTAAAAAGTTTTCTTTGCGTTTGCCCGTGATAACTTCATAGGCTTGCCGAGCTTGTTCAATCGGAAAGCGATGCGTGATAAGCGGCGCGGTTTTCAATTTACCATTTGCCATCAACTCGACAACGGATTCAAAATTGCGACCTTCCGTCCAACGCACATAGCCAAGCGGATAATCCTTGCCATCTTCTTCATACGAAGAGTCATAACGACCGGGTCCGTAAGAACGCGAGTTGATGAACGACAATTCTTTTTCATAATAGATTTTGCGCGGGACGTTCAATCCGACCGCGCCGGTTGCGACGATGCGCGCCCGGTCACGCGCGATGAGAGCGGCAAGCTCAACCGGATCATTTGATGAAGTATCAGCGCAGATGAGAACGATGTCGAAGCCGCGGTTGGCGGTGAAGGCTTGAGAGGCGTCGACGGCTTTTGCGCGGCGAACCGATTCAATTCCAAGGGATGAAGCGAGCGCGACACGCTTCGCATCAATGTCAATGCCCAAGACGTTGCATCCCGCCGCAGCCGCGATCTGAATCGCCAACAATCCCAAAAGACCAAGCCCAATTACCGCGACGTTCTCGCCAATCTGTGGTTCAGACAAACGAAAGCCGTGCATCGCAATCGCGCCGAGTGTGGTGAACGCCGCAGATTCAAAATCAACATTCTTCGGAAGTAATGTTAAAAGATTACGCGGAACGACATTATATTCGGCATGGACAGCATAACCGCCGCCCGCGCACGCCACGCGTTGACCAACCTTAAAGCCTTGCATACCTTTTCCAAGCGCAACAATCGTGCCAGCCGACGAATAACCAAGCGCCATCGGCTGATCGAGACGATTGAACGCGGTTTGAATAGTTGGAACGATTCCTTCGCGGCGCGCTTTATCCATCACCTGTTTGACGAGATCGGGACGCGAGCGCGCTTTGCCAACCAGATTCTTTTCAGCGAATTCAACCACCATGCGTTCGGTACCAGCCGAGACAAGCGACGCCGCAGTTTTGATTAATGCAAATCCATCGCGCGGAGTCGGCACCGGAACTTCTTCAACGATTGCTTTGCCATTTTTCATGTTTTGAAGTAATTGTTTCATTGCAAATTCATCCTAAATTTCGCGTTCAGTATACTCCAAGATGCGCATGATATAATTTGTGTAAATTCAACGCAATCATCAATGCAACAAATAAATTTTGGGAGATTTCTGTGACTGATACTCGCGTTCAAAAATTTGCAAAAGTTTTGGTGGAACATTCGGCTCGCATCAAACCCGGTGACCGCGTTTTGATCGAAGGCACCACTGCCGCCGAACCGCTCATTCGTGAACTGTTCATTCAGGTTTTGGAAAAGGGCGGAAATCCGCACCCGATGGTGGCGCTGCCCGGCATGATGCCGTTCAGCCAGGATGAAATGTACGTGACCTACGCCAAAGATACGCAATTGGATTTTGTCCCGACGTTTTATAAACTTGCTTACGATCAATTTGAATCGCGTATCCGCATTCATTCCGCGACGAACACGCGCGGAACCGGCAGTGTTGATCCGCTCAAAGTTCAGCGGCGCGGCCGAGCCTTGAGTTCCATCACCGAAGCGCAGATGCGGCGCGGCGCCGAAGGCGTCTTCAAATGGGTGACGACTCTTTATCCGACCGAAGCGTATGCCCAGGACGCCGGTATGAGCGTGATGGATTATTCTGATTTCGTTTTTCACGCCGTCCACGCGCACGAAGATGATCCGGTGGCTTATTGGAAAAGTCTCGAAGCGAAACAGCAGGGCGCGATTGATTTTATGAAAGGCAAAGGTCAAGTGATATTACGCGGACCGAATGTTGATCTCACTCTTTCTGTAAAAGGTCGCACATTCGATAATTCCTTTGGCACATACAACATGCCGGATGGCGAAATCTTTACCGGTCCAGTGGAAGACTCGGTTAATGGCTGGGTCAAGTTCACGTATCCCGCTATTTATGGTGGCGTCGCTGTCGAAGGCGCGGAACTCACGTTCAATCGCGGACGCGTCGAAAAAGCAAAAGCCGATAAGCATGAAGACTATCTGCTCAAGATGCTCGAAACCGATTCGGGTTCGCGTTATCTCGGAGAGTTTGCGATCGGCACGAACACCGATATTGACCGCTTCACCGGTAACATTCTCTTCGATGAAAAGATCGGTGGCACCTTCCATATGGCGCTCGGCGCGGGCTATCCCGAAACCGGCTCGAAGAATCACAGTGCCATCCATTGGGATATGATCTGCGACTTGCGCAAAGATTCAGAGATCACGGTGGATGGGCAATTGTTTTATAAGAACGGACAATTTGTATTTGGAAAATAAAAAATCTAGCAATAGAAAAACGCTCTTCAAAATGAAGAGCGTTTTTCTATTCAATTCAATCTAACATTTAAAATGGAATATCATCCTCATGATCCTCAGAATCTGGCGGATTAGAATTCCCTGAACTTGGTCGTTTAATAACTAACCGGTCAATATTATCTTGAAGCCAACTTTCACCAGCAGGCGTAAGTTGAATAATGCTAGTTTCGTTACCGTTAAAGTCCGTCTCAATGTTGCTTGAGATTAGATTCTTCTTCAAGAGAGCCCGGATAGCTAAACTTGTAGCAATTTCTGTATACCCAGACTTGAACATGCTCCTCTGAATCACGTTAGTATAAACATGATCAATTGGAGTCACTTGGTTTTGCATTACACTTGCGAGTGCGACAATTTCGTGCTGTGATAATCCTTCTGTTCTGGCAATAGGAGAACTTTCGGAAATTATTCGAAATTGATCTTCTTTTTCTAGCAAAGCTTTTATTCTTTCAGAAATCTTAGTTTTCATATTCTCAAAGTCGCTAGAAGATTCTGTTTTGTATTGAAGAATATGCCTGTGTTGTACATCAAAAGGAAATGGTTCTTTTCTTTCTTCTGCACAAACCAATACAACGCTTTTTCCGCTTGCTAGCGCAAAACCAAGTTCATACCAAACATTTGGATTATTTGTAGTTATTTCAGCTAAACAAATCCTAGCTCTTCTTATACCATTTTCAATTTCATCAATTAGGATTTCGACTGATGGATCTTGGTCGACTCGATACGGCTCTAGACCAGTTGCCTGAATAGCAGGAACAATGATATCTTGGTAACGTTTGTCAAACGTTCCTTTGTCAAAGGGTTGAATAACAAAGCAAGTATCCATTTTCGCAGCCACCTTCCTGCATATTATAGCAAATATTCCGATATAATCTATAGGTTGATTTTCGTAGATAAACTCAATTTCTCGACACCCTGTTACCGCTTTTGTTTTAACATCCCCTTAACAAACGATTACGCTTTGTTATGATATAGTCTTTGCAAATGCCTGAATCCATTCTCATCGTTGAAGATGAACCCGCGTTGCAAGACACGCTTGCCTATAATCTAAAAAAGGATGGCTACATTGTTGAGACAGTCGGCGACGGTCTCTCCGCCCTCGAAGCGGCTCGCCGCCTGCGGCCCGATCTCATCATCCTCGACATTATGCTTCCGAAAATGGATGGCTTCGAAGTGGCGCGCATTCTCCGCAAGGAATTGACCACTGCCATCCTGATGCTCACGGCGCGCGACGATGAAATTGACCGCGTCGTCGGACTCGAGGTCGGCGCGGACGATTACCTCACCAAACCTTTTTCCATGCGCGAATTATTGGCGCGCGTCAAAGCGCAGTTGCGGCGTACACGCATGTTGCGCGAAGAGATGGGAAAAGCAGGTGGCACTTCTGCCCCTCCCCACGAAACATTGACATTCGATAATCTCATTATAAATCTCACGCT
>JBAUMB010000071.1:0-5008 GCA_049578465.1 Anaerolineales bacterium
CGACTATACCACGCCACATTTTGAATAACTGCAAAATTAGAATTCCAATTATGACCACCATCATGAGTACTGAAAACGACCATGGAACCATACCTAACAGGTAAGTAAGCATCAGCATCGTTAAGGAAAATAGGAGGGTCAATGATAATTTCAGAAGGATCTTGTGCTTTCGACGGCAATGATAATTTGATTTGTTCCCACTTTTGACCGCCATTCCAAGTTACTAATAATTGAGCAAATTCAAGGCTTTCATTCCCTGCAAATGCCCAGAAATTTTTATCGTTCCTGAAGGAAAAGAATCCTTGTTCCAAAATTACAATGCCACCTTTTCCGTTATAAGAATAAGTTGTTCTATTAAGAGGATCCTGAATGAATAATTGCGACCAAGATTTTCCTCCATCAGATGTTTTGTATAGAGTAATATCGCAGTAAACTTCATCGCATCCTACCGGTATTACTTTCGCCCAACCATTGTTAATATCGGCGAAATACACTTCATTGATTCCATGAAGAGACGATAAAAAACTCCAAGTTTGACCGCCGTTTATAGTTCTGTATAATTTTGGATTTGCGTCCCCGAAATACCACCCAATGACCCATGCGATTTTATCGCTTAGAAAAAAATAATTTGTTATTACATCACAAGGATAAACAAATTTCCAAGTTTGACCGCCATCTTCTGATCGAAATAAAAAGGTGCGATAATCAGCATTCCTCGCTAAAGCCCAGCCGTTTTGTTCATCCAACATATGCAAGTCGGTTAGGTAAGGAGCCAAAGATAGCCAAGGGTTCGGTATGTCCGTAATAGAAACCATTTTAGTTGGCGTATTTATAAGTGGGCTTTGTAGTATCGTTGGAGTTGGGAAAACAGGTTGAGAAACACAAGAAACAAGAAATAAAATTCCTATCATAGCAAAGATAATTTTAGGTTTCATTGAGTTTATTTTCTCCCAAAATCCGCGGGGTTCTCGCCCCAAGCTTGCGTATCCCATTTCAAAACAGAATCATCATCCAATTCGTTTTCAGCCAGCCAATTCTCCGCGCTGTGGATCAACATAAAAAGCGGTCTGTTCGAGTTCATGCGTTTCAATTTTGTTTTGCATTCGCCGGTCATCACCCACGCAATGGCATTCTCCGAATCCGAATAGATCGGGATTTGTTTTTCCTGTTTGTCCAGCCACGTCAGCGCGTGGACGATGGCAAGAAATTCACCGACGTTATTCGTCCCATCCGCAAATGGACCGGCGTGAAAGATTTGCTTTTTGGATTCCAAATCCACGCCGCGATATTCGACTTTTCCAGGTGAGCCGTTGCAAGCCGCGTCCACACACAGGCTGGGCATGATCGGCGGATTTGGAGCGAAGAGCCAGCGGTGAGTCGAAGCCGGTTTGCCCTTGTAATCTTTATACGACGCGGCAAAGGCGCGTTCCGCTTCAAGGCGCGACTCAAAAGCTTTGTATTGCGCGTCGACAAATCCCTTCACCTGCGCTTCGCACTCCGACCACGAAGTGAAGATGCCGCGCTTGCGTCCTTTCCAAACCACGTAAAACTTTTGCTTTGTCATTTATTTGACGTTCACCGTCACCGAGCCAAGCGACCGAATCGAACCATCGGCGGGACTCGTGTCTTCAATTTGAATCCGCAAATTGCCGCTGACATTTTTTCCGCTTAGATCAATCGGAAGCGAAAACGTTCCGGGACCTCCAGGCTGAGCGGCGTTAACTGAAAATGATCCAGTCGCGACCTGATTATTGTTCGCGTCAAAGATAACATACAACAGATTATTTTCGAATGGCGCAATCGTCACATGCCCCGTGATTGTCAACGGAAATGAAACCGTTGAACCATTTGTCGGCGAATCAATCGTGATGACGCGTTCGCCGCCATCCGGAGTTTTTGTGGTGAAACTCGTCAACACCAATTTTCCCGCGACGAGTTGATATGTGCGTTGAGTTTGTTGAGCCGCGCAACATCCCGGATCGTTCGGACCGTGAACGGTCGCATCCAAAAAGATTTGTCCATCTTTGATACTGAGACCGTTAATAACCGGACGATCATCAATCAACTCCGATGCTGCTTGCACCGGTTGACCATTTTGATTCAGCATTGCGACCACAGAAACGAAAACTCCACTGCCGCCATAATTTTCTGCCAACAAGACAGCCGCGTCGCCCGCGCCGTCACCGTTCAAGTCACCGAACGCCATTTGCGAGGCAAGGTTGATAGACATATAGTTCGGCGATGAAACATCCGTGGCGCTGCTTTGATACGCGCCGTTCGTCAATTGCACAATCGGATGCGAATCTTGAATCACCAACTGGTATTTGGCATTCTTCACTTGATCCGGAGTCAACGCGGAGACCGCCGTTGTCGGCGGAACCGTCGGCACAATTTGCGTGACTGGAATCTGAATCGCTTCCGGCGTCGAAAACGATCCGCACGCCAGCGCGGTGATTCCGATAATTAAAAACGCGAACCAATATTTTTTCATTGACCGATCGTTGCGTTGCTAATCTCTGTCCAGGTGGCGCCGCCGTCCATCGTTTTATAAAGGATGACAGTATGCGTGTCGTTGGTTAATACAAACCCAGTGGTCGTACTGATAAAGTCCATGCCCGCAAAATTATCGCCAAATGCAACGCCGGGTGAAACCGTTGTCCATGTTTTGGCGCCATCATGCGTGACATAAAAATCCGTGCCGTTCCAAACAAAGCCGTCAGTGGCGGAAACAAAATTCATCGAGCCGCCATTGGGGATCATCATGGGTGTCAGCGCCCAATTGGCTCCGCCATCATGGGAATAATAAACAGACATCAACATGCCATATTGATTCGTGAAATGAACCGGCAAGTATGCATCCGTGGCTGTGGCGAATTGCGGACCAACGGTTTCAAATTGAGCTTGTTCGTATCCCGCCGGAATTTGAAGCGGCTGCAACTTCCAAGTCTGGCCGCCATCTTGAGTTTGATACAAATAAATCACGCCGTCCGCATATGTGATACCACCGATCCAGGCATTATTCATATCCGTTGGAGTGATGCCGTCTTTGAGTCCGCCTAAAGGCAACGTGGTCGCCGCGCCGGGTTGATTCGGATCGTTGACATAGGTCTGCTTCCAAGTCGCGCCGCCGTCAGTCGTTTGAAAAACCGCGACCGCATTCGATCCCATCGCCACGCTGAGGCTTGCCATCATCCAGCCGTTCGATGCATTGACAAAGACCATATTTCCCATAAAGAAATTCACCGCGCCTGATTGCCACGTCGCGCCGCCATCTTGAGTCCGATACAAAGTGCCGGTTGGTGGATCGGATTGATTATTGCCCGATACAACCCATCCGTGATTCGAATCGAGAAAATAAAATGTGGTGCCGTATCCAAGTTTCGTAACGCCCGATGGCGTCACATTATGCCAGGTTGCGCCGCCATCATTCGTTCGAACTACGCCGGTATCGGTGATTGCCCAACCGTTCATCACATCAATCATATGAATCGCCGTGAAGGCAGGCGCGGATACAATCGGCGCGCTGACAGTTGGCGGCGCAACAGTTACTAGCGCGGGAATAGTTGGAGTCGATGTAGCAGTCTGCGAACAAGCAGAAAGGATCAATGCCAAAACAACTAAAGTGATGATTCGTTTCATTCGTTTCTCCTTATTAAAGTTATTAGTGATTTTAATTTACGCGAGCCACTCAACAACTGTCGCTTCGCCCTGGCCCACGCCGACACATAATGTGGCAAGTCCATACTTCACATTGCCGCGTCGTTTCATTTCATATAACAGCGTTGTGAGAATGCGCGCGCCCGAACACCCAAGCGGATGTCCCAATGCAATCGCGCCGCCATTGACGTTGACAATTTCGGGATCGAGTCCAAGTTCTTCGATCACAGCCAGCGATTGAATCGCAAAGGCTTCATTCAATTCCACCAAACCGATATCTTTGATTTGTAATCCGGCGCGCTGCAAAGTTTTCTTCGTCGCGGGGATTGGCCCATAACCCATCACACGCGGCGGCACGCCCGCCGCTGCCGATGTAACAACGCGCGCAAGCGGTTTTAGATTCAACGCCTTGGCTTTTTCTCCACTCATTAATAATAACGCACAGGCTCCATCATTGAGTCCCGATGAGTTGCCAGCGGTCACTGTGCCGCCATCACGAAAAGATGGCTTGAGTCTTGACAACGATTCCATCGTCGTGTCGCGGCGCGGACGTTCATCCGTCGCTACAAGAATGGGATTGCCTTTTTTTTGAGGAATAGAAACCGGCAATATTTCTTCTGCAAATTTTCCGATATCAATTGCGGCAAGCGCGCGTTGATGCGAGCGCAACGCAAACGCGTCTTGCATCGCGCGCGTGATCTGCGGATGTTCCATCGCAATATTCTCGGCCGTTTCGCCCATCGCATCGGTTCCATATTTTTCTTTCATCTTTGGATTCGGATAGCGCCAACCGAGAGCCGTGTCCCAGGCCGTGAGATTGCCGAATGAGAATCCCGCTTCGGCTTTCGGAACGGAATACGGCGCGCGGCTCATTGATTCGACTCCGCCCGCGATAAATACATCGCCTTCACCGGCTTTGATGGCGCGCGCGGCTTGATTGACCGCGTTTAATCCAGAAGCGCATAAACGATTCACGGTCACGCCCGCGACTTCGACTGGCAATCCTGCCAACAGCGTAGCCATCCGCGCCACATTACGATTGTCTTCACCGGCTTGATTCGCGCAGCCGAAATAAACTTCTTCGACGAGATTCGGATCGAGGTTGTTGCGCTGAATCATCTCTCTGATAACGAGAGCCGCCAAATCGTCGGGACGAACGGAAGCGAGCGCGCCGCCCAATGCTCCAATCGGTGTGCGAATCGCGTCCACAATCACTGCATCTATGTTATTCGACATACAACATTCTCCACATTAATGTGTTGACAAGAATTGGTTATACAAAGGCGTGCTGACGTAAGCCATGCCAAAGTCATCCTGATAAATCAAGGTGTATCCCTGAACTTTTTCCGCT
>JBAUMB010000072.1:0-2182 GCA_049578465.1 Anaerolineales bacterium
ACGCGGTGACCTCGATGCCTTCAACACGCTCGTCTTGCATTATCAAGATGCACTGTTCAACACCGCTCTGCGCATCCTCGGCGATGACGATCTCGCCGCCGATGCAACGCAGGATGCTTTTCTTTCCGCGTTCCAACATCTCAATTCCTATCGCGGCGGATCATTCAAAGCCTGGCTTCATCGCACCGTGACGAACGTCTGCTACGATGAACTTCGCCGCCGCAAACGTCATCCCAACACTCCGCTCGAACCCGATAATGACGATTGCGATGAAATGGATTCGCCGCGCTGGCTTGCTGATCCGCATCTCACGCCCGAAGAGCAAGCCGAAGCTGATGAACTCGAACATGCCATTCAGCATTGTCTTGATAATCTCCCCGTTGAGTTTCGCGCCGTCGTTGTCCTCGCCGATCTTCAAGGTCTCGACTACGCCGAAGTTGCCGCGGCACTCCGCGCTCCGCTCGGTACCATCAAGTCGCGTCTTGCGCGTGCCCGCCTCCGCTTGCAGGAATGTCTGCAAGGTTTTGCGGAACTTCTGCCCGCCGCGTTTCGTCTGAATGAGGAGCGATCATGAATCCCCGCGATCTCGAACTCCTCTCTGCATATTTGGATGGACAACTCAATCCATCCGATTCCGCGCGACTCGAATCGCGTCTCGCCTCCGACGAAAGTCTGCGTACCGCTCTAGATAATTTACGTTCGACTCGAAGTTTGCTCCGTCAACTTCCCTCCCGCCGCGCTCCTCGCAACTTCACATTGACTCCGCGAATGGCTGGCATCAAACCACCCACGCCGCGCGCCGTTCCGATTTTTCGTTTTGCATCCGCACTGGCAACATTTTTATTCATCATTACTTTTGTGATCAATGGATTAATTTCTTTATCTGCTCCAAGCTTTGCCGCGGCTCCACTATCTGCTCAACAGGAATCTGCTCCAGCAGGACAAGCGCCCGCACTTCCGCTCGCGGCAATCGCACCAACAGAAACTTCTTCTCCGCGTTTGATGGCCGCTCCACTATTGGCAACTGAAACTTCCACTCCAGAGATTGGTGTGAAATCTATTCCGTCTCAAGCTGAGAATAACCAATCGGTTCACACACAAAACGAATCATCGATCCCATTTGATTTTGAAATCTTCTTTGGAATTCTGGCAATTGGATTTGGCATCACCACTTGGATATTGCCGCGCAATAACGAACGATCCTTCCGCAAAAAATGGACCAAGAAATAAATTTTTGTCAGCGCTGTGGATCAACAGTCAGCTTGCAGGAAAAGTTTGGTAAACTTCGCGCTGTTTGTACAAACTGCGGATGGATTCACTTTGCTGATCCAAAAGTTGCCGCGGCAGTCCTCGTGGAACAAGATGGACGCGTGTTGTTGGTTCGTCGCGTCAATGAACCGTATCGCGGACTGTGGACTCTGCCCGCCGGTTTTGTGGACGCGGGTGAAGATCCGGCGCGCGCCGCGGAACGGGAATGTTTGGAAGAGACCAGCCTCACGGTCCGCGCGACGCAAGTGCTGGATGTGATCGCGGGCCGCGAACATCCGCGCGGTGCGGACTTCATCATTGTTTACGCCGCGCAATTTATCTCCGGCGTCCCTCAAGCTTCCGATGATGCTGATCAAGTCGGATGGTTTGAACGATCCAATCTGCCTCCGCTTGCGTTTCATGCCACAGAAAAAGTTTTAGGTGAAAATGAAATTAAATAACTTTCGATTTTTTTCTTTGATGATCTTGCTCTTTGCCGTAGGTTGCAGCGGCATCACGCCGACGCCGGAAATCCCTGCCAGCAACCTGACCACGTTCACCGATCAGAACAAGTATTATCAAATCCAATTGCCGAAAGATTGGAAACATGAACAATCTTCGGGCAGTCATTATTATATGGATACATTTACATCGCCCGATGGCAATGCTGTTATTCAAAATATCGCCTACGATGATGGCACGCCGATTTCCGGTTCGACCAATGCTCAATTTGCATTGAACTTGCTCGATAAATATTTTAGTATGAATGGTCAGACCGGTTCCATCACGATCAGCGATACGAACATGGAGAATGATGGCAGTGAGCGTTTGAGTTGGGCATCGGCTTCTACGGATGCTTCGGGCATTTCGTTTATCGAAGTTCGAAACCAAACCACATTTCTTATTTTTTCCGTGGAATGGAAAAATATATACA
>JBAUMB010000073.1:0-4780 GCA_049578465.1 Anaerolineales bacterium
CTCAAACAAGAGACCTGGGCTGCTCGCCGTTTGGAGCGCACTCGGAAAGAGGATGAATTGGGCCATAGCTTGGTACTTAGGAGTAGTCAAATAAGAGGTCGCTAAAGAAGCTACCAAGGCTGTTAATGTAGTTAACGCGATAATCCACCCTCCTCTTCGTAACATTTGAAAATATAATCGGATTTCCATATTCGTCTCCTGTTGCTCACAGCCACAAACTTATGACTAACCAGTAATCATTTCGGTAACAGTCTTCCTGTTGTAACTTTTAAAACATCCGCCGCCTTGCGAAGATTACTAAGGTATACGTCGTTGTCATTAAACTCATCATACTCTTCGTATTTGCCTAGCCATATTTTTAATGCAGTCGGCTCGCTGCATCCGCGTTTTCTCATCTCGCCAATAAATTCATCATATGACATGTTAATGTCTGCAGCTAATTGTTGAATTCTACTAATCATATAGGCTCCTACTAGTTATCAGAATAACTGGCTATGGTTTTATGAAATGCTTACGCAACAAAAAAATTCTCCAAACTCGAACGTTTATTTTTGATTTCCTTTATATTATCGAACACAAAACTTATTTTGAAATCCATTTAAAAAATAGATTAAAAAAAATACTTCTGACTAATCATCTACCTTACAAAACACCTACAATTACGCAAGGTCTATTATAAACGCTTTTTTTGTTTTAATCAACCAATTTTTGTCATATTTTATCTTGATACTGAGGTTTAGACAAATTGAATAGGTATCTAAACAAATTCCCCCGTTGAGAAAGCCGCTAAATACTCATTTGCGAAATAATAGCGGCTTAATCAGAGCGTGAAGCAAGACAGTTACGAGCTTTACTGCATTCTGAACATCAGCAAAATCAATCATCTCTGAAGGCGAATGGACATATCGACACGGAATCGATATACAGCCGACCGGAATACCGCCGCGCACGAGTTGCATGGCGCGTGCGTCAGTTGTGCCACCCAATAGAACTTCGCGTTGATAAGGAATTTTATTTTTCTCAGCTGCGCTCATCATCCATTCCACGATGTGCGGATCCGATAACATTCCGCCGTCTCGAATTTTAATCGCCGGACCTTTGCCCAATGCGACATCAAAATCTCTTTGTCCGGGCGTATCACCCCAACTGGTAACGTCAATCGAAAAACCCAAATCGGGATCAATTTCGTAAGCGGATGTCTGCGCGCCGCGCGTGCCAACTTCTTCCTGCGTTGTAAAAACAAAATACACTTCATTCGATGTTGATTTCAAAGAGCGCAATGATTCAATTGCCACCGCACATCCAATCCGATCGTCCAAAGACTTTGCAACGACTCGATTACCTAAATCCAAAAACGGTCTTTCGAACGCAGCGACATCGCCAGTTTTTACGGGACAATCGTCGTTGCTGGATGCGCCAACATCAATAAACATTTTTTCGAGTGGAGGCAGAACGTTGCCAACGATTCCCCCATCGAGGCCGATCACGCCGCGTGTCCCGTTGACGAAGCGCACACGTCCGCCTGGCAAATTGCGCGGGTACACGCCGCCGATTCCAGTGAAGCGGACAAATCCTTTTTCATCAACATGGGTTGCCATCAACCCGATCTCATCCATGTGCGCGGCGACCATAATTCGCGTACCACCCTTGCCTTTCCGCGCGATGAGATTACCTAAAGTATCTACACGGATATCATCCGCAAATTCTTTGATCTCTGCGCGGATCACATCTCGAATTGAATCTTCGTAACCCGATGGGCCAAAGGCGTCGGTCAATTTTTGAATGAGTTGCTTCATGGGTTTTCCTCGTCTTTGATTTTATCGCTTCAATGTAGCGGGCGTAATTTGATTGATCGCAGTATATAATAATGCAATCGTATTTTTCCAATCCTCAATGCGAGCCACGCTCATCGCGGAATGAGTGTAACGATGCGGAACAGAAATGGAAAGGACCGGCACACCCGCACCCGCGCGTTGGATGCCGCCCGCATTCGTCCCGCCCCCGCCCGGCTGACGGAGCTGATAGGGTATCTGTGCTTTGTCGGCGACAGCTTGCACAAAACGAACCAAGCGCGGATCATCAATGGTTGAAGAATTGGATACATAAATTGAAGGACCCAAACCGAGTTTCGTATTGTAGAAAATATTCTCGCCATCAAATTGCATGGGCAAATCGTTAGCGGGCGTTGAATCAATAACAATTGCTAGATCGGGTTTGAAATATTGCGCCGCGACTTTTGCGCCGCGCAATCCAATTTCTTCTTGCACAGTAAACGCCGCGCATAAATCAATATTCGGATATGAAAATTTAAGGAGTTCAATTAACGTCGCGACACCAAGACGATTATCTAGCGACTTAGAAATAAGCGACGGGCCAACGCGCTGGAAGCTCGGTGCGAATGTGCCACGCTCGCCTACTTTGATTTTCGATTCGGGTCCGAGATCAATCCGCAGAGCATCATCAGGAATAGACTTCTTACGTTCATCAGAAGTGGTCAAGTGAATTGGCTTAGCACCAATCACGCCAGGTTTATGTTCCTTTCCAACCACCACTTGTTTGCCAACAAGATTCCTCAAATCAATGCCGCCGATGATTTTGAAACGATAGAGTCCTTCGCCATCGTCAACGACCAGCATAAAGCCGACTTCATCCATATGTGCGTCCAACATCACGCTCAGACGTTTTGTTCCACGCCCTTTTTTGGTTGCAAGAACATTTCCAAGTGCATCCACGTTGACTTCATCAACGGATGATTTAATTTCCTCCAGAATAATCTTTCGCACCTCACTCTCGCCGCCGGAAACACCAACGGCGCTACAAAGCTTTTCAAGCAATTTGAATTGCGCTGCTCCAATGGTGGGAGTCTTAGTTGCCATCTTCATCCTCCCATGAAATCTTGGAGACAAAACCCATTTCCAAGCCGCTGATAAATTCCGCAAGCAGGCGGCCTGCGCGTTGAATATCTTTTATCGCGACCACTTCAACCGGCGTGTGCATATAACGTAAAGGAATTCCAATCACCATAGAAGGTATACCCTCACGCGCCACTTGAATGGAATAAGCATCGGTGCCGGAGTGAGCTGGCGTAATATCCATCGCAACCGGGATTTCAAGCTTATCGGCCAGCTCTTTGAATGTTTTATATAAATATGGATGAAGGTTCGCGCCCCATCCAAGTGTTGGACCTTTGCCAAGCGGAAACGTTTCCCAGCCATTCGCGCCGGGACCTTTAGCAAACGTAACATCCACTACGATAGCTAAATCTGGATTCAAATGGAATGCAGAAGTTGCCGCGCCACCGAGAGTTTCTTCTTCCTGTGCAGTGGCAACAGCCCACACATCCCAAAGATGCGATTTGGTTCGAAGTTCTTCGAGACAAATTGTCAACGCCGCGACAGAGGCACGATTATCAAGCGAATGTCCGCTAATGACTTCACCGGAAAGTTCAACCGGCGGTGTATTGAATGAAACGAGATCGCCAATCCGGACGAGACGCGCTACTTTTGACGGAAGCAAGCCAGTGTCCACGAGAAGGTTGCGAAGACCGATCGCGCCATCCCGCGCATCTTCCGGCAGAGACTTCATCGGCGGCAAAACAATTACACCGGGCAAATCTTGTTTGCCGTGCACGATCACCGGAGTACCGGGCAAAATACGCACGTCGATTCCACCGATCTCATCCAAATGGAGAAAACCATCTTCGACTTTTGTGACCATCAAACCGATGGCATCCATGTGCGTGGCGATCATCACCGAAGGTCGAGGCGATTTGCCGCGACCTTTTTTAAGTCCATGCAAGGAACCGATGCGGCTCATCGAAATCTCGTCTACGAGCGGTTTCCATTTTTCTTCGATGAGACGCGCAACCGGGGTTTCATAAGCCGAAAGACCGGTTGCAGAAACTAACGATTTAAGAAACGGAAGAATATCTGTCATCACAACCTTAGATTTGGATGAATGATTCAAATGTAAAAAGATTATACTCCTTGCCTCTCAACTTAGAACAACATGATTTTAATCGGTTTTATCTTAAGACAATCAGCACTCTCTCATCGATTATGCCTCCCCAATCTCGGCTATTAGGGATACAATAAAGAATATAAATTGAATATTTACATAATCGGTTCGGTGGTCGCTGGGCAGATTCCTCTCAGCGGCGTCAGGTAAGCAGCCTGTCGAAAAGCACCACTTTAGCTTTTGAACCCAAATCAATCTCATCACCGGTACCGATCCTATGACTCTCTGGCAACAATACCTCCAACCCAAAACTTTAACAGAAGCAATCTCTGCGTTAGTCGACGCGCCCGGTTCGGCTCTTCCGCTCGCGGGCGGAACGGATTTGATCCTCGACCTCGATCAGGGCCGACATCCGCCGGTTCACACCATCGTGGATCTTACTTCTGTCCGAGAAATGACTCCCATCGAAATTCGCGGCAACGAATTATTCATCGGCGCGTCCGTCTCGCATACACATATCGTCGAATCTGAACTGGTTGCAAAAAATGCGGAAGCGCTTATTGAAGCATGCAATTTAATTGGTGGGCCGCAAGTCCGCAACATCGCGACTTTGGGCGGCAACGTTGCCCATGCACTTCCCGCCGCTGACGGCACGATTGCACTAATGGCTTTGAACGCTCAAGTTGAGGTCGCAAAACAAAAAGGAAATCGCCGCGTTCCAATCAACGAAATGTTCCTTGGACCTGGCAAGAGCGCACTAGAAAAAAATGAATTGCTGGTCGGCTTTTATCTTCCTCTACAAAATAAGAATCAAGCTTCCGCT
>JBAUMB010000074.1:0-6107 GCA_049578465.1 Anaerolineales bacterium
ACACCATGGCGACTTCGGAAGCGGGGCTTTTGCCGTTGTATTCGCAATGGAACGCGATTGACACGTGGGGGCTGAACGATGAATGGATCGCGCATAACGGCGGCATCACCGCGGATTATTTGGATCGCTACAAACCGGAGTTGATTATTTTTCACGCCCATTTTTCTCCGCTTGATCCGCCGACTACACCCGATCATTATCTCGATCCGGTCTGGTTTGCGATGACGATGACGCTCAAGAATTATGCTGAAAGTCATCACTATGTTCTTGCCGCCGTGTTTGGCGTGACGCCGTATGATACGCATTATTATTACGTGCGTCCTGATTTTGCGGACAGTCAAACCCTTGTTCATTTGATTTCAAAATTTAGTAGATATTCTTGGGCAGACGATGGTGGGATAAAAGCCGTGAATTTTATAGATCATCCGATTACGTCCCCATAAAACTCTTGTGTTTATTTGTTACTTAGGAGGCATGATGTCTGATGTTGATGAACTGGCGCAAAAACTAAAATCCGAAGGCGAGAAGCTTGCCGCGTTCTTCGGTGGCTTAACCGATGATCAATGGAAAAAAGAAGTTTACACAGAAAGCTCGGTGTGGTCGATTCAGAATATCCTCGCACATTTAATGATGTCCGAAGGTTCGCTGGTGAGATTGTTTGAAAACATTCGTCAGGGCGGCGAGGGTGTTGCAGAAGATTTCGAGATTGATCGGTACAATGCTCATCAACAAGAGAAAGCCAAAGAGTTGACTCCGCCCGAATTGTTGGAGCAATACAAATCAATGCGCGCCAAAACGATCGAATGGATTACAAGCATTAGCGATTCGGATTTGGAGAAAACCGGACGGCATCCGTATCTTGGTAGCACAACATTGCGCGAGATGATTAAGATGATTTATATTCATAATCAAACTCACTATCGTGATTTGAGGAGAGTTTTGAAATAATGCAACTTCCTCCATTCAAACTCGAACGTTATTTCGCGAAATACGAATTCAACACGCAATATTTGTTATGCAGTTCGGATTGCGAGTCAATGACAATTGCTGAATTGCTTTCCTTTGAACCCGGCGCGGCGGAGAAATTTCAATCGCATTGGCTCGGATATACTGAATCACAAGGCAGTCTATCGTTGCGTCAAGCTATTTGCAGATTATATGAAACCATAAAGCCCGAAAATATCTTGGTGCACACCGGAGCGGAAGAAGCTATTTTTCTTTTTATGCACGCCACCCTCGAAGCGGGCGATCATATTATTGTGCATTCACCGTGTTACCAGTCATTGACCGATGTGGCTCGTTCGATTGGCTGCGATGTAAGTTTATGGATTGGGCGCGAAGAAAACAGTTGGGCGCCTGATATCAATGAATTGCGTCGGATGATTCGACCAAACACAAAAGCGATCATCATCAATACGCCACATAACCCAACCGGTTATTTGATGTCGCATGCTGACTATGAATCCGTTCATCGCATCGCGCGAGAGAATCATTTGCTCCTGTTTTCTGACGAGGTCTACCGCGAGTCGGAATATGATGCTGCAACTCGTTTGCCAGCCGCTTGCGATCTTGGCGATTATGCCGTTTCGCTCGGTGTCACATCGAAGACGTATGGTCTCGCCGGCTTGCGTATCGGATGGATCGCGACGAAGAATGAAGAAATCTATCAGCGGATGGCATCTATCAAGGATTACACGACGATTTGCAATTCCGCGCCGAGCGAATTTTTGGCTGAAGTCGCGATGCGCAACCGACAAAAGCTGATTCATCGGAATCTGAGTATCATTAAATATAATCTTTCGGTTATGGATAGTTTCTTTCAGCGTCATGCGAATCTCTTTTCGTGGATTCGGCCGCGGGCTGGTTCGATGGCGTTTCCTCGTTATCTTGGCCGTGATGTAGAATCGTTTTGTGATGAACTGGTCCGAAAAGCCGGCGTTCTGCTTTTGCCCGGCTCGATGTACGATGACCATGCCAATCATTTTCGGCTAGGACTCGGTCGCAAGAATTTGCCGGAAGCAATTGCCAAACTTGAGGAATTTTTGGAAAAGGTTTCTCGATAATAAAAATCACTAAGTTATTAAATCCTTCGCTTTTCTTTTTTCTTCGTGGTTAAATAAAAACTATGCAGCGTCTCGTCACAATCCTTCGATTATCTCGCCCGCTTTATCTGCTTCTCGCCGCGCTGACTTATATTCTCGGTGCGGGCATTGCGCGTTACTTGGGCAAGCCGCAAGTTCCGACTTCTTTTTGGCTTGGATTGCTTGGTCTTTTGCTTACACTGCTGGCGATGAGTCTGCTTGCAGAAGTTTTTCGACCGATCAATGAACAAATCGTTCTCAATTAAACAATAATTGACCGACGATTGACGCGCGACGCCGCGTTATATGTTTCGATTGGCGCGCTGGCTTCATTGGCTGTGATTGCTTTTCTGTTATATAAAGACCGACTCTTAAGCGCGCCGGCCATTCTTTTTATCATGGTTTCATTATTTGTTTCGCTCATTTATTCTGTGCCGCCGTTCCGTTTGATAGACAAAGGTTTTGGCGAATTGCTTCTATCCATTCAAATTGCTTATTTATCTCCATCCATTGCTTACCTTTTACAAGTGGGCGCGTATCATAATTTGGTTGTTTTTATTTCCACACCGCTTGTGCTTCTCATGCTTGCCATGCTTCTTGCTCTTGACTTCCCATCCTTTTCCGGCGATATGAAATATGAACGCAATACTTTGCTTGCCCGTCTCGGTTGGGAACGCGCGATTCCATTTCATCATTTCCTCATATTGAGTGCATATTTCTTTTTTGCAGCCGCGCCGATATTTGGTTTTTCGTTGCGATTGTTATGGCCGGCTTTTCTTACGTTTCCTTTTGCGCTTCTGCAAATTTATTGGCTTCGGAATATTTCGCTTGGCTTAAAACCTCTTTGGAATCTTTTAACCGCCAATGCAATTGCAATCGTCGGATTGACCGCTTATTTATTAACATTGACTTTTTGGCTGAGATGAATCATGCCTGAATTTCTTCGATTGCTTCCTCCTGATGAAGCGCGCGCGCTTTTGCTTTCGCATCTTTCCGCGCCGATAACGGATTCGGAATCAATCAGTACTGCTTCATCTCTGGGCCGCGCCGCTGCTGAAGATATCATCGCGCCGCATCCGTTGCCCGAGTTTCCGCGTTCGACGATGGATGGATATGCTGTTCGCGCCCGCGACACTTTCGGTGCGACAGATTCATTGCCCGCTTATTTGACTCTTATCGGCGAAGTTCCAATGGGCGACGCACCAACATTTGATTTGCAATCTGGTCAATGTGCGTTGATTCACACTGGCGGCATGTTGCCTAACGGTGCGGATGCAATTGTGATGTTGGAATATGTTCAATCGGCTCGGAAGAATGAAATTGAAGTTATGCGCGCGGTCGCAGAAAGCGAGAATGTGATTCGCGTCGGGGAGGATGTGGCTGAGGGAACGGTTGTCCTGCCGAGGGGCAGAATGATGCGTCCTGCCGAGATTGGCGGTTTGATGGCATTGGGAATCGTCCAATTAAAAGTCGTCAGAAAAATTCGCATTGGAATCATTTCATCCGGCGATGAAGTCGTTGATCCGAGTCAACAACCGCGGCGCGGACAAGTTCGCGATGTCAATGCATATACGTTATCTTCCCTAGTGATGAAGTCCGGCGGCGAAGCGGTGCTTTATGGAATCGTGCCGGATGAGATGTCGGCGTTGAAAGAGATCGCGTCGCGTGCGTTGATGGAATGTGATGTGGTTTTGATTACGGCGGGTTCATCTGCCAGCGCGCGCGATATGACCGCCGAAGTGATTGGGTCGCTTGGCGCACCCGGTGTGTTGGTACATGGCATCAACACGCGCCCCGGCAAGCCGACGATTTTGGGCGCGTGCAATGGCAAGGCTGTGATTGGATTGCCTGGCAATCCCGTTAGTGCGCTGGTGAATGGATATTTATTCGTTGTGCCAGTAATTAAAAAATTATTAGGCTTGCAACTCGATAAACCGTGCGCTTCTATGATGGCGCGCTTGACGGTGAACATCGCATCGCAAGCTGGTAGAGAAGATTGGATTCCGGTTAAACTATTTCCTATTCACCATTCACTTTCCAGACGAGCAAGTGAGCAGGGAATAGGTAATAGTGAATGGGACGCGGAACCGATCTTTGGAAAGAGTAACTTAATTTTTTCTCTCGCTGCCGCAGATGGATTGCTTCGCATCCCGTCGGATGCAACGGGTTTCAGCGCGGGTGAGATGGTGGAAGTGATGTTAATATGAGTCTCTATCTCCACGATATTCCTCTTCTTGAAGCACAAGCCCGCTTTCATTCTGCGCTAGAACAAGCGGGGCTGTGGCGCGTGCTTGGCGCGGAATCCATTCCGCTCGATGAGAATGCGTTGGGACGTGTCTTGTCCGAATCCGTTTGGGCAAAGATTTCATCACCGAATTATCATGCCTCGGCGATGGATGGTTTTGCAGTGCGAGCCATTATGACGAACGGTGCATTGCCTTCAGTTCCATTGAATCTTGAGATTGGTCCCGATGCTGAATATGTGGATACCGGCGATCCGTTGCCTGAATGGGCTGACTCCGTGATACCAATCGAGAACGTCGAATCGTTGAATGAACGCGGCGAGATCACCAAAGAGATTCGTAAGCCAAAAACGATTCGCATTCGCGCGGCAGTCGCGCCGTGGAGTCATGTGCGTCCGTTGGGAGAAGATATCGTCGCGACGCAATTGGTTTTGCCTGCAGGGCATATCTTGCGTGCATTTGATTTGGGCGCGATTGCCGCGTCGGGTTATGATGAAATCAAAGTGGCGCGCAAACCGCGTGGTGCGATTCTGCCGACCGGCACCGAACTTGTTCCACTTGGATCAAAATTAGAAGCGGGCGATATTCTTGAATACAACTCGCTTGTGCTTGCGGCGCAGATCAAAGCCATGGGCGGCGAACCGACGCGTTTCCCGATCACGAAAGATGATTTCGATTTGATTTCTCAACGCGTTCAGGAAGCCGCGCAAGATCACGATTTAATTTTATTGAATGCTGGTTCATCTGCTGGTGCGGAAGATTTTTCCGAGAAGGTTGTTGAGAAACTGGGAAGTTTATTAGTTCACGGGGTGGCTGTCAGACCAGGGCATCCGGTAATATTAGGATTAGTGAATAGAGAATTAACTTTGCCTGTTCCTATTATCGGCGTTCCGGGTTATCCTGTCTCCGCCGCGCTGACGATTGAAATCTTTGTCGAGCCAATACTTGCAAAATGGCTTGGACGAAAACCGAACGAGCTTCCCCTTGAAACGGCACAGTTGACTCGCAAAATTAATTCACCAGCAGGTGATGAAGATTATGTGCGTGTCGTAGTTGGCAGGGTCGGCGATAAACTTCTTGCCGCGCCGCTTTCACGCGGAGCCGGAGTTATTACTTCATTGGTTCAGGCCGATGGACTTGTGATTCTTCCGCCAGGCATTCAAGGTGTCGAAGCCGGAGAAGAAGTTCAAGTTCATCTTTATAAAAGCAAATCCGAACTTGAGCACACCATCTTTTGCATTGGCTCGCATGATTTGACTCTTGATCTGCTTGCACAATTTCTTTCTGAGCAGGATCGCCGGTTCGTTTCAGCGAACGTTGGCTCGCAAGGCGGACTCGTTGCGCTTCGTCGTGGTGAAGCTCATTTGGCGGGTTCACATTTATTTGATCCGCAAACAGGCGAATTCAATATCCCATATATTCGTCAATACATGCCGGATATTCCAGTGAAAGTTGTCGCTCTCGCTTTGCGCGAGCAGGGTCTGATTGTAAAGCGCGGAAACCCAAAGGGGATAAAAAATATAAGCAACCTCAACCACCCAACGGTCCGGTTTGTGAACCGTCAACGCGGCGCCGGCACGCGCGTCTTGTTGGATTATCATCTGAACTTAATGGGGATTTCTCCCGAAATGATTCAAGGGTACAATCAAGAAGAATATACTCATCTCGGAGTTGCGGCGGCAGTTGCTTCCGGCCGCGCAGATTGCGGACTTGGAATCGCAGCCGCCGCGCAAGCGCTTGATTTGGATTTTATCCCACTATTTCAAGAACGTTACGATTTGGT
>JBAUMB010000075.1:0-49799 GCA_049578465.1 Anaerolineales bacterium
GTCCGCCGCCGGGCGTGATGAGATACATGCCCACATCACCCCAAGCCAACATCTCAATTTGAGATGCCAGCAATTGATAGCCAATTCGCTGTCGTTTGGGTTCGTTCGGCTCGTCTTCTTTCTTTTCTTCCTTGGGCGTCAGGCTTCCACCACCGGTGGCTTTCATTACGGTATGCATAAACTCAATATAATCCCACGGGATTTCATGTTCATGCTCATCAAAGTAACGCGACCGCGAGCGCATCATTTCCTGCGCAACTGTTTTAAGAACGGTTTGCATTTGAATAATGCGTTTGGGAGATTCAAATTCGATAGCCATTTCTGCCTCTTCTAAATGATTGCAAGACCGGTCAACATTGCGAAGCCGCGTCCATTTCGCATCCACATTTCAACCGGATGCTCGCGGATATATCCATGCCCGCCCAAAATTTGTACCGCGCGGTCGGTGACCATCATCACCATATCCGCCGCGCCGGTCGACGCGAGATACGCTTCGGTGAACGCGTCCTCTTTTCCTTGATCCAATTTCCACGCGGCTTCCCACGTCAACAAACGCATCGCTTCGATTTCAGTTCGCATCTCAGCCAACATAAACGCGACCGCCTGCTTTTGTGCGATCTTCACTCCGAATGCTTCGCGTTCCTTTGCATAATCGCGGGAATATTCGAATGCGGCGCGTGCCACGCCGATGGCGGCTGAGGCGGAAGCAAGCCTCATCGAAGCGAGAACCGCTTCAAAGTCGTGACCCGAGGCGCCGCCCAGCCGATTTGACGCGGGGACTTTTACATTATCCAATTTGACTCGATATAACGGAAGCGCATTCAATCCCATTAACTTTTCGCGTTCATCATTGATAGTTAATCCCGCCGCATTTTTCGGAACGATAAAGCCTTGCGTTTTGTCATTGCATTTTGCATAAACTAAAACGGCGTCAGCATCTTTTGCAAACGGCACAAAAGCTTTTTCACCGTTCAGGATATATTCGCCATTGATTAATTCAGCATGGGTTCTTAAATCGTTCGCATCAAAATCAAATGCAAACTCGATCAATGCCGCAGTGTATGGATACCAATCGCTTTCAATAACTTTTGGTAAATATTCTTTCTTCTGCTCATCACTACCGGAAAGCAAAATTGGAATGGCAAACAAAGATGGAGTCGTCACCGCCAACGCGCCTGCGAGATCGCCGAAGGCTAACTCTTCAACGGCTAATGAACCAGTAACGGAAGAGTGTTCACCAAAGCCACCATAGGATTCCGGAATCGACGCTTGCAGAACACCAAGCTCCCAGCCTTTGCCGATAAGTTTCTTTGGAAGCTCGCGGCTTTCTTCCGCTTCGCGAGATGCCGTTCGCAAATCATTACTGGCAAACTTCCCCACCGCATTGACAAGCATTTGTTGTTCTTCACTCGGTTCAAACGAATACATTCCTCACTCCTTCTATTTTTTCAATAGACCATCAAAAAATAAATCGGAATAATAGTCCGCAATCTTTTCAATAGAAAAATGTCCATCGGGTCGATACCAAGTCAGAGTCCAATTTAATATTCCCATCAAGCCTCGCACTGCAAGACCGACATCAGAACAAACAAATAATTTTGTGCGAACGCCTTCGTGCATCACCTCTCCCCATAGACTTTCAAATCGGTCGCGATTCGGAACATGGCGCGCGTGAGATTTTTTATCCAATGACCGATGCTCGAATAACAGAACCGAAGAGAGGTCAGGGTTCTCAGCAAGTGATTGCAAATATACGCGAATCATCAGTCGAAGTTTTTCGTCAGCAGGAATAGATTGATTTACGATGGGAGCAATGCGAGCCGTTAGCATTTCCAAAGCACGATCGAGAAGCTCAAGCAAAATTTCCTGCTTACTGGAAACATGATGATAGAGACTCGCCTTCTGAAGATTAACTACATTGGCGATGTCAGCCATCGAAGCCGCGTGAAAACCTTTTTTGCGGATCACTTGTGCAGCGGCATCCAGAATATCATCTCGGGTCATTGAACAAACCTACCGAACGGTCGGTAGCACAACGATACCACTCACCCCGCGCAATCGTCAAGGTTTACCGAATATCCCGTTAGACTTGGTGGTCATAAAATGCTATAATAAATTCATGGCAACACCACTTTCTCAACCACAAACCCCACCCGCTCCACCACCGCTGACTCCCGAGCAGATTGCCGCGCGAAAAGCACAAGAACAACAAACGAGAACGATTATCATCACGGTCTCGATAGTCGCCGTTGTGGTTTTGGCTTTGTTGATCACCGCAATCTATTTTCTTCTGCGCCCGGAAACGTCAGCAGATTTTGTTGGAAAGCTTCGAGATGTCTTCATTATCGTCGTTGGATTGGAAACCTTGATCATCGGTGTCGCACTCGTGATTTTGCTGATCCAGCTTGCCAGTTTGATCAACCTTCTTCAAAACGAAGTCCGCCCCATTTTGCAAGCCACGAACGAAACCGTCAACACTTTGCGCGGCACCGCGGAATTTCTCAGCAAGAATGCCGTGGAACCGGTGGTCAAACTCAATAGTTATCTGGCAAGTATTCAACGTGTGTTAGAATTGATGGGACTAAAACAAAAGTAATTCGTAAAAAAAGGAGAATCCTATGGCATCTGACAGTGATGAATTTGGCGCATTCCTGGTTGGCTTTATCGTCGGCGGTTTGGCGGGCGCAGTCGTATCCTTGCTCTTCGCACCGCAAAGCGGCGAAGAGACACGCGCCTTGATCCGCGAAAAGAGCATTGAGTTGCGCGACTATGCGTCTCAATCTGCGGAAGAAGCATTGGCGAACGCTGAAGCCGCGGCCGCCGAAGCACGCACCCGCGCTGAAGAATTAACCAAGGTTGCCCGGGCGCGTGCGGAAGAAGTTGCAAAAGAAGCTCGCAGTCGAGCCGATGAACTTGGCAAGGAAGTCCGCTCGCGCGGCGAAAGCGCGATTGAATCTCTTCGCAGACCATCTAGCAAAAAATCAGGCGGCGAAACACCGAGCGAATCTTAAGTTAGGGTTTTCATCAACAAGGGTTTGACAAATGTCAAACCCTTGTTTTGTTTGAATCCCATGCGTTTTATTTCCCGCTTTATGCGGTTTTTCTTCCATTACTTTTATCATTCCTTTGCCTGGACTTATGATTTCGTCTCGGCCCTCGTATCCATTGGACGGTGGAATGATTGGATAGAAACAATTATTCCGTTTGTTCAAGGAAACAAAATACTAGAGATTGGTCACGGTCCCGGATATCTTCAACGAGTCTTGCATGACCAAAACTTTTCTGCCATCGGAATTGATGAATCCATGCAAATGATTCATCGTGCAAAACATCGCCTCGAAAAAGCAGACGATAAAACAATCAACCTTACACGCGGACTTGCGCAAGCGCTTCCGTTCCCCGACGCAGAATTTGATTCCGTTATCTCGACCTTTCCCTCCGAATATATCTTTGATCCCAATACGCTATCTGACATTTATCGCGTGCTTCGTGATGATGGACGTTTTATTGTTTTGCCCGCGGCATGGATTGTTGGACGCAAATTTATGGATCGAGCCGCGGCTTGGTTGTTTCAAATCACAGGCGAAACGCCAAAGAATATCTTAGAGATCGTTACGCAGAGATTTATCCCTCCACTTGAACAAGCAGGGTTCAAAGTGGAAAAACATCAGATCGAAGTTGAATCAAGTATCGTGTTAATTTTAATTGCCAGTAAATCATCCTGACATGATTAGATGATAAAATCATCTAATCTAGAAAAACAGGAAGATTTATGTTGAAAAAACTTCGCGAACCGGTTAATGGATTGACCCACTTCTTCGCCGCGATTGTCGCCGCAATCGGCTTGATCGCCTTGATTATTATCGGCTGGAAGAGCGCCGTCAAAGAAATATCTTTGAGCATCTACGGCATCAGTCTGATTCTTTTGTTTGCCGCTAGCGCCCTATATCACATGGTCAAAGCCAAGCCAAAGATCATTGAGTATCTTCGTAAGTTCGATCATTCCGCCATTTATGTTTTGATTGCCGGGACCTATACGCCGATGTGCATGATCATGTTCTCGGGATTTTGGAAATGGGGATTGCTTGCGCTGATTTGGCTACTCGCCGCGACTGGCGTCGCCCTTGAAGTGGTTCTCATCAAAGCGCCGCGCTGGCTGAGAGTCGGCGTTTACATCCTGATGGGATGGATTTGCATTGCCGCGCTCGGCGAAATGTTAAAGGTCATGCCGGCCGGCGCGTTGGCGTGGTTGTTCGCAGGCGGCGTGATCTACACTTTGGGCGCAATCGTGTACGCTACCAAGAAGCTCGATTTCTTCCCTGGTAAATTTGGCTTTCATGAGGTCTGGCATATTTTCGTCATTCTTGCCGCACTGGCGCATTTCATCACCATCGCAGTGTACATTGCACCGCATCCACTGTAGAACAGACCTCGTCTGCCCTACTCGATTATTGATCCGACAAAAATGGTTGAGATGAATTAGCCGAAGCTGATACAGCCTCCGTTGGAATTTGTAGAGTTGAGTCCCTTGACTCAACTCTCTTTTTAATATAGAATAATTTAGGTATACCTAAATTATTTATTAGTTAGAGATATAGATTTAAATGAGGTGATAATGAAAATCAATATGAAACAGCAAGTGCTAGAGACTATAGCTTTTTTTGTGGTGTTCGCCGCTGCTCTATTCCTTCCGGCTGGCACTCTCGCTTGGGCCGCAGGTTGGATTTTTCTCCTGCTATTTTTCGGCTTCTATGTTGCAGTCACGTCCTGGTTATATAGGCACAATCCCGGATTGATGCAGGAGCGTATGCAATTGAGCGCATCTAATCAACAAGGCTGGGATAAGATTCTCTTTCCTATCATGGAAGTCTTTTTCATTGTGTGGTTAATTTTCATATCGCTCGACGCGGTTTGGTTTCACTGGTCGTCGGTGCCGCTTTGGGTTCAAGTCATCGGAGCGCTGATTCTATTGTGCTCGTTTTACTTCTTGTTCTTGACCTTTCGCGAAAACTCCTACCTATCGCCGGTGGTGCGCGTTCAGGAAGAGCGCGGGCATACCGTGGTTTCAACGGGTCTGTATCATTATGTACGGCATCCAATGTACATGGCAATCCTCGTATTTATTGTGGGAACATCCTTATTGCTTGGTTCCTGGTATGGATTGATTTTCGTGATTATTTGCATGTCCATACTTGCAAGACGAACAGTCTTGGAAGAACAGATGCTATTGAAAGAGCTTGCCGGCTATGCGGACTACAAGACACAAGTGAAATATCGTTTCATTCCATATCTCTGGTAATCATCAAAAATATTATGTCCTTACCACTAACCGATTCCATTCAAAATTATCTGAAGGTCATTTACGAATTAACCGAAGATGGTGAAGCCGCTAGCACGACTGCGCTCGCGGCGCGTCTGCGAATCGCACCAGCGTCTGTAACGGGCATGATGCAAAAGCTCGCATCCACCAAGCCCGCGCTGGTGGAATATCGCAAACATCAAGGCGTTACCTTAACCTCCGCTGGGAAACGCGCCGCACTGGAAGTGATTCGCCATCATCGCCTGATCGAGGCCTGGTTGGTGCAAACGCTCGATTATTCATGGGATGAAGTTCATAACGAAGCGGAGAAGTTGGAGCACGTTATATCGGAAGAATTTGAAGAACGGATCGCTTCAGCCATGGGATATCCATTACGCGATCCGCACGGCGAACCCATCCCCTCTGCTGATTTAATCATGCCGAAAGATCAAGGCATTGCGCTGGCAAAACTAAAACCGAAACAGGAAGCCTGTATCCAGCGCGTACATGCACAAGACGCCGGCTTCCTAAAACATCTTGAAGAATTAGGACTTGTGATCGGTGTGCGCGTGAAAACGCTTGAAGTGTCGGATTATGATCAGGTGATGCATATCCAGCTTCGAGGGCGGAAGGAAGCGATAGCACTTGGTCCAGCAATTACAAATCGAGTCTTTGTTGAAATCTTATAAATGTAAAGGAAAAACGATGTGAAAACAAAGCCAGAAAAAGATGCTGTTCGGCCGGGGGATGTGAGCACTTTGCAATCAGCGAATGATGTTTTGGATGGAACTAGCAAGAAAGGGCTTTTATTACGCACGCTGCCCTTCCTTGGTCCAGCCTTTATTGCCTCGATTGCTTATATTGATCCGGGAAATTATGCCACGAACATTCAAGGTGGCGCACAGTTTGGCTACGAACTTCTATGGGTGATTGTGGCCAGCAATCTGATGGCGATGGTAGTTCAAACACTGGCCGCAAAATTAGGCATCGCGACCGGCAAGAATTTAGCCGAGATGATGCGCGATCGTTATCCGCACTGGGCTGGAATCGGGATGTGGCTCGTCATGGAGGTAGTTGCCATGGCAACTGATCTGGCGGAGTTTCTGGGCGCAGCGCTTGGAGTCTATTTATTGTTTCCGGGCTTATTTAACCAGATCGGGACATGGACAGGATTACCTGTCCTGCTCATCCCCGCAATTTTGATGGGCGGATTGACCTTCGTGGTTCTCTTGCTCGAACACAGCGGCTTCAGACCATTAGAGGCTTTGATCACATCTCTGGTCGGTGTTATCGTAGTATGTTTCATCATCGAAACATTTCTTGACCGGCCCGATTGGGGGCAACTTGCCTATCATTCAGTTGTGCCTATTTTCTCTGGACCAGAAAGCGTTCTTCTGGGAGCTGGCATCTTAGGTGCCACTGTCATGCCGCACGTCATTTTTCTGCATTCAGGTTTAACTCAAGGAAGAATCGTCACCAAGGATCCGAAAAAGCTTCGCATGCTTTTTGGATTCGAGTTGATTGATGTAATCATCGCCATGTCCATCGCTGGTGTAGTCAACGCGGCCATGCTGATCCTGGCAGCATCCACATTCCATACAAATGGATTAAGCAACATCGGGACCATTCAGGACGCCTATCGCATGCTGACGCCTCTGCTCGGCGGGGCGGCAAGTTTCGTTTTTGCGATTTCCTTATTGGCATCTGGGCACGCTTCCTCGACCGTGGGAACCATGGCTGGTCAGGTAATCATGCAGGGATTTATTCATCGCAAAGTCCCGATGTGGGTCAGGCGTCTGGCAACCATGACACCCTCTTTCATTGTAGTTGGACTGGGACTCGATCCCACACGAACACTGGTGTTGAGCCAAGTTGTGTTGAGCTTCGCCCTCCCCTTTGCGATCATTCCTTTAACCATATATACTTCCAAACGTGAGATAATGGGAGTGTTGGTCAATCACAAGATCACTACGATTGTTGCCTGGCTAGTGGCGGCCGTGATCGTAGTGTTAAATATTTTTCTGTTATATCAAACGTTCTTTCCGGGAAGCTAAACTATGTTCAAGAATATCCTCGTCCCTCTTGATGGCTCAAACCTTTCCGAAGCCTCACTGATCCCAGCCGCAATTCTGGCTGAGAAATTCAAGGCGCCTGTTACTCTTCTGCATGTGATCGAGCAAGACGCGCCGAGCGAAGTCCATGCCGACCGCCATTTAACAAAACCAGATGAAGCCATAGAATATCTGGAAGATATTGCCAAACGATCTTTCCCGACAAAAGTCAAAGTTACGACTCACGTTCACACCGCGCCGGTTTCGGATGTGACGCGCAGTATCGTCGAACATATAACGACTGAATTCAAACCAGATTTGATTGTTACTTGTACACATGGCAAAAGCGGAATACGCGATGCTTTATTCGGGAACATTGCCCAGCAGATTGTCACACAGGTAAAGACACCGCTTCTTCTGATTAAGCCAGTCTCCCCTCGCTTCAAACTCGAAAAGATTCTCGTGCCACTTGACCCCGATTCAGCACATGATTACAGTTTTCCATTTGCAGAATCTTTGGCTCAAGCCTTCAAAGCTGAACTTCACTTGCTCAGCGTGATCCCTACATTTTCCGCACTGGCTGATGAACAAGCCGCGGCAGGAAACCTGATGCCGGTTACAACGCAAGCTTTTCTCGATATGAAAGAAGAGAATGCGCGCCGTGATCTTCAGGAACATGTGGATACATTGCGAAAAAAAGGTTTAGTCGCTTCAGTTGAAATTGTGCGCGGCGATCCTGCATCAGTGATCATCAAAACAGCTGAACACACAGATATAGATCTGATCATCTTATCGACTCATCGCAGAAAAGGGATGGGCGCTTTTTGGGCGCGCAGTGTTGCGCCGAAGGTTGCACAAAAAACAAAATTGCCGCTCTTGCTTATTCCGCTTTCGCAAAATGAATAGTATGTTTCATGATGGAAACCACACGAACAAATGATATCCGCTTAGGCATACAAATTGAAATCATTTCTATAATATGGATGGTTATAGAAATGGCGGTTTCCATCGGGGCAGGAATCGCGGCGGGCAGTATTCTATTGACTGCTTTCGGCATTGATAGTTTAATAGAATTGATCAGCGGCGGGATTCTGCTATGGAGGCTGAGAGTAGAAAACCGAGGCGGGGATGTGAATCGCGTTGAGCAAGCCGAACACAGAGCGGCGTGGATCGTCGCGGTCACTCTGGGAATATTATGCCTTTACGTATTTGTCTCTGCTGTTTACGGTTTAATCGTTCGTTCAAAACCAGAAAATACCATCCTCGGAATTGGAGTGTCGGCTGCGGCGGTGTTGATCATGCCTTACCTTGCAATCATCAAACGCCGCGTTTCGAATCGTATTCATAGTGATGCATTAGCTGGCGACACTGTCAACTCGATCACATGCGCCTATATGGCTGGGACTGTTTTGATTGGGCTTGCGCTTAATGCGTTGTTCAGTTGGTGGTGGGTTGAATACATCGCCGCGCTCTTGTTCCTCGTTTGGCTTGCGCGTGAAACATGGGAGGCTTTTGAGGAAGCACGATTGGGATAACTAAATATAAAGTGGTGAGGAAAATGCTGTGAACAACGAAGAACAATCAAAATTCATTAAAGGCTTGCAAATCGCTCTGCAAAAAGAACGGGCAACTAACAGAACTTATTTGGCTCTTGCCCAAAAAGAAACAAATGAGGCGCGACAAAAAGCTTTGATCGGTTTGGCCGAGACTGAAGCGGGTCATGCCGGACGGTGGGAAGCGCGGCTGAAAGAACTAGGCGCAGAGCTTCCCGCTGACCACGAATCTCTAACCGAACAAATCTGGCGCTGGATACTGGTCCAAAGTGGAACAGACAACGCGCTCAAACGTCTTGAGAGCAACGAAGATGATGACACCGAGATGTATGCGTCTTTGGCAGAAACCGCGCCGACTGAGGCAGACCGCGTTTCAGTCAATGAAGTAATGCATGATGAAGAGACTCATAGCGGAGCATTTCAAAAAACGAGTCAATCTCCCAACGCGCCGATCGGTCCTCAAGCGATGCTGGATATTATCCTGCATCGCGAGAGTTGGCACAGACGCGGCGGCGGTTGGATTGGTCAAGCAATTTACGGCGCGAATGATGGGCTGGGTTCGGTATTCGGAATCGTTACCGGAGTTGCCGGAGCGACCGCAGGTGGTCCCGCCGTTTTGATCGCGGGCCTGGCAGGGATGTTGGCATCCGCTCTCTCGATGGGTTCCGGCGCTTATTTATCCACCAAGACCGAGCGCGAAGTTCAAGAGGCCGAGTTGAGGCGCGAAAATCGAGAGTTACTAACTCATCCTGAAGAAGAAGAGGAAGAACTCGCTTTATTCTATCAGCTCAAAGGTGTGCCGGAAGGTGAAGCCAAAATTCTCGCATCGCGTTTGATCGCTCAACCCGAATCCGCTCTTAAGACTTTGGGAAGCGAAGAGCTGGGACTATCTGAGCAGTCATTCCCGAATCCATTCATGGAGGCTTTGTCTGCTTCGCTCTCAACCGCTATCGGAGCATTCATCCCGATTATTCCATTTTTCTTCGCCAGCGGTTATAAAGCGATCATCGCTTCATTTGTAATCAGCACGCTCGCTCATTTCATCATCGGCGCGTCGAAAACCATTGTGACCGGTTTGAGTCCGTGGAAGAGCGGTGCCGAGATGACTATCATCGGATTGGGCGAGGCATTGATTACATATAGTCTCGGACTGGCATTCGGTCCCGTAGTGAAGTAAACGCACAGTAACCTAGCTTTAACAATTACCAAAACCGCCGAAGCAGGATAAGATGACGCTACCATACGGTAATTACTTTGTTGCATTTCTGCCAATCTTATTTGCGCTCCTACTATTCGTTTTCTTTTCGCAAAGCTTCGAATGGAGAGAGGCGTTTTTATTGTCTTCCGCCGCCTGGGGAATAGTTGTTGTTTTAATTACAGAAGGTCTGAGTACTTTTAATCAACTCACATATCCTAGCCTAACCATCTCATGGATAATCTTTGACATCCTTGCTGGGTCAATTCTATTAAACAAAGTTATCAAGACCGGCTTCAAGCCAATTAGTTTGCGATTTCCTCGTCGTCAGCGTTTTGAATACTTTGTCATCGCAGGTATTTTAATTGTTATATTGACCACAGGCCTGATCGCGTTGGTTGCCCCGCCAAATAGTTTTGATTCGATGAACTACCACATGAGCCGCATTATGCACTGGATGCAGGATCAAAACGTTGCCCCATTTCCAACCAACATAACGAAACAGGTGAATTTGACTCCCGGCACTGAATACGAAATTTTGCAATTCCAATTATTAAGCGGCGGCGACAGCTTGGCAAATATGATTCAGTGGTTCAGCTTTATTGGGTCGATCATCGGAATTTCGCTGATCGCCAGAGAACTTGGTGCGGACCAACATGGGCAACTTTTTTCGGCCGCATTCTGCGCGACGATTCCTATAGTAATCCTACAAGCCTCAAACACGGAAAATCATTTGAGCACTGCCTTCTGGCTTGTTTGCTTTGTTTACTTTTCTATCCATGCGTTCCATCATTCGAACGCCATAGATATTCTCGGCATAGGCAGTAGCCTTGGCTTGGCAATTCTATCCAAATCAACCGCCTACATCTTTGCCGCGCCTTTCGTGATACTCATAATATTATGGGTCGTTCTTTCCGCAGAAAGGAAAAGGATTTGGCTTTGGATCATAACGGCTCTGATTGTTATGGCCATTAATGGTGGTGAGTATATTAGAGATTATTCATTATATAAAACCCCTCTAGGTCCTTGGGTCGCATCTCAAGAATATGGATATAACAACGAAATCATAACGCCCGCCTCTATAACATCCAACATTATTCGCAATATCGCCTTACACGTCTCCACACCCTCAGATAGAGTAAACAACTATCTTTATAAAATCGTTCACAAAATCCATGCTGCCATCGGAATCTCGGAAAATGATCCAAGAACAACGTGGAGCGGCAGTCTTCACTTTTCCATTCCTCCAATTCCATTTCAGGAAGGCCTCGTAGAAAACCCGCTTCATTTATCATTGATCATCGGAACATTTGGGTATGGTGTGGCTTTCCTAAAGAAAATACCTCGAGTCGCCCTTTATTATATTCTTGCAGTGACAAGTGGCTTCCTGTTTTTCTGTATTTTCTTGAAATGGCAGGATTGGAATCGCCGCCTTCAAATTCCATTGTTTATATTAGGATGTGCAATAATCGGAATGACCGTTGCAAAAATTAGGCCTGGGTATATTTCAAATGCAATTGTAGGTCTCTTCTTCGTTGCGGCAGTACCGTGGTTAATAGCCGGACAACCCCGTTCCTTAATCGGCAATACCAACATTTTTGACGCAAGCCGAAACGAACAATACTTCGCCGAACGACCAAACGCATATCTTCCCTACCAACTTGCCGCTCAACAAATCGAACAGATGGAAGTATCCAGCATTGGTCTCGTCATCGGACCGAGTCATTATGAATATCCGCTATGGGTCCTCCTTAGCCAGTCGCACAGACCTCTTCCCCGAATCGAACACATTGGCGTGAACAACGAAACCAGCGCGTTAGCCGACTCCGCCGCCTTTCGATCCTTTTCGCCCGATGTGGTGGTAGTAACCCTTTCTTCGATCATCGCCGATGACACCTATAAAATAGATAACCGGACGTATCAACGCATCTGGCAATCATCGAATGTGATCGCGCTTTATGTTCCAGTTAAACCTTAGCAGATGGCAAAAGAAGAATATGAATTTTTTACACTTTCTTGAGATAAGGTTTATTTACCTCATCAATTTTTTCAAGCAGCTCCGCCTGCATTTGCAGCGCAATAGCCGGATTTGAAGGATAGAGATTCTGAAGTTCGTTAGGATCATTGGCGATATCGTAAAACTCATAAGCGTTGTAAATCGAGTATGAATAACGCGTCAGGCGATATGGACCCTTGGTCATAGAAACGGAATATTCTGTAAGCGGGGCAAAAGCACTATTTTGTTTTGCGTCAAGAGTGTAGATGGGACGGTTAGGATCATCCATGCCGCCCAGGCCTGGAATGAGCGTGCCCTCTGTCCAGGGAGGAGTAGGTTTCCCGGCCAAATGCGCCAGAGTTGATAAAATGTCCACCGAATTCGTGTTCGTCCGAATGTCGACGCGCTCTTTTTGTCCCGGACGGGAAATAATCAGCGGAATCCGCATGAGCGAATCAAATAACATCTTGGTCATATGGCCGGTCATGCCTCGCTCATGCATTTCTCCATGATCGGCGGTAATGATGACATAACTTTTGTCAAGCAATCCCGATTCATCGAGGAAGTTAAATAAACGGCCCACTTCGTTATCCCAGCTTAAGAGATACTGGTCATAATAATTTTGTTCGAGTCGCGACTCAGGCTTTGAAACTATACGGCCGGGTGAAAGAAGAGAGATAGGATGAACGGGCTTCGGGAGTGGCTGCCATTCATCATTTAAAAACTTGTTGAAGAATTCCCGCGTTGGACGATAGGGATCATGCGGAGGATAGAAATGAAAATAAGCGAACGAGGGCGATTTCAGCTTGCTCAAAGCCTCGATGGCTCCATCCACCACCTCATTAAGAAGGAAATATTCGGTATTATCCGGAAGTCCTCTTGGATAATCATCTTCGAACTGATTAACGCTGCCCATGCGCTCCCGTAAAGCAACTAGCCGATATAGGGAACCTAGAAACAAGGAGCCGGTGTAACTTTGACCCAGCTGAAATATATTGTTATCAAAGCTATTAAATGCGATCAGCCCATCCTTATTGAAAATGGGATTGCTGTATAAAAGATTATCTTGAAGATTGAAGCGGCCATTCCGGATATGAGTGTCCAAATCTTCATACGCTTGGCCCAGAAACTGGTCGGCGTATTTGTTCTGTGCATATCCCACTGTAGAATGATCGGGATGAAATTCAGCAAATAGCTGGTGCTTAATATGCGCAGGTGCGATCCCGGCTCCCAGAAGAAAAGCGCGATGAGTCCATGGATACAACCCGGTAAGCAGCGAAGCCGTACCGGGAACTGTGAATGAGCCTGCCGAGAAGTGGTTGTGATAAACAATTGCACGTTCGGCAAATTTTTCCACATTCGGCATGGTCATGCGTGGATAGCCGTTCATTGCTAAATGATTTCCGGACCATGCATCGAAAACCAGGACAATAATGTTATAAGGGGAATTAATATTCGCCTGCGCGGATGAGGATTTCAAAATCGGCTCGGCGAGAAGAGCGGCAGGCGTGAGCGATAATAGTTTTAGAAAATCGCGGCGGGAAAAATTTTTTCCGTTATTCATCTTACAACCTATATGAGAATTCTCCAAGTCACTGCAATGAGCGAGATCAATCCCAGCGGAATGTAGACATAGAGCATGATCGTAAACTTTTCGCCAATGAACAAAAGAATTTTTTGGAAAAATGAAACATATTGGGCAATCAAAATTAACCCAATAATTGCAAACAAGGTAATGCCCAGATAACTATAAAGTACGTGCATCGGAGGAAATTTAGTCGGTAAATTTCTCTGGAATTGAATAGATGATATTGCACCAACCAGAACTGTAATAAATCCCTTGAAGGCAAATCCGCCTTTATACCATTTAGACGGCAAAATAAAACTAACCATTAACAAAACGGCCATCCCTAACAGGCTTTCGAGGAAGGCAAAAGCCATAGTATAGGCAAATATCAAAAGGACTCCTAAGGAAGAGGTATACAAGATCCATGAGGGCACCCTATTCAGGAAAACAAAAAATGCCCAGCTATGAACCACAAAGACTACAAAGCCATAAACCGGGATGATTTCAGATGATTTCGGAAAACGGGATCTTATGAAAGCCAAAAGGTTTCATCCACAAATAAAGTTTACTTCGATATTATACGACCGGACGTTCACAAATATTTTATTATTCTACTCCAAGCACGGCATCGGTCAAGTGATACGAGTCTATTCTTCTCCCGTCAATAACTTGATCCGTTCCCAAGGCTTCAAATTTGCATCATCAGCCAGGATTGATTTCAGTTCATACATCTCGTCGCGTAACGCGGCGGCTTTTTCAAAGTCTAAATTCTTCGCGGCTTCTTTCATCTGTTTTTCCATTTCAGAAATTATTTTTTGCAATTCACCGCGTGAAGTTTTATCGTGCTTCGTCCGATATTCCGCTTTGGATTCGCCGACACCCTGCGCTTTATCTTTTGCCTCACCCGATAATTGATCGGTAATATCGCGGATCGCTTTATGAATACTCACCGGCGTGATGTGATGTTCTTCGTTGTACTTCAATTGTTTGGCGCGGCGGCGACTCGTTTCAGTGATCGCCGCGTTCATCGAATCGGTCATCCGGTCGGCATACATGATGACGCGTCCGTTGATATGACGGGCGGCCCGTCCAGTCGTCTGAATCAGAGCCGTTTGAGAGCGCAAAAATCCTTCTTTATCGGCATCCAAGATCGCGACCAAGGAAACTTCAGGCAGGTCGAGTCCTTCGCGCAAAAGATTGATGCCCACCACAACATCGAATGTACCGAGCCGCAAATCGCGCAAGATGCCAATACGTTCCAGTGTTTCCACTTCCGAATGCAAATAATGGACTTTGATTCCAAGTTCCATCAAATAATCGGATAGATCTTCCGCCATACGTTTTGTTAAGGTTGTGATCAGTACCCGTTCGCCGCGCTCGACCCGCTGGTGGATCTCGCCAACCAAATCATCCACCTGCCCTTTGGTCGGACGCACCTCAACCTCGGGATCGATCAATCCCGTTGGACGAATGATCTGTTCGGCGATTTGTTCGGCGCGTCCCATTTCATACGGTCCCGGCGTCGCAGATGTATAAATAGTGTAACCCATGGATTTCTCAAACTCATTGAATTTGAGCGGACGATTATCCAATGCGCTCGGCAAACGGAATCCATATTCAACCAGTGTTTCTTTGCGCGAGCGGTCGCCGTTATACATGCCGCGGATTTGCGGAATGGACATATGGCTTTCGTCAATGATCAACAAATAATCGCTAGGCAAAAAATCGATCAACGTCCACGGATGCGTACCGGCCGCGCGTTGATCGAGATGACGCGAATAATTCTCCACGCCCGAGCAATAACCAACTTCCTTTAACATTTCCAAATCATAACGCGTACGTTGTTCGATGCGTTGCGCCTCAATCAATTTTCCTTCGGCAGTGAAAAGCGCAACGCGTTCTTCCAATTCCTTCTCAATGGCGGCAATCGACTCTTTCAACCGATCTGCATCGGTGAGATATGGCTTGGCCGGATAAATCGAAACTTCCTTTGGCTCGTCGAAAATTTCTCCGGTGAGCGGACTGAATTGAGTCAAACGCTCAACTTCGTCGCCGAAGAAGGTAATGCGAAAGCCGCGCTTATCTTCATAGGCCGGGATAATCTCCAACGTGTCGCCGCGCACGCGGAAAGTTCCGGGACGCAATTCCATGTCGTTACGCTGATATTGTGATTCAACGAGTTGGCGGATTAGCGCGTTGCGACGATAAAGCTGCCCCACTTGCAAAGTGACCGTGCCTTTGCCAAATTCTTCCGGATTGCCCAAGCCATAAATACAAGATACCGAAGCAACAATGATCACATCGCGCCGCGAAACAAGCGACATCGTCGCGGCAAGACGCAAGCGCTCGATCTCTTCATTGATTTCTGTTTCCTTTTCAATATACAAATCGTGTCGAGGCACATAGGCTTCGGGTTGATAATAATCATAATAAGAAACAAAATATTCAACCGCGTTTTCAGGGAAGAAATCTTTGAATTCCGCATAGAGCTGTGCGGCAAGAGTCTTATTGTGGGCCATAATCAATGCAGGCATTTGCAACTGCTCGATAATAGATGCAACGGTAAACGTTTTACCGGTTCCGGTCGCGCCGAGCAAAACCTGATTCCGCATCCCTTTGCGGACGCCATCCACAAGTTGAGTAATCGCTTCGGGTTGATCGCCGGTCGGTATAAACGGAGCTTGAAGTTTAAAGGTCATGAGATTCCTCTTCGATAAGAACGTGCGTTCTATTATACTGCTTCTTTAGTTAATTTCAAGGTTTTTTATCTATCAGTCGTAAGGCAAAATAGAAGATTTGGTTTCAAGGTTTTCGCGGTACGTTTACCACAAAGAAAAACCGAGGGTTGATTCGCCCTCGGTTCAGTCAGCCGTTCAAAACCCATTAGGACCGAGATGAAGCAAAGGCATAAGGGGCCGTCAATAGTTATTCGGTCATCCTACCCGCAATGATATACTTTAGAAAAAGAAAGGCACGGTATTGCCATGGCTTACAAAAAAATTCAAATGAAACCAAACAAAAAAATCGCGCTCGTGGCGCATGACCATAAGAAACAGGATTTGGCGGAATGGGCTAAATTCAATCAAGCTCTGCTCGCGCATCATGAAGTCTACGCGACCGGCACAACCGGTGAATTCCTGGAGCAAATGCTTGGGATCAAGATCAAAAAATTGCAGAGCGGTCCCTTGGGTGGCGACCAGCAAGTGGGTGCGATGATCGTCGATGGCGAAATCGACTTCGTGATTTTTTTCTGGGACCCACTCGAGCCGATGCCGCACGATCCGGATGTCAAGGCGCTTTTGCGGATGGCGGCAGTTTGGAATATCCCGCTGGCATGCAACCGCGCTTCCGCCGACTTCATGATCTCGTCTCCGTTGATGGACAAAGAATACAACCGCCTCGTCCCCGACTACGACGACTATCGCAACCGAAAGATTCCGGGCGTTGAGCCAATCAGCAAAAACGCACGAGCTGCCGAATCCAAAAAGAGCGCGGGATAGGCTTGCATAATATTTTGATATTCGGGAATTGCAGATGTTTCCAGTACAGCAAGCTTTAAATATAAAAAATCCCAGACTTTATTTGGCAATATTCTTAGGGATGATATTTGGTTTATCGGTTTACGCTTACTGGCTGATAGATATTCTTCCACCGACGAGCAGATGGACATTTTTATTTACCGCGTTGGCAAGCGTTATAGCCGCGGCAGTTCTTCTGTTTCTGATCGAATTATGGGTCGTTCCTCATTGGTCTGCGCTGACAAAATTTCAGGATTGGCTTTTGCCGGGATTGAGCATCTTAACCGGCGCGTTTTTAATATATTCGGGGACGAATGCTTGGAAATCATCTCAACGCTATTTGGTGTTTTTATTGCCTAATGAACAATTCGAGATCTCTGTGCCCGCTTCACAGAATCTTCCTAATCACGCGGTTGCGATTCAATTATTTTCAACTTCCACAGGAGATATATCTTTTAATTCTATTAAATATCAAGGCTGGGAGAGGGAAGGAAGCTTATTAGTATTAGTTAATGAAAAAAATAATTCCCTTGAATGGACGGGCAAAGTCGGCGAACAAGCGACCATCGTTTTTTCCACTTCCGCACAAGGAGGCGTCGTCCAAATTTCAAGCGGCGGAGAAGAAGAAACGATCAATCTATTATCAAAAACAAGTGGAAAATATTTTTATCTACAACATTTCCATATTCCCTTTTATGCATCGCGAGCCATCGTAATCGTATTAGGCATTGTTGATTGTAGCGTTCTTTGTTTCCTGATCGGGCTGTTAATTATTGAAAAAAGAAAAGTAATCCTGGATTATCTTCATCAATCAATCTTAGTTCTGCCGAAAAAAAGAAGAGACGCGGTTGTAAAAAGCGACACTGCTCTGGATTGTGGAATTGTCATTGGCACAATTGCTCTTGCAATTCTCTTGCGCGCCTTTAACTTAAATTACCTTCCTCCATTTGCCGATGAGTATTCTCATCTGTTTGCAGCAAAGGCTATAGCAAATGGGATATCCCTAAATGCGGAATATCGGCGCGGCTTATTCATTGTCACACTGCCCGTCGCCCTCTTCTTTCGAGTCTTTGGATACCAATTGTGGATTGCTCGGCTGTGCGGCGTGCTCTTTAATGCCTTGGCGATCATTCCCTTATATTTGCTTACCAAAAAGATCAACAGGCAAATCGCATTTTTATCCTGTATTTTATATGCAACCAATCCGTGGCTGATTGCTGTTTCCAGGGATGTGCGGGAATACGCGTATTATCCTTTTTATTTCTACTGGATCATTTATGCGATGATTATGTTTTGGGAATGCTTTCCGGATAATTTTCTCGCTGCCGGTTGGAGAAAACTTCTGAGATTCGGCGTTATTTTTCTGGCGGGAGCGCTTATTCTTCCCATCATTTATGTAGTGATGATAGATTCAACTTCGACCTTCAAAGTAATCGCCATTGCTTATGGAGTGTTTGGTTTGTTGATGCTGCCGAAAATCCTTTCGAATAACAAGAAGGCTTTTTTGGGGGTAGCAATCCTCATTTTCTTGATACTAGGTTCGTTATATATTTATAGCGCAAAAAGAGTCTTTGTTTCATTCCATTCTATAGAAACTTACTGGCTGCGATACTTCTTCTCAAACCCTCAACAACAGTGGTATTTTAATAGACTAGCTCTTATCCCGATGATCGGACTGACCTGCGCGATTTTCCTGGCAATCCAAATTCGCAAAATCAATTTTATTCCATTTTTCTTTTTCGTACTCTTTTGTGCATCTCTCCTTTTTTATTTGTTTTTCTTCGATAGATACATCCAAGCCCGCTATATATATAATGTGGAATTTTGGTTTATCCCGCTGATTGCCATCGGTTTTTATTGTATATGGACTTCTTTACAATTATTTTTCTCCGGCAATAAACTTCCTGCAATATTAATCTCGCTAGCCTTGCTGGCTTTATCAATGAATAGCTCTCAGGTCTTGCTCCCAACGTTTTATAACAACTATGGATGGATGCCGATCACAGAAGAATATTACGACGACGTAAGCATGACGCAGGCCTTTCTACTGGATAAAGCGAAATCCGGTGAAACCTTGATTTCAACAGATTATGGCCAATATCAAAGCTTCGAGGGAAACAACACATTTGGGACAATCTATTACTACAATTTTCAAGATAAAGATCCGGCAGGATATGTTTTATCCATTGTTTCGCAGCACAATTCTGGGTGGATCGTGCTCGATGATCAGAGATATGAAGCGACCAAACCTCTGCCTCTAAAAACAATTATGGTAAATAATAAGAAGATTGAATATATGGGCGAGATCGCTAATCAGTTTATATGGCGATGGGACGCAGTCAGTGAACCATGAATACAGCCGCCTCACATCCCCAACGAGAACGGATGCCGTACCTGAAAGCTTCCTCTGGCTGAGATAACCGTTCAAGCCGCGAAAGTTTCCGAGTCAAAATAAGACACGAGGCAATCGTCAATGGACATCACAAAAACTTTATACGCCGCCACACGCATCAAGTGGCGGAAGTGGCTAAAACAGAATTACAAAACCGAAAAAGAAATCTGGCTAGTGTTTTACAAAAAGTCGAGCGGAAAACCGCGCATCGAATATAACGACGCGGTGGAAGAAGCTTTATGCTTCGGCTGGATTGACAGCACCGTCAAAAAGATAGACGATGAAAGTTTTGCTCAACGATTTTCGCGGCGCAATCCAAAGACAGGATATTCGCAATCGAACAAAGAAAGATTGGCAAGGCTGATTGCCGAGGGCAAAGTGATGAAAGATGTGCTCGCTTCGCTTGAAACGCTCGATGATATTTCATCGGAAGGATTTGAAATTCCAAAAGATATTCTCGATGCGATCAAAGTCAATAAAGAAGCGTGGAAGAATTTTCAAAAGTTCTCGGAAACATATCAACGAATCCGGATCGCGTTTATTGACGGTGCGCGGAATCGTCCCAAAGAATTTCAGAAGCGATTGAATTATTTTATCAAGATGACGGAGAAGAACAAACCGTTTGGGTTTGGTGGAATTGAGAAATATTATTGAGTTGACAGCCATGCTATACTTTAAAGGACTTGTCCAATAATGTTTTCAAAGCCAAGAAGAATTTAGAATGAGTTGCGTCTTGAGACACGCGGTGTGATTAGGGATGTTGAACGACTCAAATCTCTTTTTGAGCTATTTAGGGAAACGCTTAACCAACTGGAAGGATAAAAAGTTGGGGCTTTGGAGGAATTGAGAAGTATTATTGATGAGCATCAACCTGATAGCCATGCTATACTGTATGAGATGAATATTAATCAACCTCAAGTGTTAATGAATAAAGAAAAGATTCTGTCTATATTCGTATTTTGGGGTATCGCTTTAATTCCAGCAATTTGCGTTGCTATTTCATATCTTCACTGGTTCTTATTACTCCCATATAATCTAGATATTCTGGTAAAAGGGCTATTCGTTCCAGTTCTCGCTGCTTTTGTAGCAAATCTAGTAATCCCCGTTGCATTCAACAAACAGAAGGCTTTGCTATTTGCCATTCCCACTTTCATACTTCATCTCTATTTCTACTCATTACCTCTCTTTTGGATGGGAATTATGCCCTCTTTATTTCCAGGAGGTGATGACTTGAGTAGTAGCACTCCTTTAATTTTTTTCGGAATACTGCTATTTCCTTTAGAAATCTTAGTCTTGATAATCACAGCATTCAGTGGATGGTTCGGTACTCAGTTTAGAAGCTCAAAGTAAATTTGCCGCCCAACAGATCGTCCAACTGACGATGCATTTATCATCTATTTTCTTGCAGTTGATCCAACGTTTCCAACAACCTCTCCATCCAATCATCATCTTTCGCAAACATACACCAGTACGCGCCTTTGCCGCCGCGAATATCGGGAGCAAGATCATGCAGGCGTTTCTCTTCATTGCCATTTGTTGCGGATGGATAACGCAAAACGATCTGTCCGGTTTCCATTCCAATCGAAGCTAGCCCGGCTTTCTCTGCGCGCAACTTCACGCGCATTTGATAAAAAAGATTCTGAACCATTTCCGGCAATTCGCCAAAGCGATCGCTAAATTCATTCGCCAGCGCTTCGATCTCGGACTCATCGCGCAAGTCCGCGATGCGGCGATATAAACGCAGACGCAAATCCTGATCGGCGATGTAATCTGCGGGAATGCCAACGGCTAATGGCAAGTCCACATTGACCGGCATGGAGATGGGTTGATTGAAACTTTTCAGTTGAATTGCAAGTTTTCCTTCCGCAAGCTCCGGGCGGCGACCGTTTCCTGCCGCGATCCGAATTTGTCTCACAGCATCCGCCAGCAAACGCGTATAAAGGTGAAAACCCACGGCTTGAATGTGTCCATGCTGACGCGTGCCAAGCAATTCGCCCGCGCCGCGAATTTCTAGATCGCGCATCGCAATCGAATAGCCCGCGCCAAGTTGTGTGTTCTCGGCGATGACTTCGAGTCGCTGTTGACCTTCGAGCGTCGGGGAAAGTTTTCGGTGGCGAAAAAAGTAGGCGTAGGCGCGCGCCGCTCCCCGTCCGACCCGGCCGCGCAGTTGATAGAGTTGAGCCAAGCCGAATGTGTCGGCGCGGTCAACGATCAATGTGTTCGCATTCGGGATGTCCAATCCAGATTCAACAATGGTGGTCGAAAGTAAAATATCCACATCACCCGCGTTGAAGCGATGCATCACGCTCGCTAATTCATGTTCCGGCATCTGTCCGTGACCGATATCCACTTGCGCTTCGGGCACAAGCTGGTTGAGATGCGCCTTCATCGCATCAATCGTGTTGACGCGGTTATGCACGAAGAAAATTTGTCCGCCGCGTTCGAGTTCTCTTAAGATTGCCTGACGCACCAGCTTCGGCGAATACGGTCCGACATGCGTGACGATGGGCAGACGCTCTTCGGGCGGCGTGTTGAGATTGGAAATATCGCGTACACCCGTGAGCGCCATGTACAACGTGCGCGGGATTGGAGTTGCAGTGAGCGTCAACACATCCACTTCAGTGCGAAGTTTTTTAAGATGCTCTTTATGCGTCACGCCGAAGCGCTGCTCTTCGTCAATAATGACGAGACCAAGTTCTTTGAATTGCACATCGGCTGAAATCAAACGATGCGTGCCGATGATGATATCGATCTCACCAAGCGCCAACCTTAACAAAATTTCATCCTGCTCGCGCGGCGAACGGAAGCGCGAAAGCATTTCCACTTTCACAGGGAAAGCCGCAAGCCTCTGCAAAAAAGTTTCGTAATGTTGTTGTGCCAACACGGTGGTCGGAACGAGAATCGCAACTTGTTTACCGTCCATTACCGCTTTGAAGGCGGCGCGCAACGCCACCTCAGTTTTTCCATAACCCACATCGCCGCACAAGAGTCGATCCATCGGGCGCGGCGATTCCATGTCATGTTTGATATCGGTAATCGCGCGCACCTGATCTGCTGTTTCGATATATGGAAACGAATCTTCCAATTCTTTTTGCCATTGCGTATCGGGCTTGAATGAATAACCCTGCACCACGTTGCGACGCGCATACAAGTCGAGCATTTCTTGCGCGACTTCAAGCACCGCTTCTTTCACGCGGCTTTTTTTCTCGTGCCATTCCTGGCCACCCAATCTATCGAGAGCTGGTTCAACACCCTCCGCGCCGACATAACGCGTCAAACGATCCGCTTGATGAACGGGCACATATAATTGTCCGCCGCCATCGTATTCAACCGCGAGGAATTCGCGATCATGCCCGTCTAAATTGCGTCCCACCAATCCGACAAATCGTCCCACGCCATGATCGATGTGAACCACATAGTCGCCCGCCTTCAAATCCGAGTAAACCATCTCAGGCGTTTCAGCAACTTCACGTTGTTTCGTGCGCGGCTGGGGCCGCTCCCATCCGAAGATTTCAGAATCAGTGATTAAGTGAATCGAGAATTTGGATTCATCTCGCAGGACGAAACCTTCAGATAGTGATGCTTCGAAAAATTGCGGATCATCATCGGATAACGAATTAGATTCTTTCCACAAGTCTTGCAAACGTTCGCTTTGACGCGAAACAACAATGGCTTGTTCGCCTCTTTCCGCCACCGAAGTTAGATATTCAACAAAAGGCTTTAGCCTTCCACCGAATCTTTCATCATGAGAAAAATAATTTCCTAATCCTTGCTCATTACTCACCTCGGAAGTTGAATAACCCAGATCAAGGACTGCGTGATCGTTGAAATCGTCCAGCAATTCAGGTAAGGTTATGTAGGGAATCGGAAAGTCTGGTGAGAGCAGGCCCTCGTTAATACTTTCCTGCTTCAGCCTAATAGCTTGCTCTTCAATTTCCGCAATCATGCTTTCAACGACCGATAAATCATCTATCAGCACTAATGCTTTTTGTGGAAGATAGTTCATCAAACTCGCGGATTGTGGATGAAGCAACGGAATGTGGAATTCAGATAACTCAGTTTCTTGTTCACCGCTCGCGATAAACTCGCGCGCCGGCGAAATCAATATTGAATCTAATTTCTCAACCGTGCGCTGCGAAGCCGGATCAAATTGCCGAATCGTTTCAATCTCGTCGCCGAAGAAATCCAAACGGATGGGCAATTTTTCCGAAGGCGGCCACACATCGAGAATCCCGCCGCGCTTTGAAAATTGTCCCGACTCCAAAACCGTGTTGACGCGCTGATATCCCATCTCATTCCAACTTCGCAAAAGCGCATCCGATTTTTCATCGCGGCCAATGGAAAGTTTTTTGCAAGCCTTAAGATAATCACGTCGCGGCATCGTGCGCGTCATCAGCGAGCGCGCCGAAGCAATGATGATTGGCGACGTTTCAGGTTTTTCCATGAACGGTAAATGATAAGCCGACAATGCGGTGAGAGTCTGCAAACGTTCGCGGCGCGTGGTCGCGCCCCACGCCGCTTGTTCATAAAAAAGTGGATTCGGTTCGGCAAATAAATAGCGCGGCGACTTGGTCCAAAATCCCAATTCATCGAACAACGAAAGCGCATGGTCGGCGCGGTCAGTGACAAGCAGAATAGGTTTATTCAAATCCTGATGCAACGCGGCAAGGATCGGCAAGCGCGCGGCGCGCGGCAAACCCAAGCCGGGTTGTTCTTTGCCAGCTTGAATTTGTTTCAGCATTTGCTGATATTGCGATAACGCACGGATTTTATCGAGGAGAATTTCCATAAAAGTAGGTACAGGTTCTCCCTGCATAGGGCGATAGAATATCGCCCCTAAAGTTCATGTGAGCTTCTAAGTTTATTTATAGCCTTCAATTTCATTCATCATCATCTTCTTCTGGCCGGAATTCTTCAAAAGATTCCAACAGTTCTAACGCCTCGGAAACTTGATTATTGACAACATAAACTTGGACAGGGTCGAACGCACTTCTATTCATATAATGCGTCATAGCATCTTGAATGAGTTCCACATCAATCCCTTCCGCCTTTAAAAAGCTTTCGATAAGGTCAGCTTTCCAGCAGCCATTCACAATACCAATTCTTTGGTATGTAAGATTATCCATTTCTTTACTTGCACCTCCCAAGATTATTTACTGGTTATTTCGCCGTTGAATTTATTCATCGCTGCATCCAGCCCGTTCGTAATAAAAGTCAGCACTGCATCGACGGCTCGATCAAGAATGGAAGATAATTCTTTCATCTCATCTTTGGAAAAATCCTGCAAGACATACGCGGCCGCATCCATTCTTCCGGGCGGACGACCAATACCCATCCGCAAGCGCGGAATATCTTGTGTACCCATGTGTTCGATAGTTGAAGCAACGCCTTTTTGTCCGCCGGGTCCACCGCCGGGGCGCAGACGAATTGTGCCGAATGGCAAATCCAAATCATCATGTGCGATGATGACGTTGGATAACTCTAACTTATAAAAATGAATCAATCCTTGCGCGGACTGACCAGATAGATTCATATACGTCTGCGGTTTGGCAAGGATGAGCTTATGCTCGTTGTAAACCGCATCCGTGACGATGGCTTTCGATTGCAGTTTCATGCCGCGCGCGTTAAGCCGAACAATCAATCGATCAATCAGCATAAAGCCAAAATTATGGCGGTTATCCCTGTATTCGCGGCCCGGATTTCCGAGACCAATGAGGAGAAAAGTGTCAAGTGTCATATTTCAAGAACGCCTTAATCGAATCAAAATGCCGAAGAAAATGAAAAGAACAACGATGACCAATGCGCCGCGTTGAATGCCAGCATAAATATCATTCGTCTGTACTTCAACGGGATTAGGCGGCAACAAAGTCGGCGTGGGAAATATTGGCGGCGCTGTTGAAGTTGAAGATGCAACAATGACGATTGGTGTTGGCGTCGAAGGCTGAGATGTAAATTCAGGTGTAAGAGTAATAGTCGGCGTGATTGCTGTCGGTGTAATGGTTGAAGTTGACATGGATATTGGCGTTTGATTTTGCACCTTGATCTTTACCGTCGCATCCTGAAACGAACCATCCTGCAATGTGACGCGCAGACGCAGAATATAATCGCCGTCGCTGATTGAAGTCGTATCCCAGGTCGCGATGACGGAATTCGCAGCGGGCTGGGAAAAAGTTTGGATGAGGAACCAGCTGCCAGTTGAGTCAGATGCGTAAGCAAAATCCAATTCCGCGGAGGCGAAGTTTGGAATATCCGTTGTGCCAGTAATAGAAACTTGTCCTCGCAAAATTTGACCCGCAGTCGGCGCGATGATAATTGGCGAAGTCGTTCCCTGAGCCAGAACCACAGAGGGAATGAACATCAACCCAACCATCGCGGCAAACAACCATCCGCGCATTAGAATGGGCGGAGCCAGTTAGTGTGCGTAAGAATAGAGAATGCAATCACGATGAAGGCAATCAGCATAAGGAAGCCGCACCCGCATCCACTGCATGAACAGCCGCGCCCGAAACCAAAGCGTCTTTCAAGCCATATGAACACTCTATCGAGCAAAAAGAGTTCAAGCAGACCAGCCAAACATCCTTGACGATTACGCATGAGAACCTCCTTGGAATTTTGAACATTCAAGTCTAACATGAAGCGTGACGACGGTCAAATTTAGGTTGAGGAAGCCAAATGATTTTCGGGGAAATGGTTTTATGGTAAACTCAAGCAGGTTAACTTACGGAGAAATCTTTATGGCAAAATCACGCGCTGAACTAATGGTAGACCGCTTACGATCCATGCAAGCCGCCGCGCCCGATATCGAAGCCTCCGCCATTGTTTCAGTGGACGGATTGATCATGGCATCGGCGCTTCAACAAGGCGTGGAAGAAGATCGCGTCTCCGCCATGTCGGCAGCGATGTTGAGTCTCGGCGAGCGCATCTCATCTGAGCTGGGACGCGCAAGCTTGGAACAGGTTTATATTAAAGGCGATAAAGGTTCCATCGTATTGACCTCCGTCGGAACGGAAGCGGTTCTGACTGCCCTTGGGCGGCAGGATGCCAAACTAGGTTTGATCTTCCTCGAGATGCGGCGCGCGGCGGAAGATATCCTCAAGTTGGTTGGATGAAAAAGAAAAACAACCTTCAACTCAAATAGAAAGTAATCCCCGGTGGGGAGGGCTTAATCGCCCTCCCCATCGCCTTTGTATACCCCACCCTTCCCTCCCCAAATTTGTTGCACAGAAACGAATTTGGGGAGGGTGACCGAAGGTCGGGAGGGGTTAGTTGATAGTAAATAATTGAGAGGTAAATATGACTACAAAATATTTATTCTTCACAGGCGGAGTTGTTTCATCGGTTGGAAAAGGTGTGACCGCCGCGGCGACTGGCTTGATTCTCAAAGAACGCGGATTCAAAGTCACGGTGCAAAAGCTCGATCCTTACATTAATGTTGATCCGGGAACGATGAGTCCGTATCAACACGGGGAAGTCTTTGTTTTGGATGACGGTGCGGAGACCGATTTGGATCTCGGTCACTATGAACGATTCATCGATATTCGTTTGACGCGCGTCAGCAATTTCACCAGCGGACAGGTTTACGCGGAGATCATCGGCAAGGAACGCCGCGGCGATTTTCTGGGCGGGACGATTCAAGTGATTCCGCACATCACCAACGAGATCAAACGTCGGGTCGGATTAGTTGCGAAAGAGACCGGTGCGGAAATCGTTCTCGTTGAAATCGGCGGGACAGTTGGGGATATTGAATCTCAGCCGTTTCTCGAAGCGTTGAGGCAACTCCGCAATGAAGTCGGACGCGAGAACGTCTTCTTCATCCATGTGACATGGATGCCATATATCGGCGCAACCGGCGAACTCAAAACAAAACCAACTCAACATTCTGTCGCGGCGTTGCGTTCGATCGGTATCTCGCCGAACATGATCATTGCGCGTTCGGATTATCCGATCGAGGATGGCATCTGTGACAAGATCGCGTTGTTCTGCGATGTGGAAAAGCAAGCCGTGATCCCGATGGTGACGAGCGATGTGTTGTATGAAGTGCCATTGCTTTTGGAAAAAGCCGGCGTGGGCGATTATCTCGTCGAGAAGTTAAAGCTGACCGCTACGCGCGAACCGGATATGCGGCCATGGCAAAAATTAGTGGACAATGTCCGCAAGCCAAAGCCGACGGTAAAGATTGCGTTGGTTGGAAAATATGTGGAGTTACAAGATGCGTATATGTCGGTGCGCGAGGCATTGAAACACGCCGCGCTCGCCAACAATGTGGAAGTCGAGATCAGTTGGATTCATTCGGTGGACTTGGAAAAAGATAAAAGCTGGGAGTATGTTCAAGGTGCGGATGGAATCGTTGTCCCCGGCGGATTCGGATCGCGCGGCATCGAAGGCAAGATCATGGCGGCGCGTTATGCGCGTGAGAAAAAGATTCCGTATCTCGGTTTATGTCTCGGAATGCAAACGATGACGATTGAATTTGCGCGTCATGTTTTAAATTTGGAAGACGCCAACTCCACCGAATTCGACCGAAGCAGTGAAGCGCCGGTGATTGATTTGATGACCGATCAAAAATCCATCACCGACATGGGCGGAACGATGCGGCTTGGATTATATCCGTGCGTGTTGAAGGAAGGCACCAAAGCCGCAAATGCTTACGGTGTGCCGCAAGTGGATGAGCGTCATCGCCATCGCTTTGAATTCAATAATTCTTATCGTGCTGAATTTGAAAAAGCCGGAATGATTTTTTCGGGAATGTCTCCGGACGGAAAACTGGTTGAGATTGCCGAACTCGCCGATCATCCGTATATGGTCGGAAGCCAATTCCATCCCGAATTTTTATCAAGACCGATGAAGCCGCATCCATTGTTTGTGGGATTGATGAAAGCGGCGAAGGAAAAAAGTAAGAAACCATAGCATCTTAATCCTAGTTTCATGAATCTATTGACGCATTTGTCTCCAAACACTAAGATGGGATATCTTTTCATCTACATGCAAAGCATTCAAAGGTAGTACAAATTGGAGATGGAAAATGCGAAAACTTATTTTAGTCGTATTGATGTTCATCATGTTCGCATGTACGCTCGGACAAACGCCGCCGAAACAATCCGCGTCTGCACCGACTGAAGCAAATGCAACCAGCGCACCACAACCAACAGACACTCAAGTTGCAGAATCAGCGACAACGAACCCATCTGCAATTCAATCGGGACCGCGCAGACCGCGTGGTATCTATGCTGTAGTCCGCGTTGAAGAATATATCAAACAATTTCAAAAAACAAATTCATCAAATTTGGATGCGCAGTTTAATAGTCTTTACCAAAGTCTGCTAAGCAACCCGGCGATTGCAGGAATCACGCTTCAAGTGCAGTGGGACACGCTCAATCCAAATCCGCCATCGTCTGCTAACGCGTACGATTGGAGTTCGGTGGATGATGCCTTTACTCAAGCTACAGCCGGGAAAACCGTTCAGCTCATCGTAACCCCAGGTTTTAATTCTCCTCAATGGGTAATGAATCAGATTCCATCTTGCGATGGATTATTTCAGTCACCTGCTCAAACTCCTCCGAGAAACTGCGGAAAAGCCACCTTCATAGGTTTCACCGAAGGTGGCGGCGGCGTTCTTCCATTACCGTGGAATCCATTTTATAAAAGTGCGTGGCAAACATTTCTAATGGCGCTCGCCGCGCGTTATGGATCAAACCCAGCCTTCGTCTCGATTGCCGTTGCCGGACCAACTGCGGCATCAGCGGAAATGATCATGCCCAACGATAACAACAGCACCAACCCGCAGACTCAATTCGGGACAGCTATCTCTCCAACTAACATGTGGCTGAAACTACTTGCCTTTCATTATTCCGGTATGGCGGCGTATCAGAATTCGGATCAAGCCTTCATCGATGAGTGGAATTCGGCAATCGATATATACGGAAAAATCTTCAACAACGTGACGCTGGTCGCGACAACCGGCAGTGGCCTTCCAAAATTAAGCAGGACCGGTTTTACAATTCCGACTGCCTTCAATGGAGATTGCAAAAATCCCGATATGGATTGCGCGGCGGAGACAACGATTCTGTCTCACTTCGTGGATTCCACCGTCGCCGGAAACGATGCGAAGGCAACTCAGACCAGCGGAATGGAAGCATCCCGCGTCAATGGTCTTAACTTGGGCGTTGTCAGCGTTAAGTTGCTGTCACAGCGCACGGCTCAATTGAAGACGCCTTCTGCACAGATACTTGGTGGAGCACAATTTAATACATCCTTTTCAAATGATGCTGTGGCGGAAGGATGCGCCACAAAAGACGGATGCGCCAACGGCATCTCGCCGGAACAAGCGGAATACAGTGTCTTGAATGTCTTCTTTGACGGAACAGCTGTCGCGTCATCTTTCGGCGGAACAACAAGCAACGCGCCTCTGAATTATTTGCAAATCTATGCTCCCGACATTCAATACGCGACCGCACATATTAATGACCCTGCACAAGTCATCAAGACCGATGGAACCAGCGTCATGATGACGGCGCAAGATTTATTGAACTTAGCAAACCAGAAGCTTCTGCAAATCGCGGAGACTAGTCCCGCGCCATAGAATCTATGGTGGGCATTTGAAGTCACATTATTTCGTTCGCTAGAAAATTAAACTTGGAGATGGATAATCTCCAAGTTTAATTTAAATATTTTTAGGATGTCCGATTTCTAGCAAGCAGAAATCAGATTTGGGATTTCCATTTTGCGACAATTATCATGGAATTGCAACTTGTAATTTAATCATAAACGGCGTATTGTATATATGTGGGTATCAGCGTTTCTTTCAGGAAGGAGCAAACCCATGAAAACAAGAAGTGCGTTCTTTAAAAAGAATCAGTTTGCAGGTTTGGTGCTGGCAGTTGTCGCCGCACTGGTAATATCGATGGCTGCGCAAGCCGCGGCCGGGGGCTTGGATCCGACCTTTGGCACAGGAGGAGAAGTAACCACCTTTGTTGGCAGTACGAATAGCTTCGCTAATGCGATTGCCATTCAATCGGACGGCAAGATTGTTGTCGCTGGCACTCCTCTGCTTGTACGTTACAACAGCGATGGCTCATTGGACACCACCTTCGGCACAAATGGAATCGTGACGAACAGCGGCATTGATCGCGGCATGGATCTCGTTATCCAACCCGATGGAAAGATCGTCGTGGTGGGATATAGCGGCGGCGGGTTATTTACCTGCTTCCATGTAGCGCGCTTTAATAGCAACGGCTCGCCGGACGCCACCTTCGGGACAAACGGAATCGCAATCCCTCTAACATTTCAGGATAATGGCTCAAACAGAGTGGCGTATGGTCATTCCATCGCGCTCGGGCCAAACGGCAAAATTCTCCTAGCGGGAAACTTCTATGATGGAGATACGAATATTAGCTATATTTTGGTGAGCCTAAACAGCGATGGATCTTTGGACGATTGGAATTATTTTCCTATATCCGTGGAAGACAATCTCACCGCCATGACCGTCCAACCCGATGGCAAGATTCTTTTGGCGGGGACTACTTACCCTGGCGAATTTATTGATTATGATGGTCCCAGACTCGGACTTGTGCGTGCCTACTATCGAACTGATTCTGACGGCTCAACTTCCCTTCAACTTGATCCTTCCTTTGGCTCAGGCGGAACTGCGGTCACCGATTTCGGAAAGGTCGGGTTCGTTGACTATTCTGCCGCCCTTCAGTCGGGTGGCAAGATCGTGGCGGTTGGGGAATATGGCTGCCCACTCAACTCTTATGGCTGCTTAATCAATGGTGGCGGTTATAAATTCTCACTCGCGCGCTTCAACAGTGATGGCTCTCTGGATACCACCTTCGGCGCCAACGGATTGGCCATCACCAATTTAAGCGACATGAACGATGTGGACTTTTCCACACCCAGCCAAAGTGATAAGCTGCTCGCCATCCAATCGGATGGAAAGCTGGTTGTAGCCGGAGATACTTCCAACGGTCACTTCTTTGTCGCGCGCTTTAATAGTAACGGCTCACTGGATACCACCTTTGGCACCGCTGGAGAAATCACTACCGCATTCGGCAACTATAACGACGATGTGCAGGCTGTCGTTCTTCAATTGGATGGCAAGATCATTGCCGCAGGTTCCACTAGTAATGGAACAAACACTGGTGTTGCACTAGCGCGTTATATTGCAGGAACCATCACCACGGTTTCAACTACGTTCATTTCGCAAGCCGCTAATGATGGCTGGATTCTCGAATCCACTCCGACTAGTAACGTAGGCGGCACACAAAATAGCAGCGCCACCACTTTTAATGTGGGCGACGATCCGAATAACAAGCAATATCGCAGCATCCTATCCTTTAATACCGCATCCATTCCGGATACTGCGGTCGTCACTTCGGCTCAATTGAAGATCAGGATTCAAGGTGTAGCGGGAACCGATCCGTTCGCGACATTTGGCAACTTGTTAGTGGATATTCGCAACGGTCATTTCGGAAACAGCATCGGTCTCGAACTTGCCGACTTTTCTGCCGCGGCCAGCCCGAGCACCTATCAAGACCATATCTCGGCGATCACCTACAATTGGTACGGAGTCAATCTATCCGCGGCCAACCTCGGATTGATGAGCAAGATTGGCGTAACTCAATTCCGTCTGCGCTTCAGCCTATCCAGCGATAACGACAAGATTGCAGATTATGATAAGTTTTATTCCGGCAATGCGCCGACTGGATATCAGCCGCAATTGATCATCACATACTACGTGCCATAGAATCGATTAGCGAAAACCAAAAACTATTAAATGAGCCGGACTTTAGTGAAGTCCGGCTCAATCATTTATTTTTTTCTGAGTATACGCCGCGCAATTCTTCGGGCAATGCGGATGCAATCGTAAGCATCAATCGATCAGTTAATCCTAAAGAGTCCTCATTCGGCTCGGGAAAAATCAGAGGAAGAAAAGTTACTGTCACGCGCGCCCGATGCGGAAAAGATTTGAAGAATTGATCACTTCCGGTAACGGTCATTGGCAGGATGGGACAATTGGAATCCATTGCTAAACGCGCAGTGCCGGTCTTCGCCACGCCTAATCCCTGCCCTCTTGAACGATGACCTTCGGGGAACATGCCCAAGGTTTGCTCATGATCCAAAACTTTACGCGCGTGCCGCATCGCCCAGGCATCCTTCTCGCCGCGGAAAACCGGGAATGCGCCACAATTACGAAATACAACATCGACGAGTGGAAATTTAAATAACTCTGCTTTGCCCATAAAGAAGATCACGCGCGGCAAAGAAAGCTGCATCGGGATGACATCCCAATTCGTATTGTGATTGGATGCCACGATCAACGCACCATCCGATGGAACATTTTCGAGACCGCGCACTTCAAGCTTCATCACTAATCGAAATAAACGCCTCAAAGACCAGACGACGAATTTTCTCAACGGCGTAGCATGGAATACAAATTGCCTTTGATCTCGTGGATCGAATGCAATGGATTCGGATAAGGTCACGGCTAATTCTCCAGGAGATTTTCGATTATACTTGGACTGTAAGAAAGTTCACAAACATATGTGATGCTGAGAAGCATTGAAGCGGTAATGAAGCAGATTGTTCCATAAATGCTAAACCCTTCATTGCACTCAGGGTGACATTTGCAAAATAAAAACCCTAGGAGTCAATAATGGATACAACGATTGAAAGCATTTCCGCGCTCGAGATTCTCGATTCGCGCGGCAACCCGACGATTGAAGTCGAAGTCATGTTAGCCGATGGTGCATGGGGACGCGCCGCGGTTCCATCCGGCGCCTCAACCGGAGTGCACGAAGCCCTTGAATTGCGCGACGGCGACAAGAAACGCTTCGGAGGTAAAGGCGTGACCAAAGCTGTTGCCAACGTCAACGGCGAAATTGCAGAAGACTTATTTGGCTGGGATGCGGCAGAGCAGAAAGCTGTCGATGCCGAACTGCTCAAATTAGACGGAACCCCGAACAAGTCAAAGCTTGGCGCGAATGCGATTCTCGGAGTTAGTCTCGCAGTTGCGAAAGCATCGGCTAATTCATTTGGCTTGCCTTTGTATCGTTATCTTGGCGGCGTGTATGCGCATATCATTCCGGTACCGATGATGAATATTTTAAACGGCGGTGCGCATACTAACTGGCAATCCACCGACATGCAAGAATTCATGGTGATGCCATTCGGCGCGCCGACTTTCGCGGAAGGTTTGCGGTGGGGCGCAGAAATTTATCATGCGCTCAAATCAGTTTTAAAAGATAAAGGTTATGTAACGCTGGTCGGTGATGAGGGCGGATACGCGCCCGCGCTCAAAGCGAATAACGAGGCGATTGAATTAATTCTCGCCGCAATCGAAAAAGCCGGATTCAAAGCCGGGCGCGGCAAAGACGTTGCCATTGCGCTCGATCCTGCCGCATCCGAACTCTATGAAGATGATACAAAGACATACAATCTTCGCAAAGAAGGCAAGAAATTAACCGGGGAGCAATTGGTCGAGTTCTGGGCTAAATGGATCAAGGATTATCCGATCGTTTCAATTGAAGACGGTTTGGCGCAGGATGATTGGGCTTCGTGGATTCTCATGAATAAGAAGATGGGCGATCAAATCCAAATCGTTGGGGATGATCTATTAGTCACAAATCCTGAGCGTGTCCGCCGCGGAATTGCTGATAAGACTTGCAACGCGCTACTTGTCAAATTGAATCAGATCGGCTCCGTCACCGAAACCATCGAAGCCGTTGAGCTTTGCCACCGCGCAGGTTGGCGAACGGTTGTATCGCATCGCTCCGGTGAAACCGAAGACGCCACGATTGCAGATTTAGCCGTGGCATTGAACACAGGTCAGATCAAAACCGGCGCACCGGCACGTTCCGACCGCGTGGCAAAATATAACCAACTGCTTCGCATCGAATCAGAGTTAGGCAGTGAAGCCAAGTATGCAGGCTGGGCCGCGTTGAAGTAGGAACAAAAAAATCACCCCGTCAATATTGACGGGGTGATTTTTTCACTGGCATCCTGTGCCCGTTTGGAGTATAGTTAAGTCACTATATTCTCATGTTAGGAGGAAGAAATGGCAAGTGTAACCTATGATCATGTATCCAAGAAGTTCGGCGAAGTGGCCGCCGTCAACGATTTGAATATCAAAGTTGGCGATAAAGAATTCCTGGTTTTGGTTGGACCTTCAGGATGCGGCAAGACCACGGCCCTGCGTTGTCTCGCGGGCTTGGAAGAAATTTCCGATGGACAGATTCTGATCGGGGATCGCGTCGTCAACGATGTCGCGCCGAAAGATCGGGATATCGCAATGGTATTCCAATCCTATGCGTTGTATCCTCATCTATCAGTCTACGACAATATGGCGTTTGGTTTGAAACTTCGCAAGGTGCCGAAGAATGAAATTAAGAGCCGCGTGGAAAAAGCCGCCGAAACACTCGGCATCATGGATTTGCTGAGTCGCAAACCGCGTCAGCTTTCCGGCGGGCAACGTCAAAGAGTGGCAGTCGGACGCGCCATTGTACGCGAGCCAAAAGTCTTCCTCTTCGACGAACCACTATCGAACCTCGACGCGAAACTGCGCGTGCAAATGCGCGCCGAGATCAGCAAACTGCATCAGCAGTTGCAGACTACATTTATTTACGTGACCCACGACCAGGTCGAAGCTATGACTATGGCCTCACGCATCGCGGTCATCAACAAAGGTTTGCTTCAGCAGATTGACACACCTCAGAATCTATACGATGCCCCTAGCAATGTATTTGTGGCTGGCTTCATGGGTTCTCCGGCGATGAACTTCTTCCCCGGGAAGCTCCGCAAAGATAATGGCAAACTCATTGTGGATGCCGGCGATTTCACTCTGGCAATTCCGTCCGACCACGCAAAAATTTACGATGCGCACATCAATAAAAATATTATCTTTGGCATCCGCCCCGAAAATATCCACGATGCCGACTTCATCCCGACAAATATTCGCGCTGAAAAAGTCCAAGCCAAAGTGGATGTGACCGAGTTAATGGGCAACGAAATCTACCTGTATCTTGTGACCGGCAAAAACACATTTGTCGGACGCGTCGATCCGCGCTCGAAGATGCGCATGGGTGATGTAGCTCAGATCGCCTTCAACATGGACAAGTTCCACATCTTCGACGCTGAAACCGAACAAGCGATTCGATGAACAACAAGCCAAGGAGGTGGTCGCCTGTTTGTTAAAAAGTTGGTCTAGCTTGATAACGCGTGTAAGTTATAAACAGTTCAAATTATAAAAATAGATAGGAGAATGAAGAGAATGAATAAAAAACTGCTCACGCTTGTCAGCATTGTGCTGATTACCGCGTTTGCGCTCTCCGCCTGCGGCTCTCAAGCAGCGCCCGCCGCAACTGCTGCGCCGGTGACACTCACGCTTTGGCATGGTTACCATGCCGGTGGCTCTGAAGAGGCTACAATTAATCAGATCGTTGCTCAATACATGAAGGATAATCCAAATGTTAAGATCAGCGTTCTAGAAGTGCCATTCGATCAACTCTACAACAAATACGAGACCGATACCGCCGCTGGCGGCGGCCCAGACCTCTACACGGCTCCGAACGACAACCTCGGCAGCGAAGAACGTGAAGGTGTGTTAGCTCCGATTGACAGCCTCGTAGCTGGAAAACTAACCGGATATACTCAAGCCGGAATCGCTGGCGTTACCATTGACGGAAAAATGTACGCCGTGCCCGGAATTGCAAAAGCAGTCGGTCTGTTTTACAACACATCCACCATACCCAACCCTCCCAAGACCACTGATGATTTGATGGCATTGGTTAAGTCTGGAAAAAAATTTGGCTTCGTCAACAACGGCGGCTATTATATGTGGGGCTTCTGGTCCGCATTTGGCGGCACATTAACCGATAGCTCTGGCAAATGCACTGCCACACAAGGTGGATTTGCAGATGCTCTTCAATATTTATCTGATCTTCAGGCCGCTGGCGGGACGATCTTTACAGACGAAGGTAAGGCTGACACTGCATTCGAACAAGGTCAGCTTGATATGCTCATCGAAGGCCCTTGGGAGCTGGGTGATTTTGAGAAAGCTCTTGGCAGCAAACTCGGCGCGATGCCCGGACCCGCTGGTCCAAAAGGCGCTTTCATGCCTATGATGGGTATCGATGGTTGGTATATCAATCCAAACAGCAAGAATCAACAAGCAGCCGTGGACTTCGGACTCTATGCCTTTGGCAAAGACGGCTTGACTCTTTACGAGAACAACGCCGGCGATCCAGCTGCACGCTCTGACGTAACGCCGACCGATCCACTGGTCAAGGCTTTTGCGGATATCGCTGCAGGTGGCTTCCCGCGCCCTCAAACGAAAGAGTTCGGTAACTATTGGGGCCCGTTTGGTGATGCGATGACCGCTGTCTTTGGAGGCAAGGCTACACCGGCAGATGCCGTCACAACAGCTTGTGCCGCCATGGACAAGGCTAACGGAAAATAGTTGGTTTTTTGTTCAACGAAAAGGAGCGCTATGATATATAGCGCTCCTCCTCTTTTATAATAATCACATTCCTTAACCTCAGTGGAATTGCATTATTTTATCGAATCGAGGTCGCCGTGACTGCTCTGGCAAAAAATTCCGATATCCCAAAAAAAGAAATCCATAGCAAATCAATCTTGAAGATTCTAAATCCTTACCTCTATCTTCTCCCGGCTTTTATTGTGATGGGAGTCATCACGTACTATCCGATGTTATATCAGGTTTGGATGTCATTCACCGACTACGGCTTGACGAACCTGCGTTATAACTCCCCTCCGCCCAACTTCGTTGGCTTCGCTAATTACATCAACATCGTAACCAATCAGCTAGGGCTTTCCTACTACGATTTCCTGCACATGCTGGGCTTCAACTTATTTTGGACTTTCTCAAATGTAATTATCCACGTCTCGCTCGGAATTTTAATTGCGGTCATCTTAAACAGACAGGGCTTATGGTTTAAAGGGTTCTACCGTGCGTTATATATTCTTCCGATCGTTGTGCCGCAAATCATCGTCGCGACCATTTTCCGTAATATGTTTGATCCCGATTACGGCGCCATCAATCAGGGGTTGGCAATTCTGGGAAAATTCTTCTTTGGTCTAAGTCCAAATCTTTTCCACATTCGTTGGATTGACCAAATTGACTATCCGGTTAGTTGGATACCGCTTACTCTATCCTATTATGCACTACTGATTACAAATGTCTGGCTCGGCTGGCCCTTCATGACCATCGTAGCCAGCGGCGCTTTGCAAAGTATTCCAAAGGATTTATATGAAGCTGCCAGAATTGATGGGGCAAGCGAAAATCAGCAATTCTGGCGCATCACACTGCCGTTAATACGTCCGGCCATGATTCCCGCAGCGGTTTACGGCCTGGTTATGACGTTTAATTTATTTAGCCTCATTTACTTTTTGTCTGGAGGCGGCCCATTGCGACAGACCGAGATCCTTGTGACTACAGCATACCGATTGATCAATGAACAACGCCTCTACGGCGTCGCAGCCGCATTCTGTGTTTATATCTTCTTAATTCTGCTTACATTGACCTTGATCACGAACGCGATTACACGCGCAACGGAGAGTTACGATGCCTAATCACGAAAAGCCCTCTATATTTAATCGCATCCGTGGAATCTTTACTGCGCGTCGCGTAACTAAATCCGGCGAACGCAGCATGTCGCTTGGTGCACAACTCCTCAGCCAAATATTCCTTCTTGTTGTGGCAGCCACGGTCATCTACCCAATTCTTTGGGTAGTCAGCATGTCCTTTGACCCTCGCGATATTTCGCGGCCCACCGAGCTTCGTTTGAATCCCTTCCAAGGCGGCCTTTCACTTAAGGCATATGCAGATATTATCAAACAGCCAACGGCCAATCCAGTCACTCTCGGGCAATTGATGTTCAACAGTTTCCGGCTCGCAACCCTCACAGGCATTGCATCCATCATCGTAGGAGTATTTGCATCATATGCTTTCTCGCGCCTTCGTTTTAAAGGACGTCAGGTGTTGATGATCGCAGTATTGACTGTATTGATGCTTCCCTCAATCGCCACCCTCCCGGCTCTATTTGTTCTGCTCAACAAAATCCAGTTCGATGTGGGAGGCTCTGTTTTCAATTTACGAAACTCTCTGATTGGCGTTGGGCTGGCGGTCCTCTCAGGCTCTTTGCCTTTCGCGATTTGGAACATGAAAGGTTATCTCGATACGATCCCTAAAGAGCTCGAGGAGGCGGCATTAATTGACGGCTGCACACCGAATTCAGCTTTTTTCCGGGTTACACTTCCGCTTTCAACACCGGTATTAGCGGTGACTTTTTTTCTAGGCTTCATGAGCACCTGGACAGAATTTGCAACATCCTGGTTGTTCCTGACCAACCCCAAGGATTTCACTTTAATGATGGCACTTTATAATATGGTTGGCCAGTATTCGGATAGCACACCTTGGTCACATTTCGCCGCGATGTCTATCATGATTGCTTTGCCGGTGACAATTGTTTATTTATTCGTACAACGTTACTTCGTCGGCGGACTCGCTATAGGCGGCGTAAAGGGATAAGACAAGCCCTCAGGGCGGTCGATCTGACCGCCCTGATTTTTGTACAATCATTTCACTCAATGAGGTATTCCATCAATGAACACACCTGCCTGGGTCTCAGATGCGATCTTCTACCAAATTTTTCCGGATCGCTTTGCTAAATCTGACCGAGTTTCAAAACAAGGATTGAATCTCGAACCGTGGGATACGCCTCCTACCACTTATGGATTCAAGGGTGGCGATTTGCGCGGCGTTACCGAGCATCTCGATTATCTGCAAGACCTCGGCGTCAATGCACTTTACTTTACACCGGTCTTCGCATCGGCATCCAATCACCGCTATCACACGTATGATTATTACAACGTTGATCCACTCTTGGGCGGTAATGACGCGCTCCGCGAACTGCTCGATAATGCACATAAGAAAAATATTCGAGTCGTGCTTGACGGCGTATTCAACCACGCCAGCCGCGGCTTTTGGCAATTCCATCAAACACTTGAGAACGGCGCGGGCTCGCCTTATGTAGATTGGTTTCATTTCGATCCTGACCATCTTCAAGGAAAAAAGCATTGGGGTGCGTATCCAACCCCAGAAGAACAAGAGGCGATTCAACGCGAAGGCAGTTATAAAGCTATTGGATATCAAGGTTGGTGGAATCTGCCGGCTCTGCCAAAATTCAACACGCAAACTCCAGCAGTACGCGAATTTATTTTCAACGTTGCCGAACATTGGATCAAATTCGGTATTGACGGTTGGCGTCTCGATGTGCCCGGTGAAATTGATGACGATTCATTTTGGCAGGAATTTCGCCGACGCGTGCGTGCCATCAATCCCGAAGCCTATATCGTTGGCGAGATTTGGAACGATGCGCGCCGCTGGCTGCAAGGCGATCAATTCGATGCCAGCATGAATTACATGGTCACTGCCGCATGTCTTGGTTTCTTCGCCGGCAAACATCTGGACTTGAACGAAACACTAAAGGCGGGTGGCTATCAGGGAAACGTTGGACACATTGATGCAAATGAATTTACTACTCGGATTGATTCGATTCTTGAAATGTATTCTCCCGATGTGACGCGTGTTCAACTTAATTTATTGGATAGCCACGACACGCCACGTTTCCTGACTTGTGCCGGCCGCGACCTGAACAGCCTCCAACTCGCCCTGACATTTATCTTCACATATCCGGGCGCGCCCTGTATTTTTTATGGCGATGAAATTGGACTCTACGGAAGACACGATCCCGAATGCCGACAACCTTTTCCTTGGGACGAGTCGAAGTGGAATCACGATCTGCGCGATTTTGTAAAAGGCTTGATCGCGCTTCGTAAAGCGCATCCCGTTTTGCGCGGTAATGGAAGTTACAAGAAACTTTCCGCATCCGATAGTATTTACGTTTTCGAACGAGCATCGGAAAGCGAAACGTTGATTATTGCGTTGAACGCCTCGGAGTCTGCGCGCAAAGTTGAAGTTAAGGCAAGCGCCTCAAGTCGAGGCAAGAAGCGAATTCTTTTTGGGCAGACAGATGTCGAAGCCGAGAAAGAAACGATCCGATTAAATATTCCGCCGCGCAGTGGCGTCATTTTAAAATGAATCAGAACAGCCTCTATCATGATGTTAAAGGCTGTTCTGATTTGATTGTTGATCAACCGCACGCTGCAATGGTGATACTGCTTAAGTATGGTTGGGTATAGCCAACGTGATTGAAATGAACATCAAGAGCGACCAACTGGTATTGCAGCCATGCATCGGGATAATCCCGATAATTAGTGATATTCTTGACAGTCACCGTATACGTGAAGGTTCCAGTCTCATCACCGTTCATAATGCCGCCGCCTTCCCATTTGCTCATATCGCCAGTAGTTGGACTTTTCAGGCGATAAAACCACAAGACAGCAACTTCATTGATCGGATCCGCAACGCGAGCTGTGAACGTAATTGACGAAGGTTCACAACCTCCCCACTTGAGAATATTGCCCGATATCTTTACAGATGTAAAACCGACACCGAGTGGCGTGACAAGAGAAAGCCCTCCAATGATCGAGGTGGAAGTGGTATCCATAGGCGACCCAGTGACGGCCGGAGTCTCTGTGAGGTTGGTGCTAGTCAAGGTCGGAGTCGCCGTAAAGCCGCCGCCAACCAAGGTCGGCGTGCCTGTGAAGGTGGGAGTGGGAAGCGTTGCCGTGATTGTCGGCGTATCGCTCGGCGCGACATAAACCGTATTTGTCGCGATTGGCAAAGGCGTTGGCTTTGCCAAAGGAGTTAGGATACTCGATACATCTGAAATCGAGCAAGCCAACAGCGTCATTACCAAAGCGGAAATCAGAGCAATTTTCTTCACAGCATATACCTCTTTACGCAGGTTGCAATTTATCCTATTGTACAACAAAGCGACTCTAAAATCGAACGAGCGAATCGATGCAATGAAAATTTAATTTAAACAACGACTTTCATCAGCGAAAGCCATATTTTATGTTTTCAGTATGGGCCGCCTGTAGATTCTTTGTAAGTTCAAAAGCGTAAAAACAGGGCTAAAATTTTCATGTGGCACCTTCATCGATTGTTCACCCGGATTTCTTCAAGAGCTTGGCTGATAACGCTTTTGACGGCATGATGCAGGTAGATGTCGACGGTCATATTGTGGCCTGGAATAGAGGAGCCGAACGAATGTTTGGATATACGGCCAAGCAGGTGATTGGCACGATGTATCAGGATTCAATCATCAAACAATCGGCAGAAAACGGCAACAAGTTTTTGGCTTGCAGGCTCCCGCTTTTCCTGACCCTCAGGGACGGCCAGCATCGGGAAGATCACGCATACATCCAACATCTGGAAGGATACCGGGTCTCGGTCTTGATCCGAGCGATTCCCATCTTCAACAACAAAAACAAGATGATCGGCGCAATGCAAATCTTCAATGACAGCAAAAACCTGATCGCGGCACACGAAGAACGTAAACGGGTCGAGCAAACCATCTTCTTTGATGATCTAACCGGGATCGGCAGCCGCAAACATATTGAAAACCGTATTCGGTTTGCCCTGGACGACTACAAAGCCTCCAAGGTCGAATTCTGTGTCTTATTTATTGATATTGATCATTTTAAACAGCTCAACGATTCATACGGCCACTTAGCGGGTGATAAAGTCCTTCGTTTTATTGCCAACACAATGAGGCACAATCTGCGCGCCACAGATTCATGCGGCCGCTGGGGCGGCGAAGAATTTCTGGCACTGATCCTTGACATCGACTTGGAGGGAGTCAAAATCGTGGCGGAAAAAATTAGAAGGCTTGTTGAGCAAGCCAAGGTCCAGGAGGGCAATACGAAACTAAGCGTGACAATCTCCATCGGCGCAAGCGTGAGCCATCCTGACGACACAGTGGAAAGTATCATCCAAAGAACGGATGAATTGATGTATAAAAGCAAGCAGAATGGGCGAAACCGCGTTACCGTCGCCTGATAGAAATTTTTTCTGGTATAATCCAGCCCCGTGACTGGTCCTGCTCTGCGGTCTTTGCGGCTGTGGGCATGGAGACCTGCGTAGTGCGGTGTTCTTCGCGAAGCACTCCTGTGGAGCGCCGCCAAAAAATTATAGAAAGGAAGCATACGTCATGCCATTGGCTAAGGAAGTAAAAACCAAGCTGATCACGGATTATCATCGCCATGATACGGATACGGGTTCGCCTGAAGTTCAAGTTGCCATTATCACGGGCCGCATCCAACAGTTGACCGAGCACCTGCGAGCTAACAAACACGATGAATCCTGCCGTCGAGGTTTACTCAAACTCGTCGGGCAGCGCCGCCGCTTATTAGCGTACTTGCGAAAGTCTCAGTACCCGCGTTATTTGGCGATCACGGAAAACTTGAGTCTGCGCCATAAATAAACTTTAGGGACACGGCGTTGCCGTGTCCCTATCATCATCCGCAGTCAGGAATTGAAAAGCGCGAATAACAAAGTTGTCCCCGCTCTTCAGTCCCTGACCAAGGCGGAAAACATTAGCAGTGGGATAAAATATTATTTCTATCCCACTACAGGAGACCTTATGAAACCTGAATCAAAACGTTATTCGGCCCTTGTCGGCACGCGTACCGTTACCTTTGAAACCGGTAAATTAGCCGCGCAAGCTGGCGGCGCAGTAACCGTTGGCATCGACGATGCCATCATCTTCGCGGCTGCCACAATGGGCGGTGTGCGCGAAGGCATTGACTTCTTCCCACTCAGCGTGGATTTTGAAGAGCGCATGTATGCTGGTGGAAAAATCCCCGGCTCGTTCTTCCGCCGCGAGGGACGCGCTTCCACAGAATCCATTCTCGTATCCCGCCTGACGGATCGTCCACTGCGCCCGCTCTTTGCGCACGGAATGCGAAATGAAGTACAAGTCATCATGTATTCCTTTTCCGCGGACGGGGTAAACCCGCTCGATATTCTGGCGATCAACGCCGCGTCCGCCGCGATTATGATCTCAGATATTCCCTGGGGCGGACCGATCGGCGCTGTCCGCATCGGACGCGTGAACAATGAATTTGTCATCAACCCAACCTTTGCAGAGATCGACGCGTCTGACCTTGACCTGAGAATTGCTGGCACCAAAGATGCGATTCTCATGGTGGAATGCGGCGCGAACGAAATCCCAGAAGATGTGATGGTCGCCGCGTTGGAGCTCGGACATAAATCTATTCAACCGCTGATTGAATTGCAACTCAAGATGGCGGCTGAGATCGGCAAGCCGAAACGTGAAGCCATCATTACAACCGCAAACGAAGATTTAATTAAAAAAGTTTTTGAGCGCGTCAATGCTCCGATGAACGAACTTCTCGATAAGCCGTTGAGCAAAGTAGAATTCTATGGCGGCATGGATGAATTGCTTGCAAAGGTTGTCGCCGATTTATGTGTGGAAGGCGATGCAACTTCGCCATCGAAGAGTGATGTTCAATCTGCGTTCAGTGAATCCGAACATAAGATTGTGCGCGAAAGAATCTTAAGCGCAGGCAAACGTCCCGATGGCCGTACTCCAACAGAGATCCGCCCAATCTGGTGCGAAGTCGGCGTTTCACCGCGCGCACATGGAAGCGGTCTGTTTACTCGCGGCGAGACTCAAGTTTTATCTTTCGCAACGCTCGGCACTTTGGGCGAAGCGCAGGAACTCGATAACCTGTCCCCCGTTGACTCGAAACGCTACATACATCATTACAACTTCCCGCCGTTCAGCACAGGCGAGGTTAAGCAACTTCGAGGCCAGGGCCGCCGCGAGGTTGGGCATGGTGCGCTGGCTGAACGCGCGCTCGAACCGGTCATCCCAGCAGAAGAGTCATTCCCATACACGATCCGCGTTGTGTCCGAAGCCTTATCATCCAATGGCTCGACCTCAATGGGCTCGGTCTGTGGTTCGACGCTGGCATTGATGGATGCAGGCGTTCCGATCAAGGCGCCAGTTTCCGGCGTGGCGATGGGACTCGTCACCGACGATACCGGTCGTTATAAGATCCTGACAGATATTCAAGGCACAGAAGATCATCTCGGCGATATGGATTTCAAAGTGGCCGGCACCGCGCAAGGCATTACAGCTTTGCAAATGGACATCAAGATCAGCGGCTTGAGCGCACAGATGATGAAGGAAGCGCTCGCACAAGCCAAGATCGCGCGCATGTCGATCATGGAAAAAATGTTAGCTGTACTCGACAAGCCGCGCGCCGAACTTAAGCCGTTCGCTCCGCGCATTATTACAGTGAAAATTCCAGTGGACAAGATCGGCGCGTTGATCGGACCCGGCGGAAAGAATATCCGCGCCTTGCAAGAAGAGACCGGCACGAAGATTGACATCGAAGAAGACGGCACGGTTTATATTGCATCCACTGATGGCACAGGCGCGAAAGAAGCGCAAGAGCGCGTCGAATCGCTGGGCGAATCGGCCGTCGTCGGAAATATTTACACTGGCAAAGTAGTTCGCATCGCAGACTTCGGTGCCTTCGTGGAAATCCTGCCGGGTGTGGACGGCATGGTGCACATCTCGCAACTCGACAGCGAGCGCGTGAATAAAGTTGAAGACATCGTCAATATGGGAGATGAAATTACTGTGATGGTCACCGACATCGACCCACAAGGCAAGATTCGTTTGTCACGTCAAGCCGTGCTGGAAGGCTGGACCGCGGAAGAAGCGCGCGGGAAAGATCAGCGCAAGAGCGGACCGCGGCCCGGTGGCAGTGATCGCAGTCGCAGCGGTGACCGAAATGGTCCTTCGTCAGGCTCAGGACGCGGTGGAGATCGCGGCGGTCACAGTAGCGGCAACCAACGACGTTGATCAAGCTTTTATATAAAACAAACTCCCGTTATCATCAACGGGAGTTTGTTTTATTATCTGCAACACGCCAATATCAAGCAAGCAGTTCTGCCTTAGCCATGTTTGTCAAGCCATTCAAGCAATTCCTTAACACTGGCAGTGGCCATCGCAATGCTTGTATCCGCCGCGCCATAATATAAGCGCAGGGTATCGCCATCAGCCGCAAGAGTATAGCCGCATGGGAAGATAACATTATCCACATCCCCATGTCTCTCATATGGTTCTTCGGGGTCAAATACCCATTCGTCGCCGCGTTTCAAGCAGTGGTCGGGCGCGTTCAAGTCAAACAAGGCCAAGCCTATTCGGTAAATCGCACCCGCCGAATTCAGCTTCACGCCGTGATATAGCACCAACCAACCTTGTGGGGTCTCGATTGGCGGAGCGGCAAGGCCGATCTTATTCGCATCCCACCAGCCGCCGAGACGAGCTTCGAGCATAATTTTATGATTTCCCCAATTTCGCAAATCTTCGGAAAAGGAGATCCACATATTTGCAGACGCCACACTGGCCGGGCGATGGATCAATGCCCAGTGTCCATTAATCCGACGCGGCAGAAGACACGCGTCCTTATCTTCCGGCTGCATGATGACGCCGTAACGTTCAAAGTGGATAAAATCCTTGGTGAGCGCTAAAGCGACACCGGGACCGCCATGTCCATAAGCAGTATAAGCAACGGCAAACTGACTCAACTCAGGCACATAAGTGATGCGCGCATCTTCGATGCCCCAAGCTTCCTCGGGGAAATGTTCTGGATCAGCAGCCATAGTCGGCTGGGCATCAATCTGCCAGCAGTCCATGCCATTCGCGGAACGCGCCGCGCATAAGTGAGAAAGCCCGCGTCGATCTTCTACGCGGCACAACAATAACGTAGTTCCATCCGCTAGTAATGTGGCTCCAGGGTTGAATACGCTATTGATCTGATACGGCCAGTTTTCGGCGGTCAGGATAGGGTTCAGCTTGTTGCGATGAATGAGTTCCGAAAGTTGATTGTTCATTTTGATTATGTTCATCAATCCTTATAAAATTTTCTGCCAGCCTTAATTCCAGCAAAGCCTGAAGAAAAGCTAGCGTAGACTCAGCACCCTGATTCTCGTTTGGCCGATCCGGATGCAAACCATCGCGACAGCCGCCCGTAGTCGGGTCGTATACCGGAAGGTTCAAATCGTTGCGCCCGAGGAACCACTCGAAGGCGCGCCGCGCTTCTTTGCGCCAATCTTTTTCGCCTGTAAGCCGATAAGCCTCGAGACAAGCAGAGACCATAGCTTGGGCTTCAATCGGCTGCTGATCAAAACGTGCACGTTCGCCGCCGCGCGGATAAAAACCGTTCGAGCCGATCGGGACAAAATGTCCCGCCTCAACATCCGCACGTTGAAGATCAGCCAGCCAGCGCAGTGACTCGAATCCGGCTTCAGTCATTTCTGAATTCAGCATCGACTCGCCGCATAATAGCATGGCATGTGACAGCGCTGCATTGCAATACGTCAGCCCCTGCTCGAACCAGTGCCACTCATCCGAATTGTTATTCTGATAAAGCGCCAGCAAACGGCCGGCCAATTCATCGCGCACCTGACCGACGCGGCGGTCACCGGCAAAGCGTCCAAGATATTCGTGGATGCCGATCAATGCAAAAGCCCAAGCGCGCGGGCTGGTTGTCTTCAGAATCCCAAGCAATGACTGTTCGAAAATTCGGCCCGCCATATTGTGCAGGGTCGGCGTGTTCGAGCGGCCTAAGACTGTGCCCAGCGCCCATAAGGCGCGGCCATGACTATCATCCGAGCCGCTTTCCTCGAGCCACTGGCGCTGGTAATCCATAAAGTTGCGAAAGCTAGTCGCCTCGTTATTGAAAGCATACCAAAGGAACGCTAGGTAACGGGTTGCTAATTGAGTGGCATCCTTATTTCCCAACTCTTCGAGCAGCGCGCTGACCATCAATGCGCGCGCATTATCATCCGTGGTATAACCTTCGCGATAATTGGGAGTAGTGAAGGTGGCATGCTGCAGGATGCCGGTTTGATCCGTTAGATGATGCAGGTGATCTAATTTGAGAGGCGGCAGTTCCTGCGGACGTCGATCCAATGGTTTGACCACGAACTCGGCTTGCGCGAAATGACGGCGCTCGGCGCGGGCGCGTTCAAAGCTCTGCATATAACGGCGAGCCACTTGTGGCCAGATCATGTCGCGTCCAAACATATAAGCGCGCTTGCGCATGGCGTGACGCCTCGACTCATTATCCAATAGATCAATCACTTGTGCGGCCAGAGCTTGCGGATCGCGAAATGGGACCAGTGCGCCGCGATCATCAGCCAGCATTTCTTCCGCATACCAATAAGGCGTGGAAATGACGGCCTTACCTGCTCCCAATGTATAAGCCAATGTACCGGAGGTGATCTGCGCCTCATCGAGATACGGCGTAATGTAAATATCTGCAGCGCTGATGAACTGCACAAGTTCATCCAAAGCCACAAAGCGATTGTAGAAGATCACGTTGCTTTCCACGCCCTTTTGCTGAGCCAGCCATTGCAGGGATAAGCGATATGTTTCGCCTTCGTTGCGCAGAACTTGCGGATGCGTGGCGCCGAGCACGATATACACCACGTTCGGATATTTGGCTAGAATCGCGGGCAGGGCCGAAATGACGTTCTCAATGCCTTTATTAGCAGAGAGCAAGCCGAAGCTTAACAAAACGGTCTTGCCTTCCACACCGAACAAATCTTTATGAAAACTTGGATCCACAAAAGGCACATCGGGAATGCCGTGCGGGATCAGATCGATCTTCTCGGCCGGGATGTGATAAATCTCTCGCAGGAATTTTGCGCCGCGCTCACTCATGACCACCAAACGGGCCGAGAGCGACGCGATTTCTTCCAGCACCCGGCGCTGACCGGGGTCGGGGTCGCGCAAGATGGTGTGCAGAGTCGTGACGATCGGCATACGCAGTTCACGCAGAAGCACCAGAATGTAACTACCAGCCCGGCCGCCGTAGATGCCATACTCATGCTGCAGCGAGACCATGTCGACGTTATTGATGTTGAGAAAATCGGCGGCGCGGCGATAGGAGTCGATGTTCTTCTCGGTCAACTCGAAGCGGACGCGGGATGGATAATCGTAGCCCGCTTCAATATCGTTGACCGGCAAAGCGATTGCGGATGTGCCTTTATATTCATCCGCAATCGCCTCGCACAGATCAGTGGTAAAGGTGGCGATGCCGCACTGACGCGGCAGGTAATTGCCGATGAAAGCCACCCGCTTGATGATCGAAAGTGAATTCTGTTCCATATCCAACTGCTCCTTCTCCAAACAACCCCCCTTATTTGGTTGTACGAAACACCGGTAATAATACGCAAAGAGGCCGCCAAGACGGGGCCTCTACCAATTACGGAAAGATAGGATGAAATATTTATCTGCGGGAAAGTCTATTTGTCTTGGGATCCGCTTTAGTCGCGGATGCAGTGATAGTTATACTCTACTTCAACTTAAATAGCAAACTTCATCATCTAATCTCAATATAATATTTCCTGATTCGCTTGCTTCGGTATCTTTTTGCCTTCTCCCCCACTCACTTTAATGCTTTCGAGCTGATCGTTCGTATCAATCTGTGGCAATGAGGCTCAGGAACACGTCTACGATTTTTGGATCGAAATGCCGAGCCTTCTGATATCTCAAATAGAGCAGAACATCCTCACGCGGCATGGCTGCGCGGTAGGAACGATTCGATGTCATTGCATCATACACGTCTACGATCGCAAAGAGCCGTGCCGAAAACGGAATCTGCTCGTCTTTCAGACTACGCGGATAGCCGGTTCCATCCCACTTCTCGTGATGACAATATGGGATCTCGAGCACCGGCTCGGGAAAACCCAGATGCTTTAACATATCGTAAGCCATCTTTGGATGGGTTCGAACAATTCTCATCTCCGCTTGATTAAGCGGTTCTTTCTTATGCAAGATGGAATCTGAAACATTTAACTTGCCGATATCGTGGAGCAGCGCGCCGTTACGAACGTTCAGCAATGCCTCATCTTTCAAGCCTAACGCTGAAGCCAAACGGACAGAGATGCCGGTCACGCGGTAGGTATGCCCTTTGGTCTCGATATCACGGGCTTCCATTACGCGGACCCAATGCTCCAACAGGGTTTCTTGTGTCTCAACTGGTTTGTCTGTTGCCGTTGTGAATACTGTTTCCATGCGCTTGTGTTGCCTCTTGGAATCCTTTTGGGATTTTAGATAATGGTTTTACATCGTACATTAAAAGTATATATCAACTTGAGCGTCTTCTTGCTTGCAATTTTGTAATAAAATGGGGTTGACGCTTTTGATTCAACCGGTTCAGATATCAAGCCTTAGTGTAATATTTCCTCATTTGCCTGAT
>JBAUMB010000076.1:0-2444 GCA_049578465.1 Anaerolineales bacterium
TTATAACCAGCGGTTTGCAAAGCCGAGGCGCACAACGCGGAGACCGAACCTTTGCCCTTCGTCCCAGCCACATGAATGATGGGATATTTTGTTTCGGGATTGCCAAGCTCAATCATCAGAGCGCGCATACGGTCGAGGTTGAAATCGGCTTTGGCAAGCTCGGACGAATGTTTGAGGCTATAATCTACGAAGGAATAGAGATAATCGAGAGCAGAGTTATAGGCGGTTTCGGTGTTCATTGGAAATCATTTTAGTCGAATCAAACAGGTATAACAAGGCTGTATAAATCTAACAACAATAAGGAGGCAGAATGGATATCATCGTCGGAATGTTTTTTGGAATCATTGTTGGGGTGATCGTAGGAGCAGTTTTAGTTTACTTATTTATTCGGGGCAGATCAAAAACATCCCAAGTGGATAAAGAGAGATTAATACAAAATTATGAACAAAAAATCTCAGCTTTACAGCAACAACATACTCTTGATATTGAACAAGCACGAAAACAAAGCGTTGATCAAAGCCGAAATACATTAAAAGGGAAGATGGCTGAACAGATGGCTCCACTTCTACCAGGTTTTAAATTCCTTCCCGCCGATGCAAGATTTTTAGGAGACCCGATAGATTATGTAGTTTTCGATGGATACACAGCGAATAAAGATAATGGAGCTGACCCAAACACAATTGAAGTAGTAATTCTCGATATAAAACACGCTGATGCAGGTCTTTCCAGCTCTCAGCGCGCAATCGCCAAAGCCATCGAAGATGGTAGAGTTAGATTTGATGTTGTGAGAATATTTGATAATGGTGAAATAAAATCACACACTTGGCATTCAAGAAAAGCAAATAGCTTAGGTCAATCAACAACAGAATAATGCTTGCCACCCTCACCATTCATCTCCATCTTCCAGCTTGTTCCTCGCTCAAAGAAAAGCGCGGACGAATCAAGCCGCTGATCGCGCGTCTGCGCCGCGAGTTCAACATCTCAGTGGCGGAGATGGATTTGCAGGACTCATGGCAGGAAGCCGTCATTGGCTGTGCGGTGATTGGAAACGACTCAACGCATCTTCAACAATCCATGCAATCTGTGGCAAAATGGGTACATGCAAATTGGGAAGATGGTCATGTGATGGATGAAAAGATAGAAATTCTATAATGTCATTGCGAGCGATGGTCGAGTAAGCGGCGTTCTTCCGCTGTATCGAGACCAAGCGAAGCAATCTCCTGTGATTTCGAACAAAGGGTTGCATGAAAAGGAGACAACATGGATTTAGGATTGAAAGATAAACGTGCGCTGGTCATCGGCGCATCACGCGGACTTGGTTATGCGACCGCGCATCTGCTCGCAAAAGAAGGCTGCCGCGTCGCAATCAATGGACGCGATGAGGCAAAGATCAAAGCTGCGGCGGAGAAGATTGTTAAAGAAACCGGCGCGTCCGTGACCGGTATCGCGGGAGACGTGAGCAATCCGTCCGTGCCGGAAAAAATTATTGAGCAAGCGGTCAAGTTTCTTGGCGGACTCGATCTGCTGGTCACCAACGCGGGCGGACCTCCGGCAGGCGCGTTCGAATCGTTCGATGAAGCCACGTGGGAGAAAGCCGTCAATCTTTCTTTCATGAGCCACGTGCGACTCATCCGCGCCGCACTGCCCCATTTGCGAAAATCGAAAGCCGCCAGCGTGCTGACGATGACATCCTATACGGTGAAGCAACCGTTGCCCAATTTGGTTTTATCGAACAGCGTGCGGCTCGCCACGATCGGTTTGACAAAGACTCTCGCACTCGAACTCGGCAGTGAAGGGATTCGATTCAATTCGATTTTGCCCGCCACGATTGAAACGGATCGCATCCGCGAACTCGCATCGTTCCGCGCCCAAAAGAACGGAACAACCCTCGAACAGGAACTCGCCATTGACGCCCAGAAAAGTGTCTTCGGGCGAATTGGTCAGCCCGAAGAATTCGCGAACGCGGCAGTGTTTTTGCTTTCGCCTGCGGCATCCTATCTCACCGGCGTGATGCTGACCGTTGACGGCGGTCAATATAAATCTACATTTTAGATTCAAAGCATGAAGAAATTATCATTCCTCACCCGCGTCTCGCTCCTGCTCGGATTCTTTTTTACGCTCGATAAACTGCTGGCGTTTTTGCGCGCCATCATCATCCTGCGTCAATTCCAACTCTCATCTCAATTAGACGCTTTCTATTTTGCTGATCTTCTGCCGAGTTGGGAAGTAGCGATCTTTTCGGGCAGTGCGCTGGCGATGGCGATGATCCCGGTCCTGACTCAAACCCTGACCTTGCGCGGCCGCGAATCCGCATGGAATTTATTTTCACGCGTCGCCAACCTCGCTTTCATTGTGACCGGCATCGGCGCCGCGCTGGTCGCCATTTTTGCGGAACCGATCATCCGCTTGTGGATCGCACCCGGCGTCAGTCCTGATCAACAACA
>JBAUMB010000077.1:0-8924 GCA_049578465.1 Anaerolineales bacterium
CTAGCGGCCATGACACAATCTCTGGCAGTTGCACTTGCACCGCGCATCACTGTCAACGGATTAGCATTAGGAGCAGTTCTCCCGCCCCCGAATGAATCAGCGAGTGAAAAAATTATTGAGCAGGTACCAGCCCATCGATGGAGTGATGCGAAAGAAGTTGAAGAGGCATTGATATTTTTGTTGGCAGGTCCGGCATATATCACCGGTGAAATCATTCATATAGATGGCGGCCGACATTTGGTTTAGGAGTCAACATGGATAAAACTTTCATCAAGGATTTATTGGTGCGCGGCATCCTCGGCATCCGTGATTGGGAACGCGAGAAGCCGCAGGATATTTTGATCAACATCACTGCTTTCACGGATACCAGCCGCGCGGCCGAGACCGACAACATTGCGGATTGCGTTGACTATAGTGCGTTGTCAAAGAAAGTTCAGGCTCACGCTGAAACCGCGGCACGCCTCACGGTCGAAGCACTGGCGAATGATTTAGCCAAATTATGTTTGGAGCAAAAGGGGATTAAGAAAGTGATCGTGCGCGTCGAAAAGCCCGGAGCGGTTCGATTCGCAAAATCGGTTGGCGTGGAGATCGAGCGCGGCGGCGATGAATGATCTGCATCACGTTTATTTGAGTTTGGGTTCTAATATCAAGCCTGAAGTCCATCTTCCAAAAGCAATTCAAATGTTAAAGGAAGCTGGACAGGTGCAAGCTATCTCCAATGCGTGGGAAAGTCATGCTGTCGGCTCGGATGGTCCAAATTTTTTGAATGCTTGTGTTTTATTTCTATCGAACTTACAACCTGATGATTTAAAAGATCAAATCATCAGACCGATTGAAGCGAAATTAGGCCGCGTCCGTTATGCGGATAAAAATGCGCCGCGCACCATTGACCTTGACGTTGTGCTCTTCGATGAAACGCCGTTCAACATCGAGTTTTGGGCTTATGCCTTTGTGGTCGTACCGCTGGCGGAATTGATTCCCGATTTTGTTCATCCTGTCAGCGGAGAAAAGTTATCGAGAGTCTCTGAGCAATTGCAAAGTCAGGTTTGGATCGTGCCGCGCAAAGAACTTTCTATATCTTGAGCTGGCTTGCGCCGCGCGAGATGTTATCCAGAAATTCCTGACGCGTCGCACTGTTCGTCCGGAATCCGCCCTGCATGGCAGAGGTGGTCATGCGCGCATCATGCTTGCGGACACCGCGCATCATCGTACATAAATGCATCGCTTCCACAACCACAGCTACACCGCGGGGCTGGAGCAGGTCGTTGATAAAGTCGGCGATCTGACGCGTCATGCGCTCTTGCACCTGCAAGCGGCGGGCATACATATCCACGATGCGCGGAATTTTCGAAAGGCCGATCACTTTTCCGCTGGGGATGTAAGCCACATGAGCGCGTCCGATGAATGGAAGCAGGTGATGCTCGCAAAGACTATAAAACTCGATGTCGCGTACGATCACCATTTCATCATAGGAGACGCTGAAGATCGCATCATTGATAAGTTTCTGCGGGTCAACGTGATAGCCTGCCAATAATTCAGGATACATACGCGCGACACGATGGGGCGTATTCTTCAAGCCTTCGCGTTCGGGCTCTTCGCCAAAGGCGCGCAACATACTCATCACCGCCGATTCGATTGCATTTGAATCAATATCGTTTTTAGGATCAGGTTGTTCCATTTTCTCTCCGAGGGTTGGCAAAATAGACAATGGTGATTGTATCTGATTTGCAGGATTTTAAATCCTTCACCTGAGCAATATGAAGATTGACATGTTCGTAATTGCAGGATGGCATATAATCTCTGCAGTTGAAAATACATTCTTGTTTTTTCAACTAAAGGAGAAAACTATGGAATTCACACAACTTGGCCGTACTGGCCTCAAGGTTTCGCGCTTGTGTTTGGGCACGATGAACTTCGGTCCATTCACGAGTGATGAAGATTCATTTGCCATCATGGACAAAGCCCTCGATCTCGGAATCAACTTCTTCGATACAGCGAATGTCTATGGCTGGAAGATTGGCGAAGGAATTACGGAAAACATCGTCGGACGCTGGTTCGCTCAGGGCGGAGGAAGACGCGAGAAAACGGTCATTGCCACCAAAGTTTTCGGACGCATGGGCGAGTGGCCCAATCAATCACTGCTATCTGCATTGCATATCCGCGAAGCATGTGAGGCGTCGCTCAAACGCTTGCATACCGATCACATTGACTTATATCAGATGCATCACGTAGACCGCAATGCGCCGTGGGAAGAAATCTGGCAGGCAATGGAAGTGCTGATACAACAAGGCAAAGTGTTATACGTCGGCTCGTCGAACTTTGCAGGCTGGCATATTGCCAAAGCACAGGAAGCCGCGAAGGCGCGCCACTTCATGGGACTCGTCAGCGAGCAGAGTCTCTACAGCTTGAATGACCGCATGGTCGAACTCGAAGTGATACCGGCTTGCAAAGACTATGGGCTTGGACTCATCCCGTGGAGTCCGCTCTCGGGCGGATTGCTGGGTGGCGCACTGCAAAAGATCAAGGAGGGCCGCCGCGCCAGACCGGAGCAACAAAAGGAAATTAAAGCGAAGCGTCCCAAGCTCGAAGCGTGGGAGAAGTTCTGCAAAGCCAAAGGCGAGAACCCCGCAGACGCGGCGTTGGCATGGCTCTTAAAGAATCCTGTGGTAACCGCGCCCATCATCGGTCCACGCACGATAGACCAATTAACAGGCGCATTACGCGCTTTCAAAATCAAGTTCTCGAAAGATGAGTTGAAGAAGATCGATGAGATTTGGCCCGGTCCCGGCGGAGAAGCGCCCGAGGCTTACGCCTGGTAATTTTAGATAGGAGCATCCATGAATTCAATGAAGGGCAAGCGCGTCGTCATTACCGGACCCACGTCCGGCGTTGGAGAAGAAATTGCCGTGCAATTGGCTGCTCTCGGCGCGGAAATTATTCTCGCCTGCCGCGATATCAAAAAAGGGAAAAAGACCGCATCTGAGATCACGCGCCGAACCGGATCAACAAAACTGGTTGTGATGAAGATCGATACCTCCAGCCAGAAATCGATTCGCGAGTTTGCGCGCGAGTTTCATAAAAAATATCGCCGCCTCGATGTGCTCATCAATAATGCAGCGGGCAATCGCGGCACCTTGCCAAAGATCAACAGCGTAGACGGCATCGAGCTAACCTTTGCCGCGAACGTGGTCGGTTATTATTTGCTAACGCACGAATTGCGTGATATGTTGGTGAAGAGCACACCGGCGCGCATCGTCAATGTGGCTTCAAGCTTTGCAAGCGATCTTGACCTCGACGATCTGCAATTCGAACGCCGCAAGTTTGAATCATTTAAGGCTTATGCTCAATCGAAAGCCTGCGACCGCTTGTTGACTTGGGCATTAGCGCGGCGCGTGGATGGAAGCGGAGTGACCGCCAATGCCATGACGCCGGGCCTGATCACCGAGACCGGACTTTATCGCAATGCCGAGCCCGAACTCGTCGCGCGCTTGACTCAATATTCCGGCGGGCGGACCAGCGCGCAAGGTGCAGAGACCGCCGTTTGGCTGGCAAGCGATTCCGAGGTGGAAGGTGTGAGCAATAAGTTCTTCCAAGATCGCAAAGAGCTTCCGTGTGAATTTAGAAATAAAAAGTCCGAAGAAAAATTATGGGGAATTTGTAAAGAGTTGGTCAGCAAAACCGATTCATCGGCTAGTTAATTTCAAGGAATTCGTTATGAGCAAACACGATCATGAAGACAAGCCAAAGTTAAGAGGCACCTGGCATTCCATTCACGGAGCGATATGGATGATCGGGATGGCGATCCTGTTTTGGAAGGACTGGTGGTGGCCGGGCATTCTGATATTGGTTGCCGTCAGCAGTATTGCCGAAGCGCTGATCAGACAGTATGCGCCGGATGCAGTTGAAAAAGCGGAACCACCCGCGACCTCGCAGGTGATCGCGAACTCACCAATGCCCGAACACCGCCTTGAGCTTCTGCCCACAACCTGCCCCAATTGCGGCGGGCCAATCCGCGGACACGAAGTCAAATGGACAGGGCCGCAATCGGCGGATTGTCCCTTCTGCAGCGCAAATTTACCGATGAAGAAAAATTAACTTAATAACTCGCCCCTGAGCGGAATTTATCTCTCAGGGGCTTTCATTACCATTCTCTATTTACTATTCTTGATATCATCACGCTGGCCAATCCCTTTTGCGAACAATATCAACAACTTATGTGTGTAACAAGGATTATCTTTCGTGATAGGTCAAGGCGCGTCTGTTGGCGGCTGATCCTGACTAGATGATCCAGATGTGGACATGGAAGTTGGCGCGTCTGTAGGAATCTCGACGGTTGGGTTGTCGGTCGGGAGTGGTATATCCGTGGGTGCGATAGCCGGAGTATTCGTTGGGAGTGGAATCTCTGTCGGCGCAATGACCGGAGTGTCAGTTGGAAGTGGGGTATCGGTCGGAGCGATAGTCGCAGTATCGGGCGGGAGTGGGGTGTCAGTGGGCACAAAGGTCGGAGTATCAGTTGGCAGTGGAGTATCCGTAGGTATGGCTGTTGGCGTTGCAAACGGCTGTGAAGTATACGTTGGTAGAGTGGTATCCGTGGGTTTGGCAGTCATACCGGCTGTCGGCGTAGATGTCAGCTTGGTAATGCTAAATGTATTGGTTGATCGAGGATACGGATTCAATGAGAAAACTTTAACTTGATTAATGGCTGTTCCCAGATTGGCGAATGTAATCTTGACAAATCGAGCTTCGACCGGCTCAAAAGAGGCCTTTATTCCTCCCGGGACAGATGTGCTCGCGCTAATACTATCTTGTTGTGAGTCAAACACTTTTATATAACTACTATTTCCTAGGCTGCTAGCATTGTCAGCGGAAGTAGTATCGGACAAAGCTACGGCAATCGTAAACGGGCTCGCCTTTTCCATACTAAATTCAACAGAGTTGATGAGCGTGGATTGATTCAGGTCCATTCTGATCCAGCTATCTGCGCTATTGCTGATCCAATTTGAACCTTGCCTATCAAACCCTTTTGCCAGACAAAAGGATGGAGAACTATCAGGTCCACAAGCCGTTGCTGCAGCAAGTTCCCCGCTGCCTGACGCCGAATTCAGAATAGTATGGGAAATCGCGTTTTGCGGAGATACGGAATTTACTACTTCCTTTAATTGAGCAGTATTTCCATAAATCAAAGATCCCAAATATACAGCAATCAGAAAACCAGCGACAATGAATGATATACGTATTGCCCTCGTCATTGGAGTCGTTGGAGTGCCTGTTTTATGGAAAAAATTATTCTGAATAACAGAATGCCATACTTCTGAAAAGCCGGCATTACTCCGCTGTCCAACCCGGTTGATGAAAGCCAACAACTTTGTGGTCAAAAGTTTTGGAGAGTAATTAGCTGCAAACGACTTCAATCTCTGCAGGGATGCCGCGCTTTCGCGGCCCGGCGACGATGGTCGATTGATAATATCAACATCTTTCTGTTGGGCGATCTCATCAACGAAAGCGACTCGTCTCGCGGCTAACAATTCTAGAGGATAATTCAAATCGAGAGAGTTCAAATCTAAGAGAAGTTTAATAGTCTCTTGATCTTGCGGGGACCGGCTCTCCTTATTGCTAGTCTTTTCCAACTCTATAATCCTGCTGACGAAAACCGACCGTATCGTAGCCAACAACTCTGGAGGATAATTACGATCCAAGGAGGACAGATTTATAAGAAGTTTAATAATATCTTGATCTTGCGGGCGTTGTGCCTCAACACTAGCTTCTTTCGGCTGATTGATCCGATTGATGAAAGCGGATCGCCTCGCAGACAGCAAATCTAGAGGGTATTCGGCGTCAAAAGATTTCAAGCTCTGCAGCCGCCGGATGATTTCTTGATCTTGTGGAGAAAGACTCGATTTCACTAGTTAACCTTCGATCCAAGAATCTTGCGTAAATTTGTGATTCCTTGATTTTGAAGAGCCTTGACATGATTAACATCTTTTCCAATAATATCTGCTGTTTCATGCAGGCTAAATCCTTCGAGAAAGCGCAAAATAATCACATGGCGCTGCTCTTCTGTCAGATCATTCTTGGCGGTTAACGGCAGAGCATCCAATAATATTTTGTACTTCAACCCCATTGCTGATTTGTGTCCATCTCCTTCCACATGCTCAAGAGATTCAAATGTTTTTGATTGATTGGAAAATTGCATCTCGTCTGCCATGAGGTGATAAGTTATTCGATAGAGGCAGGAGCGCAGATGGTTATCATGCCCATTCCCTGCCGCCAATTGATCCAGAAATTTTGCAAATACCTCTCCCACAACTTGATCTGCAACCAAGGGGTTCCGATACATGCGCAACGCATAGTTATATAACTCGACCGAATAGCAGTCAAAGATCTCTGTCAGTGCTTCCTTATTCAGATTCCTGGCAGCTCTCAATAGATCAGTTTCAGTTTTCAACGTCATAATCACCAAAAGCAATTATAAAAGATTCATATCCAGGATAATCATAGCATAAACTGCCTAAATATCCAATTACCATGTGCTATAAAACTAGAGTGACGAACGGTTTTGATTCTCTATGGAATCAGCGCAACTCAGGGTTGGACAATATAAATATATTGTCCAACCCGTTTCTTTTACACCACCACACTCACCAATCTCTTCTGCGCCACGATCACTTTCTTCGGCTCTTTGCCTTCCAAATATTTTTTCACGGCTTCAGAAGCTAGCGCCGCAAATTTGATCTCTTCTTCGCTCGCCTCGACTGTGACGATGATTCGATCTCGCACCTTGCCATTGACCTGAACCGGAATCTCGATCGTGTCTTCCTTTACAGCTTCTTCATCCACTTTAGGCCATAACTGTTTATGGATCGAATACGGCTTATGCAAATAATTCGTCCACAACTCTTCAGCGATGTGCGGCGCAACCGGAGCCAGCATCTTCAAATAGATTTCAGTGGCTTCATTCCATTCGGCGCTTCCAGCGGCGCCGGCTTCGCGTGCTTTATACATTTCGTTCATCAGTTCCATCAGCGATGAAACCACCGTGTTAAATTGGAAGTTCTCAAAGTCGCGCGTAATGTGTTTCAATGTTTGATGAACGTTGCGGCGTAGATTCTTTTTTGTTTCATCGGAAGCCGCTCCGGGCGGAGTCTGTTCCGTGAATAAGTTCCACACGCGTCGAATCCAACGCGATGTCCCTTCGACGCCGTTTGAATCCCACGGTCCGCCCATTTCCCAACGCGCAAAGAACATGATGTAAGCGCGCACGGTATCGGCTCCATATTTTTTCACCAACACATCCGGCGCGACCGTATTGCCTTTGCTCTTCGACATTTTGCTGTGATCTTCCGCCAGCACCATGCCCTGATTTCGTAACTGCATCATCGGCTCGTTGCCTTCGGTGATGCCCATATCGCGCAAGGCTTTATGGAAGAAGCGCGTGTACAGTAAATGCATGGTGGCATGTTCGATGCCGCCCGTGTAGGTGTCCACAGGCATCCAATAGTTATATTCTTCTTCATCGAACGGACCTTTATCGTAATGCGGACTCAGATAACGCAGGTGATACCACGATGAGCACATGAAGGTATCCATCGTGTCGGTTTCACGAGTGGCGGGTTCGCCGCAAATGGGACAGGTTGTATTCTTCCATGTTGGATGCAATTTCAATGGCGATTCGCCCGTCGGTTTCCATTCAACGTCTTCAGGCAATAATACTGGCAGATGATCATCCGGCACGGGATTCCATCCATGCTTTTCACAATGGATCATTGGAATCGGCGCACCCCAATAACGCTGACGCGAGATCAACCAATCGCGATAACGATAATTGACCGCTTCCTTTCCAACGCCTTGAGCAGCCAGCCAATCGATCACTTTGCTGATGCCCGGATTCTTTCTGCCTTTTTCGGTATTGACTTTGGTTCCGTTAAATTGAGCGGAGTTAACCATTACGCCCGCACCAACATAAGCAACCTGCATTTCGCCCCCCTCTTTCTCTCCCCCCAAATTCTCTGAATTTGGGGGGAGCTGGTGGGGGGCCCGATCTTCGGGTTGAATCACTGGAATGATTTTCAATCCATATTTACGCGCGAAGGCAAAGTCGCGTTCATCGTGCGCAGGAACAGCCATAATCGCGCCGGTTCCATACGACATCAATACATAATCCGCGATCCAAATTGGGATGCGCGCTTGATTAACAGGATTGATCGCATAGCCTCCGGTGAACACACCGGTCTTTTCCTTATCCACGGCTTCGCGCTCGATATCCGATTGGCGCGCAGATTGAGTCTTGTATGCGTTGACTGCTTCGCGTTGTTCGGGCGTGGTGACTTTATCCACCAGCGAATGTTCCGGCGAGAAAACCATGAAGGTCGCGCCCCACAACGTATCGGGACGAGTTGTAAAGATTTCTATCGGGTCTCCAGCCTCGGTCTTGAAAATGACCGAGGCGCCTTCACTTCGTCCAATCCAATTGGTTTGTAGAGTCTTGACGCGCTCTGGCCAATCAATCTCATCGAAGCGCAATAATTCATCCGCATATTTTGTAGCGCGGAAGAACCATTGCTCCAGATTCTTTTTAATGACTGGCGTGCCGCATCGTTCGCAGACACGGTTCTCTCCGATGACTTGTTCGCGCGCCAAAGTGGTGTTGTCCTTCGGACACCAATCCACCGCGGACATTTTGCGATACGCCAAACCGTGTTTATATAACTGGATGAAAAACCATTCAGTCCACTTATAATATTCCGGTTCGGCTGAGACTGCCTCGCGTTCCCAATCGAACATGGTGCCCATCGATCTCATTTGCGTACGCATCCGCTCGATGTTTTGGAAGGTGCGTTTCATCGGGTGGACGCCGTCTTTGATCGCCGCATTTTCGGCGGGCAAGCCGAACGCATCGAAGCCCATCGGGAACAAAACGTTATAGC
>JBAUMB010000078.1:0-2094 GCA_049578465.1 Anaerolineales bacterium
CTACTGCTGTTCAAATCTCTTCACCTGGTTCTTCTTGGTATAACATTTTTTCCATTGATTATTTAGGGTTGTTTACTGAAAATGAAGCCATCGAAATGCTAACGACCCTATCACAAAAAAGCGGAAACATTTTAACAGAAGGGGAATGCCACTTCTTAATGGATATATTCGGAAATTTTCCGTTTTTCCTTCAGTCTGCTGGTCTGTACTTAATGAACGATAATGATTTCCGTTCTTCAAACCAAAGTACCAGAAAACAAGCGTTTACAAAAGTTATACCTCAAGCAATTTATTCGCTCAATAATTTTCACATAAATTATTTGCTCAATCACTTAGACGCAGAGGCATTATTATTACTGAAAAAAATATCAGATGGTAAAAAGCCTTCTTCGGCTAAAGACGAAATGCTTTTCTGGAAACTTTCTAAACTCGGTCTAATTGTCGAAACAAAAGAAAAACCGAGCCTTTCATCTCTTATATTACGTGAAGCCATAAACTCTATTCAAGAGAAAGAACTGCTAAATTGGGATAAAGTACGTGATTTTACTTTGAGAACAATAGAAACAGTAACAATGGAGGCTATGAAAGTAGCCATTAATAAGTATTTGTAAAAAACCGCCGCCGAACAAAGCGTGCACTGGACATCTTCGCTCATCCAAACAAATTCCCCAATCCTCTTCCACCCGTCTTCTGCAACGTCTTCATCAACTTCTGCGCTTCGCGGAATTGCTTGATCAATTTATTCACATCCTGCACATCCGTGCCGGAGCCAGCCGCGATGCGCCGTCTGCGTGAGGCATTCAACACATCCGGGTTGCGGCGTTCTTTGATCGTCATCGAGCTGATGATGGCTTCCGACTGCTTCATGTTTTTCTCGATGTCTTTCGGGTCCGCCTGACGCGCGGCTTGCCCAAACTGTCCGGGCAGCATGTCCATCATCTGCGAAAGCGGTCCCATCTTTTTCATCTGCTTCATCTGCTCCAAAAAATCTTCGAGCGTGAACTGTCCCTTCATCATACGCTCGGCGCTCTTTTGCGCGGTCTGCTGATCGAAGGCGGCTTCGGCTTTTTCGATCAAGCCGATCATGTCGCCCATTCCCAAAATGCGCGACGACAGCCGAGCCGGATCATACGTTTCGAGCGCGTCAAGTTTTTCGCCCGTGCCGATAAACTTGATCGGCACGCCGGTCACGGATCGAATCGAAATCGCCGCGCCGCCGCGTGAGTCACCATCCATCTTTGTAAGAATCAAACCGGTGATGGACACGTTATCTCGAAAGCCTTGTGCGATGTTTAACGCTTCCTGACCGATCATCGAATCGACCACGAGCAACGTTTCAACCAGCGTGACCTTCGAGGCAATGGACTTTAACTCGTTCATCAATTCCGCGTCCAACTGCGACCGACCAGCGGTGTCCAAAATCACGACGCCGAATCCACCCTTATCCGCTTTCTCGAACGCGTGCTTGGCAAGCTCCGGCGGCTTAAGATTCAAATCCGATTCAACTGGAACATCAATCCGCTCGCCGAGTTGTTGCAATTGCTGCACTGCCGCTGGACGATATGGATCGCCGGCAACCATCATCACACGCTCGCCTTTTGATCGAAGCAAGCGCGCCAACTTGCCCGCGGCTGTTGTCTTGCCTGAGCCTTGTAAGCCAACGAGCATAATCATGCGCGGCTTCGGACCCGAAAGATTCAACGGCGCAGGTTCGCCGAGGGTCGTGATCAATTCTTCGTTGACGATCTTGATGATTTGCTGTCCAGGATTCAATGCCCTTGATACTTCCGCACCGACGGCGCGTTCACGCACGCGTGCGATGAATGTTTTGACGACGCTAAAATGAACGTCTGCTTCCAACAAAGCCAGACGCACTTCGCGCATCGCGGCGTCCACATCCGCTTCGGATAATTTTCCGCGGCGTCGAAGCTGATCAAAGACCTGGTTGAGTCGATTGGTTAATGATTCAAACATAGGCAAGCATTGTAGTGCGGTTGCAGGCTTGGGTCAAGAGAAGAGGCGGATTTATATATCACACGCTGAGATTGCTTCGCATAAAACGCTCGCAATGACATCGTCTGCTTGACAATCCCC